>JAPLNP010000248.1 GCA_026401055.1 Planctomycetia bacterium
CAGGCGGTCGCGCCGAACGACCCGAAGACCAAGGATCTGGTCGAATGGCTCTTGGCCCATCGGACGGGCAACCGCTGGACGCCCGAGAAGGCGACCGGCCCGGCCACGCTGGCGCTTTGCGATTGGTTCGTCCAGAGCCGCTTTGAAGGCGAGAAGTACCAACTGGCCGTGTCCGTCAACGACGTCGAGGTGGCCACCCTGGACGTCGATCCGACCGCCGGAACGCTCTCGGTCGACGTGCCCGGCAAGCTGCTCAAAGAAGGCAAGCAGCGGGTCCAGTTCCAGATAACCGGCCGGGGTCGCTACAGCTACCAGTGCATCCTGGGTGGGTTCGTGCCTGCCGACAAGTTGGCCAGCACGACGAAGGACTGGTGGATCGAGCGGACGTATCAACCGGCGCCCCTGGAGTTCGACGGCCGGGAGATCCCGCGCGGCTTCGGCGTGCTCGTGGGCAGCTATCAGGGATTTCAGAACCCCCTGACGCAACTGCCGGTCGGCCGCCGCGGCGCGGTCGAACTGCACGTCTGGCGGCAGAACCTCCCCGCCAACGTGCCCGAGGAACACCTGGAGTACCTCGTCGTCACCGAGCCGATTCCCAGCGGAACCACGGTTATCGAGAAGTCGGTCCAAGGGCCTTTCGAGTGGTTCGAGGTCTCGCCCGGGGCGATCACGTTCTACATCGGCAGCCGCCGGGACGTGGGCAGGATCCATTATGAGTTGTACGGCTACCTGCCGGGCCAGTATCGCGCCGGACCGACCGTGTTGCGGGACGCCCATCGCCCCAGCCAACTGATCGTGACCGCGGTGAAGCCGCTGGAGGTGCTGCCCGCGGGCCAGCAGAGCGCCGACAAGTATCGCCTCACGCCCCAGGAACTCTACGAGCTGGGCAAGCGCCACTTCGACAAGCACGACCTGAAGACGGCCCAAGGGCATCTTGCCGACCTGGTCCAGAACTGGAACCTCAACCCCGAGGTCTACAAGGACGCCGTGCGGATGCTTCTGGACGCGCATCTGGAGCTGGGGCCGCCGGACCAGGTTGTCCACTACTTCGAGATCGTCAAGGAGAAGTGGCCGACCGAGCAGATTTCCTTCGAGAAGATTGTCAAAGTGGCCGACGCCTATCACCAGATGGGCGAATTCGAGCGGAGCTACCTCGTCTTCCGCGCGACGGTCGAGAGCAGCTTCCGCCGCGAGAGCGCCGTGGCCGGCTTCCTCGAAGACCAAGGCGAGTTCGCTCGAAGCGTGGACGTGATGGGGCGGCTCCTGAGGGAGTACCCCGCCGAGGCCTACGTCGCGGCGGCAACCTACTCCCTGGCCCAACGCGTCTACGCCAAGGCCCCCGAGGCGGCCACCGACGCCAAGCTGCGGCAACAGAAGATCAATCGGGTGGACCTGGTGCGTCGGGCGTGGCGGATGTTGCAGGCGTTTCTCACGGCCCACCCCGAAGACCCCGCCGCCGATCAGGCCGCCTTCTCCACCGCCAACGCCTTGCTGGAACTCAAGGACTACGACAAGGCAGCCGCCGCGTGCGACCAGTACGTCAAACGCTATCCCAAGAGCGACCTGTTGGACAGCTACTGGTACATGATTGGCTACTGCCATTTTGCCATGGGCAAGCACGAGGCGGCGCTGCAGATGTGCCGCAAGGTGTCCGAGGCCAAGCGGATCGACAAACAGACCGGCCGCGAGGTCGAAAGCCCCAACAAGTGGCAGGCCATCTACATCCTCGGCCAGGTCCATCACAGCCTCGGCCAGGCGGCCGAGGCGATCCGCGAGTACGAACGCGTGAAGGACCGCTTCGCCGATGCCAACGAAGCGATCGAGTACTTCAGCCGCAAGGCTATCGAGCTGCCCGAGGTCACCACGGTCAAGCCGGGCCAGCCGGCCGAGGTCGAGTTGAAGTACCGCAACGTCGCGGCCTGCGATGCCAAGGTCTATCGGATCGACCTGATGAAGTTCAGCCTGCTGAAACGGAACCTCGGCGGCATCACCCAGATCAACCTGGCCGGCATCCATCCTCACCACGAAGCCACGCTGCAGTTGGGCGACGGCAAGGACTACCGCGACCGCACCCACAAGCTGGCCTTGCCACTGACCGAGGAAGGCGCCTACCTGGTCGTCTGCCGCGGCGACAACCTGCACGCCAGCGGCTTGGTGCTCGTCACGCCCTTGGTGGTCGAAGTCCAGGAGGACGCCGCTTCCGGCCGCGTCCGCACCACGGTCAAGGACGCCAAGGCCGAAAAGTACCTCAACGCGGTCCACGTGAAGGTCATCGGCAGCCGCAACGGCGACTTCGTCTCCGGCGAGACGGACCTCCGGGGCGTCTTCATTGCCGACGGAATCCAGGGCACCTCGACGGTCATCGCTCAGGCCGACCCCACCCGCTACGCCTTCTTCCGAGGACAAACGGAGCTGGCGCCGCAGCCGATTCCCAGCCCGAAGCCGGAAGCGGCCTCCGCGGCGTCGCCCGCGACGGCACAGCCCGCCGGGCAGGCCCAGCCGGCTCCCTTGTCGAAGGCCGATCTGCTCGAAGGGTTGCAGAAGGCGAATACGCAGCTCCAGCAGAGGCAGGTCGAGCAACTCAACGACACCTACAAGAGCGGAGACCAGGGCGTGGAGGCACAGAAGGCATTCTGACCCGGGTCATTCACGTAGAGTGGGTCAAGCTCGTGCCCATCGGGGAAAGATCGGAGGTCTTCCCCTGATGGGAACGATAGCGCCAAGAGACCCGGCTGCGGTATTCTGCGTGATTCTTCACGGGCGCGGCTCAGTGTATCGCTCCCTCACGGTCGCGGCTCGGTGCACCGTTGCCTCACGGTCGCGGCTCGGTTTGTGTGATCCACCTTGCCTGAAATCGGCTGGCGGATACACTTGATCGGGTGGTTGCCCGTGTCTTCAGTCCAGGGGATTGCGATGGCTGACACGATTGTCATCTTCGGCGCGTCCGGCGATTTGACGAATCGGAAGCTGATTCCCGCGCTGTTTCAACTGCACCGCAAGGGACGGCTGCCCGGCGAAACGCGGATCGTCGGCTTCTCGCGGACGCCGTTTACGCACGACGAGTGGCGGGCGAAGCTGGCGGAGTCGGCTGTCCGGGTAGGCGAGGGCGAGTTCGACCCGGCGGCTTGGGAGGAGTTCGCCCGGTCGATTTACTATCAGCCGGGTGACATTGGCGAATCGGAGGACTTTGTTAAGCTGCGTAAGTTCCTTGCGCCACTGGACGGGGATCACGCCGCTACCCGAATATACTACCTTTCCACCGCCCCGCGATTCTACGAGCCGGCGATTGCGCAGCTTGGCGCGTCGAAGCTCGCCGGGCAGCCTTGCCGCAAGTGTCGCGTCGTGATCGAGAAGCCCTTTGGGAGCGATTTGGCCACCGCCCGACGCCTCAACGAAGCGCTCCACAAGGTGTTCCGCGAGCGGCAGGTGTTCCGGATCGACCATTACCTGGGCAAGGAGACGGTCGCGAACCTGTTGGTCTTGCGGTTCGCCAACACGATTTTCGAGCCCGTCTGGAACCGCAACTACATCGATCACGTCCAGATCACCGCGGCGGAGAACTCGACGATCGGTCGCCGGGCGGACTACTACGAGTCGGCCGGCGTGCTGCGCGACATGTTGCAGAATCATCTGCTGCAACTGCTGTGTCTGACGGCGATGGAGGCCCCGGCCCGTTTCGAGGCCGACGCCGTGCGCGACGAAAAGGTCAAGGTCCTCCGCGCGATTCGCCCCAAGCGAGCCCAGGACGTGGCGGCCGACACCGTTCGCGGCCAATACCGCCGGTACCGCGACGAGGCGAACGTTCGGCCGGACAGCGTGACCGCCACCTTCGGCGTGGTCAAGGTGGAGGTGGAGAATTGGCGGTGGCAGGGCGTGCCGTTCTATCTGAGGACGGGCAAGGCCATGTCCTGCCGGACGACGCAAATCGTGATCCAGTTCCGCGAACCGCCGCACATGATGTTCGAGGGCGGGCCGACGAGCACCCACGAGGCCAACCGCCTCGTCCTTCAGATCCAGCCGGCCGAAGGAATCCAGTTGTACTTCCAGACCAAGGTGCCCGACGCCGGAATGCAACTGCGAATGACCGAGTTGGACTTCAATTTCCGAAGCAAGTTCGCCGGCGGAATGCCCGAGGCGTATCAGCGGCTCCTATTGGACGTGCTGCACGGCGACGCCAGCCTGTTTTCCCGATCGGATGAGGTCGAGCTGGCTTGGGGGATTGTCGACCCGATCGCCCGGGCGTGGGAGTCGGCCGACATGACCGAGATCGCGTTGTACGAGGCCGGCGGTTGGGGCCCGCCCACGTCGACCGAGTGGATGCGCCGTCAGGGCCGCGAGTGGTTCGACATGTGCCCCGTACTGCATTGATGTATCCCTCCCTTCACCTCGGCCCGATCCGGATCGGTCTGCCCCTGACGCAGGCGGCGCTGAGCGGCTACAGCGACTGGCCGATGCGGGTGATCGCGCGGCGGCTGGGGGCGAGCTACACCGTGTGCGAGGTGCTGCTGGATCAATTCGTCGTCCAGGTCAGCCGCGGCAGCCGCGCGAAGCGGTTCCTCCGCGTTACCGACGAAGAGCATCCCAGCGGCGCCCAGTTGATGGGCAACACGCCCGAGGAGTTTCCGCCGGCGGCCAAGAAGCTCGTCGAGGCGGGCTTCGACGCGATCGACATCAACTTCGCCTGCCCGGTCCGGAAAGTCCTCGGCCGGCATCGCGGCGGCTACTTGCTCGGGGAGCCCCAGACGGCGTTGGAGATCGTCGGCCGAGTACGCGACGCCGTGCCGCCGGAGATTCCGGTCACGGTGAAGATGCGCCGCGGCATCGACGACAGCGACGCCAGCCGGGAGCGGTTCTTCGCGATTTTTGACGGGGCGTTCGCCCTCGGCGCCGTCGCGGCCACCGTACACGGACGGACGGTCGCCCAGCGTTACGAGGGCCGCGCGTCGTGGGAATTCCTCCGCGAAGTGAAACGCCACGCCGGCGCGAAGACGGTGCTCGGCAGCGGCGACCTGTTCGCGGTCCAAGACTGCGTCGACATGATGCGCGAAACCGGGGTCGACGGCGTCGCGATCGCCCGCGGCGCGATCGGCAATCCGTGGATCTTCGAGCAAGCCCGGGCATTGTTCGAGGGTCGCCCCCTGCCGCCGCCGCCGTCGCTTCACGCGCAGCGCGAAGTGATCGCCGAGCATTATCGGATGTCGGAGGCGGTCTACGGCTGGCCGCGGTTCGGACGGCACATGCGCAAGTTCGGGATCAAGTATTCGCAACTGCACCCGCGCGGCAACGAGGTCCGCGCGGCGTTTGTCGCCGTGCGCAAACCCGAGGGACTGCGCGAGGTTCTCGATAGGTGGTACGCCGAAGACTTGCCCGGCCGCTATCCGCCGCGCGAGCACCTGAGCGAAGGATGGTAAGGATCCGCGTCGGAATCAGTTGACAGTTCACATGAGAACACTAATCTCCGCGAATCGACACTGATGTAGAGAATCAGTGAAGATCAGCGAGGATCAGTGTTCCTCGACGGTCTTGAGGTTTCTTGAAGACTGATTGTTGAGGACGATCTCCGCGTTGCGCCGCAGTCCTTCGCGCCGCGCGCGCCAAAGGGGCGTCTTGCGAAATCGCGCGCGGAACGTCGGCTCGTCAAGGGCGAACAACTCGGACAGTTCCATCGGGTTCATGCCGGGGGCGGGCTGAAATGCCTTCTCCGACGCGACCGGCGCGCGGCGATTCCACGGGCAGACCTCCTGGCAGGCGTCGCAGCCAAAGAGCCGATCGCCCAGCGGCTCTCGCAGCCCCACCGGTATCGCGCCGCCAAGCTCGATCGTCAAGTAGCTGATGCACCGTCGGGCGTCGAGACGGTAGGCGTCCACGAGCGCGCCGGTGGGACACGCATCGAGGCACGCCCGGCACGAGCCGCAGCGGTCCGGCGGCTGAGGTTCGTCGTATTGGAGCGTTTCACTGGTCAGAATCGCGGCAAGGAACAACCAGCTTCCCAGCCGCCGGTTCACCAACATCGTGTTCTTGCCGATCCAGCCGAGTCCGGCGAGCCGAGCGAAGTCGCGCTCCAGAAGCGGCGCGGTGTCGACGACACCGCGGACCCGGGCTCCCGGCACAAGTCGGCGGTGGAAGTCGGCCAACCGTCGCAGTCGCCGCCGGATCACGTCGTGGTAGTCCGCGCCCCAGGCGTAGCGCGACACGCGGCCTTGCCCGGGCCCGCTTGGGGCCGGTTCCTCCGTGTGGTAGTTGACCGCCAGCATCAAGAGGCTCTTCGCGCCGTCGAGGACGTGGCTGGGGTGTTCGTAGGCCGCCGCGCGATCCGTCATGTAGTGCATCTGGCCGGCATGGCCCGAGGCAAGCCAGTCGCGGAACCGCTCCAGCCCGGGTGGCGTCACCGCGGGACAGACGCCGACCAGGTCGAATCCCAGTCGCAACGCCTCTCGCTTGAGCGCGGAGGTCAGATGCTCGGCAGTCATTCGGGCGCCGTGGAAGGCGGAGGTTTCGGACAGTGCGAGGGGGACAGTCCCATTTTCGCGGCGATAGCGTGATTCGGCCGGACAACGTCCTCAGCGCCGCGAAAATCGGGACAGTCCCCTGTCAATGGTCGCGGGCTGTATTTCCAGCCAAAGGGGAGGTAAAATCGAGGCTATCGATTGTACACGCCCGATGCGCCAGGAGTCACCAATGCGACGTCTTCTTGTTCTTGCTCTTCTGATCGTCTGCGCCGCCACAATGTTGGCATCCGGCGGATGCGGCCGGGCGGCCTCGGAAGAGGACTTGGGCACCGTGGTCTTCGAGATTCCGAAAGTCCCCGGCGCGGACACGCCGTTTTCGATGCCCCAGTTGGGGGCGGACGACGACGCCACGTCGACGCCCGACCCGCGTCATCTTCCCCTGCCGGGTGGACAGAGGTGATATTGCGTCGAGAAGTATTGGCTTATACCCACCACAATGGCGGGTTGTACTATTCCGTCGTTTAGGTAACATAGGTTGCCGTGTTAATCCGGAAGCTCTTCGCAATATGAGGTGACTCCAATGACGCTGAGAATGAAGCTTGGGATGGTGCTTGCCGCCCTGATGATGGTCGGTGCGTTGGCCCCGTCGGCAGAGGCTTGGTACGGTGACGGGTCATTCTGGTGCGGGGCGTATCCCGGCTATTGGCTCCCGCCGAGTCTGTCACAGGAGCGGCCTCCTTATTTCGCGTTCTACCCGCCGGTTTACTATGGCCATCCGGTCTATGCCCGGTATGGCGTCAGCCCGTATCCTCGCGGCGCGCAGGTCGCCGCGGCGGAACGGACCGTGGTCGTGCCGCTTACGATCAAGAACGAGTACGTCCAGCCCGAGGTGCTGGCCGCCGGCGCGGACCGCCCGACGCCGGGCCCATTGCGGATCGCCAACCCATTTGTTTCGCCGCAAGGGGACAGCCCTCCGGCGGAGTCGCAGGTGCATAGCGCTGCTCAGGTGGTCCACCCCGTGGCGCTCGCGCGGACCGGGCAGTAGAAGCGGAACGTGTCAACCGTTTTGAGACAACTGCGATACGAAATTAGTGTCGCGCGGTAGTTGTAGCATGCGGGGTTCCGGCCCGTCGGCCGGACGGTTCACCCGGACTTCGCCAGGCAGGGGGGAGGGAATTCCACGCAGGGGGAGAATTCCCTGGACCCCATACGCACGAAGTTAAGGAAGTGACGCAGGAACAAAGGAACCAGGGAAAGAGAGGGGAACACTGATCTTCGCTAATCAACGCTAATATGGGAGATTAGCGAAGATTAGCCCGGATTATTCATGAAGCACTCGGGTAAGGTCCGTAGGGGGATCGGAAGGGGAGTGAAGGCGTCCTGGGGGTGAGAGCGGAC
>JAPLNP010000408.1 GCA_026401055.1 Planctomycetia bacterium
TCCTCGACCCCAAACCGCCGGAGCCGCGGATCCTCGAAGTCCTGGGCAAATACCCCTTCCGCGACGTCAAGCAGGCCTACCGCAATCTGATGTCGCTGGGCGAGGAGAACATCCGATTCCTCTCGACGCGGCGGTGCCGGCACTTTCTGGCCGCCATCGCCCCGAAGCTGCTGGCGGCCATCGCCAAAACTCCCGATCCGGACTCGACGCTGGTCAATCTCGACCAGGTCAGCGCGTCGTTGGGCGGCAAGGGAGTGCTCTGGGAGCTGTTCAGCTTCAACCCGCCGTCGCTGCGACTGTACGTCGACCTGTGCGCCTACAGCCCGTTTCTTTGCGGTCTGTTGACGAGCAACCCGGGCATGAGCGACGAATTGATGGACAGTCTCGTGCTGGACAAGCTGCCGACGCCGGAAACGCTTCGGGGCCAATTGGCCGATCTGTGCCGCGGGGCGGAAGACCTCGATCCGATCCTCAACAGTTTCAAGATCGACCAGCAGCTTTGCGTGGGCGTGCGGGACATGTTGGGCAAGGAGGACATTCAGGCCACCACCGCCGCGCTGTCGGCCATCGCCGAGACTTGCCTCGTCGAGATCGCGCGGTACCAGCAGGACCGCCTCGTTGCCCGGTTCGGCCGGCCCTGCGTCGCCGAAGACTCCCCGACGCATCCCCACCGCGCCGGCGAGCCTTGCGAGATGGTGATCTTGGCGATGGGCAAACTCGGCGGCCGGGAGATGAACTACCACAGCGACCTGGACCTCGTCTTCCTCTACGAAGCGGAAGGGAACACCGTCGGACCCGAGCCCGGCCCGCGCGTCGAAACCACGACCAACCAGCACTTCTTCAGCGAGTTGGCCCAGGCGATCATCAAAATGACGAGCCGGCTGAGCGTCTACGGCCGGCTGTACGAGGTCGACGCGCGGCTGCGTCCCACCGGCAAGAGCGGCGCGCTGACCACGTCGCTCGGCGAGTTCGTTCGCTACTTCGCCCACCGCGGCGGCCAGCTCTGGGAACGCCAGGCGCTGTGCAAAGCCCGCGTCGTGTTCGGTTCCAAGCGGGTCGCCAAGGCCGCCGTCCGGGCAGTGAACGCCGCGGCGTTCGAGCATCCCTGGCGGGCCGAGGACGCCGACACGATCCGCCAGATGCGACACCGCCAGGAGAAGAGCGCGGCGGCCGGCGACGTGAAGCGTGGTCCGGGCGGGATCGTCGACATCGAGTTCCTCGTTCAGATGCTCCAACTGAAGCACGGACGCGGCAACGCTCGGCTGCGGATGCCAAACGCCCTTTCCGCTCTGGCCGCGTTGGGCGAGGCGGGACACCTCGACGGCGACGACGGCTGGTTCTTTGCCGAGAGCTATCGTTTCCTGCGGACCCTGGAAAGCCGGCTGGGGTTGATCAGCGCGACCACCCAGAGCCGGCTTCCCGACGATCCCACGGAGCTGACCCGGCTTGCCCATCTTTTCGGTCACGACGACCCCGACGCGCTGCTGGCCGAGTACCGCGGGTACACCCAAGAGAACCGACGGCGCTTTGACCGGATTTTCGATCGGGCAGCCCGCGAGTGCTAATGTCAGTGGCCAGTGGTCGTTTGTCGGTTGTGGTCGCCTCGGAGAATCGGTTTCAGTCATATTGGGGCATCGACGTCCGGCCATGATGGTAATCTCGCGCCAAGGGCACTTTCGGCGGTTTTTGTCCCATCCGGCGGGGACTGTCCCGGGCGGCGACGAAGACTCTCGCGGAGGGAATTGGCGTAAAGCCTTATGGCATAACAACTTGAAAAATAAATAGCCGTATTGACACGCGCGGGAAGATAGCTATAATTGAGCCCTATTGGCAGATTCGGTAAAGTCGGCAGAACCGGATAAGCTTGCTGTTTATGTCAGCGTCGAAAGCTGAAGGGGTTACGGCTATTCGCGGACTCGGGGCTAGTTTCCGCGATGTTCACACGGAGGACCAGAAACCCCCGCGCGTGCTGCCGAGACGCGGCGTCGGGTTTCGTCAGGACTAGCTTCTCCAATGGCTAGCAGGAGGATGATTAACGAGCTATGGCGACAAAAACCGTATTCACGACTGGCGAAGCCGCCAAGATCTGCAAAGTAAGCCAGCAGACGATCATTCGCTGCTTCGACTCCGGCCAGTTGAAGGGGTTCCGGGTGCCCGGCAGCCGGTTCCGACGCATCCCGCGCGACCAACTCTTCACGTTCATGCGCGACAACGGCATCCCGACCGACTCGCTGGAAAGCGGCAAGCGAAAGGTCCTCATCGTCGACGACGACGAAGAACTGGTCGAGTTGATCTCCGACGTGCTGGACCGGGACGGGCGATTCGAGGTCCGGACCGCCAATAACGGCTTCGACGCCGGCATGGTGGTCAAGGAGTACCGGCCCGACCTGATCGTGCTGGACATCATGCTCCCGGACATCAACGGCAAGGAAGTCTGCCAGCGCGTCCGGAGCGACAAATCCATGAACGACGTCCGGATCATCTGCATTTCGGGCATGGTCGAGGAAGACAAGGTCGGCGAGCTCGAAGCCGCCGGCGCCGACGAGTTCATGCACAAGCCCTTCGAGGTCGAAAAGCTCATCGAACGGATGTGCCAACTCTTGGATATCGAGACCGTCTCGGCCTTCTGAACTCACGCGCGAACGGATGCTTGCCCAAGGGTGACACGTTCCTGAGCCTCGGGCGAAGGGCGTGACTTGCGGTGCTGCCACGCCCGTCGCCGCGCTCCGGGAATCGCCACCCCGAGGATCGTGCCCCCGATGCACCGCTTGCCCGCCCTCGTCGCCGGTTCCCATCGTGGCGTGCTTCCCATGGCGGATGGCTCCGCGGCCGCGCTGGTCGAAGCCTTGCTCGCCGACGAGCATTCCACCGCCGTGGCGAGACTCGCTGAAGCGCTCTCGGTCGATCCCCCGCTTGCGCTGTGGTCCGTCGCGATGGCCGCCTGCGACGGGACGCCGCCCGAGGACGTCGGCCACCTGGCCGCCTGGCTCGTCGAGCACGCGCCGCGCGTGCTCCGATGGGATCCGAAGCAGGACCGCCCGCTATACGTCGCCGACGCCGCGGAAGCCGCCCTCTATGCCGGTCGCGTCGCGGAAGTGCTCGAGGTGGCCGAACTGGCGGCGCTCGCGGCGCGGTCGGAGGGCGACGAAGCGGCCGACCGTGCCTACCTCGACGGTCTCCTGCACGAGGCGCCCCGGTGGTTCATGCTCTCGGGCCGTCGCTCGCTGAAGTCCGCCTCCGGGTATCTGCCCGAGACGCTCGCCGGACGAAAAGGCTACCCAGTCAATCCCCATGTTGCTCGGACGGTCGAGGCGCTCGGTGGCAAGCGAGCGGCGGAGGTGCCGGACGACGCGGCGCGCGAGTGCCGCCGTCGCGCCGCCGAGGCGGCAGCGCGTTGGGCGCGGCCGGCGCCGGCGGTCGCCACGCTGCTGCCCGCGATCGCCGCCAGAGTGGCGCGGCTCGCGCAACTGGAATCCCGTTTCCACGAGACGCTCGAAGCCGAGAAGCTCGACGCGATGGCCGAGTTTGCCGCCGGGGCGGGCCACGAAATCAACAACCCGCTGGCCGTCATCGCGGGCCGGGCCCAACTGTTCTTGCAGGACGAAGAGGACCCCGAGCGTCGCCGCGGGCTGGCGTTGATCAACACCCAGGCGAAACGCGTGTACGAGATGATTGCCGACATGATGCTTTTCGCCCGGCCGCCCGCCCCCGCGGTGCAGACGACCGAACTGGTCGCGCTGGTCGATCACCTGATCGCGGAGCTAGCGCCGCGGATGGCCGAGCAGGCCACGACGCTTTCGCGCTTGGGCCACGTCGGACCGCTGGAGATCGAGGCCGATCCGACGCAACTGACCGTCGCCCTGCGGGCGATGTGCCGCAACGCGATGGAGGCGATCGGCCACGGCGGCCACATCGACGTCGCGTTGGCCGATGCCGGCGAGCACGTCGAGATCCGCGTGAGCGACGACGGCCCGGGCGTCACCGAAGAGGCCCGGCGGCATCTGTTCGATCCTTATTTCTCCGCCCGGCAAGCGGGCCGGGGGCTGGGTCTGGGCCTGTCGAAGTGCTGGCGGATCGTGGTGACCAATCACGGCGGCCGGATCGACGTCGACAGCCGACCCGGCGGGCCCACGGTGTTCGCGATCACACTGCCGAAACGGCACCAAATTCACTCGTCTGTTCAGTAGTACAAACGCCCGCCGCCTGCGTTGGTGGGTCGGCCGCGACCATACATCGCGTTGGGGATCGAGATTGGGAGTTGAGCGGACGGCCGTTCGGCGGCCGAAGCATTCCCATGATCCGTTCGTTGCAGGCCATTAGGGGCATTTTCTCTCGGCGCCGGGGTGGTAGTATTGAAATGCCGTGGGCGCCTCTCGCAATTGCAGAGCGAGACTTACCTCGCGCGTTGGACCACGCAGTATCGGACAAGGGTATCGTCTGTTCCAGGACGTCCGTTGGACCGAATACGGAAGTGCGATTGGGGCGCCCGCGGCTCTTCTTTTGTCGTGCTTGGTCATTTACCAGAGCAGGGTGACGGCGATCCCCGTCATCGCGACGTCGCCGAGGATGTGAACGACCCAGGGGGCGACGATCGAGTCCGCCGTTTCGTAGAGCCGCGCGAGCACGATCGCGAACACGAAGAGCGCCACCACGCCCATCGCCAGCGGCAGCGGCGTCGCCCAGTGGTGAATGAAGAGCATGTGCTGAATGGTGAACGCGCCCGCCGACAGCAGGTAGCCCAGCCACCGATGACGCCGGACAAGCTGCCCGAAGGCGAACCCGCGATAAAAGAACTCCTCCAGAAGGGAATTCGCAAAGATCGTGATCGGGGCCACGAGCAGCACGGTGGCGGCGGTGACGCTGAACTGCCGGCCGATCTTTTCGGCGATCATGGTCTTGTCCAGCAGCAGGTCGCCCCAGAGGAAATAGGCACCCCAGAAGATTCCCACCGCCGCGATGCCCAGCCCGAGTGCGGCCGGGAGCCGCCGCCGCCAGTTTTGCGGCTTCAAAACGTCCCGCCAGACGCCGAGCCCGGTCACGCGGCAGTAGATCAACGGCGCAGTGAGAAGAGCGACCTTGTACAACGAATAGCCGACCACGCCGTCCAGCCCCAGCGCCAACTGGACGCCGATCACCCCAAGCGGAAGCAATGTGAGCAGGATCAATGCGGCCATGGTGGGGCTGGAGATTGGGGGGGTAGAGACTCGGGGAAGTGCCAAGCGTCCAATATTCTCTGACGGGGGGTACTGGTAGTAGCGGTGCTGACTTCGCACCATTCTCGCCAAGAACCAGGGCGTTATCCGACCACCAATGCAACGCCCCGGTCCATGAGAGGATCGCGAAAGCGCGAAGGTGCGAAAACGCGAAAGGGAACGGGACTTCTGAAGAAGTCGTCGCAAATGCGGACGGCGAGCCGTTTGTTACCCCCTTATTTCGGGTGTTTCGTGGTTCCCAACCTGAAGCTTCTCTTGATTCCAGCCGCCGCTCCATTTACCCTGGTCCAACGAACCCCAGATCCCCGGCCCCTACCTGACTCCCGACCCATGATCCGCCCTCTCTCGATCCTCACGTTGCTCGTGCTCGCCTGGGCGACCGGTCTGCCGCGTTTGGACGCCGCGCCGCCGGAGACGGCCGCCGAATTGGGGACCGGTCGTGCCGAGCTTGTGCCCGTGCCCACCTTGGGCGGAAAGCAGTTCTGGGGCGACGAACTCCTGTTTCAACAGTGGCGGATCCAACGCAACGCGATGACCGGCCAGTGCCGGCTGATCGACCCGAACGACCTGCGCCACGCCTCGGGCACGCTGGACGAGTGCCGCAACAAGCTCGACGAGATCAAGCGCCTTAGGCAGTTGCCGCCGATGGACGGCCGCGCGGTGATCGTCCTGCACGGGCTGAACCGGTCCCGCCGCTCGATGGACAAGCTGTGTGCCTACCTGCGCGAGAAGGGCGGCTACACGGTCTTCAACGTCACTTACCCCAGCACGCGGCGGAGCGTCGACGACCACGCCCAATCGCTCGGGCGGATCATCGAGAACCTCGACGGGATCGACGAGATCAACCTGGTGGGCCACAGCCTGGGCAACATCGTGATCCGCCGCTGGCTGTTCGACCAGCTCGACCCGGCGACCGGCCGGCTCCGCGACGCTCGGGTGAAGCGCCTCGTGATGCTCGGTCCGCCGAACCACGGTTCGAGCATTGCCGCCGCGTTTGGCGAGAACCGCGCGTTCGGCGCGGTCGAGGGCGAGTCGGCCCGCGAGTTGGGCGTCGGTTGGGCGGTGCTCGAGTCCAAGCTGGCCACGGGCCCGATCGAGTTCGGCATCATCGCCGGCGGCCGTGGCGACGGCGACGGATTCAACCCCGCCCTGCCCGGCGACGACGACGGCGTCGTCACCGTTGCCACCGCCCGCCTCGACGGCGCCGCCGACTTCCTCGTGGTCCCGGTCCTGCACTCGTTCCTCATGAAGGACGACAAGGTGATCGAGCAAACGCTGCGGTTCCTGCGGACGGGGCGTTTCGCGGCGGGCGAGGCCAAGTAGTCGTTGGCTGAAACCTGTCCAGGCATGTCCACGACAAGCCTGGACATGGCACCCGGCTGTTCCCCGTGATACAATAGACTACGGAGGTGCTACCATGCCGATCCTGGAACTGACCGACGAGCAGGTGGTGGAATTGGTGAAACAGTTGCCCCCGGAGCATCAGCGGGCGGCGTTGCTGGCGCTGGCCGCGGGCGCCACCCAGCAGCGCGAGCAGCGGATGAAGTATGCCGAGGAGCAATTGCGCCGCGCTTGCACTGAGCGGAGACTGGACTGGGACAAGATGTCCGAAGCCGAGCGAGAGGCACTGGTCGATGATTTGATGCACGAGGATCGCCCGTGCCGCCAGTAGCCGTCTTCGACACCAATGTGCTCTTTTCCGGCGTCGCCTGGAAGGGCAAGCCTTTCCAGTGCGTCGAATTGGCGCGGGCTGGCGTCGTCGAGGGCGTCACGTGCCGCGAGTTGCTCGACGAATTGGCGGGAAAGCTGCAATCCAAGTTGTCGTTCACCGCCGAACAAACCCTCCAGACCACGGCGGATCTGCTCACGTTCCTGCGTGTTGTTACGATCACGGGCCAGCTCAAGGCCGTTCACGCCGACCCGGACGACGACAAGGTCCTGGAATGCGCGGTCGCGGCCGGCGCAACGCACATCGTCACGGGATACCGTCGGCATTTGCTCCCCTTGGGCAGTTTCCAGGGAATCGCGATCGTCAGCGCGGCCGACTTCCTGGCAGTCAGGGCTGTCCCCTGAGTGGGGCCCTATTGTTTCCGAGATCGAGCACGGATGCCAACCCGGCTGATATTGGAGGATTGGGCAATACCGCGACTCGCATCGGTCGCGCGGAAACGTGGGAAATCACAACCGAGATCGTGCTCGTCGACCAGATCGAGCCGTGCATCCTTCTGATCCGTGGCCAGAGGGTGATGCTCGACGCCGATTTGGCGGCGCTCTGTGGGACCACAACGAAAGCAATTGACCAGGCGGTCAACCGGAATCTGGACCGGTTTCCGGCGGACTTCATGTT
>JAPLNP010000269.1 GCA_026401055.1 Planctomycetia bacterium
GCCCAGCCACGACGCACTCGAACCGGCCGTCGGCGGAGTAAATTTTGACGCGGGGGATGCCCTACTCGGCGGTGACGATCCGCCCGTCGGAGAAGATCGCGATGTTCACCGGATTGCAGCACCCGCAAAAACCCTCGATCTCCAGACCCGGCGTGCCCCAGGCCAGCGGCGTCTCATAATGCCCGTCGGGCGTGTAGGTTTCGATTCGGTGATTGCCGGGGTTGACCACGCGGAGCAAGCCGTCCGGCGCGACGGCCAGATCGAAATAGGGACTGGGGATCACGAAACCCGGGACGCCCTTGTCGGCGTCGCGTCCGCCGATTCGGCCGAGCAGCTTGCCGGAGCGGTCGTAGCGCAGCACGATCTTGTTCCCCGCGTCGGCCACGAACACGTAGTCCTCGTCAACGGCGATCGAGGTCAGCACCGCCCGGTCGCCGAGATCGTCCCATCGCGCGATCCGTTTGCCGTCGGGCCCGAGGACGTCCACATGGGTCTCCACGCCGACCAGGAGTCGGTTACCGTCGGCGGCCAGGCACGTCGGCCGGTCGTCCAGGGCGATTTCCGATAGCTTCTTTGCGTCGGCGTCGAAAACGTGAACGGCCTTGTCGCCGGCCACGAAGACGCGGCCGTCAGGCCCGACCGCCACCGCGCGAAGCACCCGCATGGCGACGGGGATTTCGCCCACCTGCTCGTACCGGATCAATCCCGGATCGATCTCCTTGTACTGCTCCAGGTCGTAATCGAACCGGTCGGAAAGCCCGCTGCCTCCTTGGCCCGAAGAATCGAGCCGAGCGACGGCGATCACGCCGACGACCACCGCCGCGCCCACGGCCAGCGCCGCCAGCGCCGCGCCCAGGGCGGCATTCCATCGGCGGGATTGCTGTTCGTCGGTCATCTCAAGGCTCCTTGCGAACCTCCCACACCCCATGCCAACCCACAACCTTCAACCCACAACCTTCAACCCTCAACCTTCAACCCTCAACCTTCAACCCTCAACCTTCAACCGACAACCCTTCCTCACCGTCCGCCGCCCGCGGACACATCGAGACACGCCATTCGGGTCAAATCGCGAACGATCAGCCGGCCGCCGACCAGGGCCATCGGGCCCCAGGCGTCGTTGCCGTCGAGCACTTGCGCCCGGGCGAGTGGCTTGTAGCCGGCCGGCGAGGCCTCGGCCAGGGTCAGCACGCCCGAGTCGTCCAACACGAGAATCAGCCCGTCGGCGATCATGTACGGTCCGATGCCGAACTTATTCCGCGAGCCGCTCTTCCAGACCTCGTTGCCGGCCAGGTCCAGGCAGACAAGCTGCTTGTCGCGTTCGCGGACGCCGAAGAGGTGGTTGTCGAAAAAAACCGGCGTTTGCTGCGTCGAGCCGAATTGTTTCGGTTCGAGGCGAAACAGCGTCTCGGCCGTCAGTTTCCCGCCCTGCTCGTGGAGTTGGAGCATGACCGCGCCGGAGTTGTAGCCGCCGGAGAGGAAGATTCTACCCTCGGGCAGAATGACCGGCGAGGGCACCGTCGCGATGCTGATTTTCCACGCGGTCGTCTCCCACAGCAGCGAACCGTCGTTGGCCGCCACGCCCGCCACGCCGCCTTTGCCGCAGTAGACGTACATCTTGCGACCGGCAAGTTCCATCGGCATGATCGAGGAGTGAGTCATCGTCCACGCCCGGGGATTGGGGCTCCTCCAAATCACGTTGCCCGACGCGCAGTCCAGCGCCACGAGCAGGGCGTCGCCGCCGGGGGCGAGAATCGCCCGGTCGCCGTCGATCAAGGGGCACTGGCCGGCGTACCAGGGCGGCACCGTCGCGCCGAACTCGGCGACCATGTCCTTGAGCCAATGGCACTGGCCGGTCTTCGCGTCGAGGCACATCACTTGGCACTTGGGCCCCAGGGCCACGACGTACTTGTCCGTCACCGCCGGCACGGTCCGCGACATGCCGTGATTGCGTTTGACCTTCGAGGGATAGCTGAATCGCCATATCTCCGCCGCGTCGGCCAGCGACAAGCACCGCAACACGTCGGCTTCCGCCTGGCGATCGTAATCGAGAACGTACACGCGGCCATCGCGGACCGCCGCGCCGGCGTGGCCTTCGCCCAACTCGATCGACCAGAGCATTTTGGGACCGTCGCTGGGCCACGTTCGCGTCAAGGAGACGCTCTCGTGGGCGATGCCGTCGAAGTTCGGCCCACGGAACCGGGGCCACTCGCCGGGCAGATCGGCGGCGCGGCCGTCGGAGGTCACGAGCGTGCCCACCAGCGGAACGGACGACTCGCCCTCGGCCTGCGGGGGTCGATCCGTTCCGGGAATCCTGGCCTGCAAAGGAGGTACGCCGACCGTGGTTACCCAAAGCACCAAGAGGAGGAGGGCAACCACGGCCGCCGCGGCGGGCGTCAGGATGGCGGCCGGCGAGTCTCTCATACCTTCACTCTAGCCGAAACCCGCCATGCTGCCAAATGCTCGGCCTCAATACGCCTTGGTGATGCCCGGCATGGCACAGGCGTAGCAACCGTCCGGTCCGGGCAGCACCGGCGGCTCGGCGTCCCAGGCGTAGCTCTTGGGCGAAAGGTCGAGCTGCGAGCCCATCGCGTCGTCCCACGTGACGATCTTGCCCGAGTAAGTCGCCATCCGGCCCAAGATCGCCGTCAACGAGCTGTCGGCCGCCGAATCGGCCTCGTTAAACGGCTTGCCGGCCGCCAGCGCGGCGAACAGGTGGTCGTGCTCCGTCTGGTGGCCGTCTTCGCCGCGATCCCAGCGCCGCGGCTCGCCGCCGGTCGGCGAGATCGTAATCCGGGCGTGTCACATCAACTCGGCCTGGCCCTTGGTGCCGTTGGCGTATTCCGAGAAGGCGTCCCAGCAGTTGGGGATTTGGCGGCAGTAGCTGAACAGTTTCGTTCCGTCCGCATAGGTGAACTCGACGGCGTGGTGGTCGAAAATCTCGCCGACGTCCTTGCCGGTGCGAACCTGCCGCCCACCCATGCCGTTGGCCTCGACCGGATGGGCTTGCTTGATCCAGTTGCACTGGTCCAGGTCGTGGACGTGCTGCTCGACGATTTGGTCGCCGCAAAGCCAGTTGAAGTAATACCAGTTGCGGACCTGGTACTGCATCTCGGTCTGGTCCTTTTCGCGCGGACGCACCCAGACGCCGCTACAATGGTAGTACGCCCGCATGAAACGGATGTCGCCGATCGCGCCGTCCTGGAGCATTTTGACGGCGGCTTGGCGGTTGGCTTCGTGGCGCATGTGGAACCCGACGACGACGGCGAGGTTCTTCTTCTTCGCTTCCTCGTTGGCGGCGACGATCCGCCGGACGCCGGGCCCATCGACCGCCAGCGGCTTCTCCATGAAGACGTGCTTGCCCGCCTTGACCGCGGCTTCATACTGCATGGGCCGGAAACCCGGCGGCGTACACAAGAGCACGACCGAGGCGTCGCTGTCGATGGCCTTCTGGTAGGCGTCCAGTCCGGCGAACTTGCGATCCTCGGGCACGTCGACGCGGTCCTTGCAGTTGGCCAAGATCGCCTCATAGCTGCGATCGAGCGTGTCGCGGAAGGCGTCGGCCATGGCCACGAGCTTGACGTTGGCCTTGGTGCTCAGGGCCTGGACGGCCGCCCCGGTGCCGCGTCCGCCGCAACCGATCAGGGCGATTTTGAAGACGTCGCTTCCCTGGGCGTGGACGCTTCGGGCGAGGCTCAGGGAGCCGAGCACGCCGGCGCCGACGCTCACCGTGGACACCTTCAGAAAATCCCGCCGCGAGGTCGCGGCCGGCTGGGAAACTCGCCTGCTATCGCTCATGATCGTCTCTCCTGAAAGGGGGGATGCAAGTTCGGCGGGACCCTCACTCGTGGAGCCATTATACTCGATCCCCGACGGCGCGGGAAGCAAGGGTGGGTCGAGGCCGCCGGTGCATCAGTCCGGTTTCGCACGCAATGTGCGGCGAGAACGACGTTCGACCGGCGGCCGAGCCCCACCGGAACCGCGGAGTTTTGGTGGGACTCGCTCCACTCGGCCCACACTGCAATTGACCCTACTTGTGCGAGGGCGACTTGAGGACCAGGGCGAGGCCGGCGGCGATGAAACAGGCCACGGCGGCGATCATGAACGGCGTGAACCAGGCCGAGACGCCGGCCCCTTTCGCCGCGTCCCTGAAGTAGCCGGCCACCTGGGGACCGGCGATGCCCGCCACGCCGTAGGCCAGGAACACCCAACCGTAGTTGGTGCCGACGTTCTTGTTGCCGAAGAAGTCGGCGGTGGCGGCCGGGAACAGGGCGAAATTGCCGCCGAAATTGAAACCGATGACGCAGGCCCCGATGACCAATCCCCAGTAGAAGCCGCCAACCTGGTAGAAGACGAGCATCGTGACGCCCTGCGCCAGGCACATCAGCAGCAGCGATATCTTCCGACCGATCACGTCGGAAATCATACCCCAGGCTATCCGGCCCAAGCCGTTGAGGATGGCCAACGCGGCGCCGGCCGTCTCGGCGATGACGCCGGCCGCCACCAGGGCGTTCTCCCCGGACACGGCCCCGCTTGCTTTCAACGCATCGATGCCGAACAGCTTAATGCAGCCGATCACCATCAGGCCGGCCAACCCCGAGCCAACGAACATGAGCCAGAGCATGTAGAACAGCGGCGAGGCGAGCATCTCGCCGCTGGTCAGGTCGATCGCCCCGGTCGCCTTGCCCGTCGCGCCGGGGGCCGGCGGTTCCCAGCCCGCGGGCTTGTACCCGGCGGGCGGATTGACCATCACGATGCTCCCGAGCAAAACGCAGACGAGGAACACGATGCCGTAAATGACAAAGACGCTTTGGACGCCGGGCAACCCGAACACGGCGGTCGTGTTCAACAGCCCGCCGAACCAGCTTCCCGCCAGCTTGATCCAGAGCGTGGCGCCGAAGCCGAACCCGGCGACCGCCAGACCGGTGACCATGCCTTTCTTGTCAGGAAACCACTTCACGCCGACGGCGATGGGCACGACGTAGGCCAAGCCGATGCCCGCCCCGCCGATAAAGCCGATGCACACCAACTGTCCGGGGAACGTCTGGCCGAAGAAACCACCGAGAATGTATCCCAGACCGAGGACGAGGCCGCCGGCCACGGCGATTGGCCTCGGGCCGATCTTGGCTTGGAGCCTTCCGGCCAGGACCATCACCACGGCGAACGTGGCCAATCCGGCCGAGAAAACCCATTGCGCCTGTTGTGTCGTGAAGCCGTACAGACCACCGTCGGCAATCTTCTTCGTGATGTCCGCCGTAAACGCGCTCCAGGCGTAGATCGCCCCGAGGCAGAACTGAATGAGAATCGCCCCCCACACGACCAGCCACCGATTCATCACGCGCTCGTTTGACATCGGATTCTCCCAGCCAGGTTAAGCCCCCGCGCCGGCGGCCGGAGGACACGGAGTTGAGAAAAGCTCGCCCACCGTGCCCCCGGAAGAAACTCGCGCGCCGGGAGCACGTCCATTTGGACGGGTAAAACGAGGCATTGTAGCAGGAACCCCGCCGCGCCGCCACCCGAGTGGGGAAATCTGGTTGACGGGACCAAGTCCGTCGTTGCTCCCCAAGAATGGGTGCTGTGCCGACGCCCAAACTCGCTCAGCCGCCGCGTCCCACGGTCGCCTGGAACTTCAACACCCCTCGCGGCGCGGTCCAGCGGAGGCCGGAACCGTCCGGCAGCACGGCCGCCTTCGACTCCGGATCGACGGCCGTGACGCGCAGGCCCTCGGGCAGGCGGACGTGCAGGACCGCCCATGCGGCGGTCGAATCCTCCGCGAATCGCAGCTCGCCGGTCACCCGCGAGTGGGCCGCGTCGTACTGCATCTGGTAGGAGACCGGGCCGAAATGGGTCGGCGCCGCCGCGATGCCGACCGGCTTGCCGGAAGCCAGCCAGTGGCGCGGCGTGCCCAGGGCGAGATTCACTCCGTCGCCGCTCTCCATGACGAGCATGTCGCGCAGACATCGTACCACGGCCAGCGGCGTCCAGAGGTGTTGCCGGTCGCCGGTACAGTTGGTGCTGCCGGGCTCCTGGCCGCGTTCCTCACACCACGTGTAGAGCGGCGTGCCGTGGTTGAGCGTGGCGTAGAAATACTTGGCCGCCGCGTCGCCGTTGCCCCGCGTCAGGTGAACCTCGGCCAGATTGTCCAGCGTGATGGCGACCCACATGCCGTCGGCCAGCCATCCCGTGTGGATGGGAATTCCGCCCGGGCTGATGCGCGACTCCATGTGCCGCAGCGTGCCGGTCACGAGCGGATGATCGGGCGGCAGCAGTCCACACGGAAACGCCACGTTCAGCGCCCCCCATGTGCTTCCGCATGTCTTGCCTGGCACCCCGGGAATCCAACGGTAGTCCTTCTCCACGATCGCGCCGCGGTCGATGGCCGAGAGCAGATCGTCGCGGGCCGTTTCGTATATCTTCTTCAATTCGGCGACGTCTTCGGACTTGCCAAGGATTTCCGCCGCCTCGAGCGAACACCGGTCGGCGTACACCGCCCAGATGTTGTGCGGGATGAACACGCCGTACAGATCGCTGTCGTTCATCAGCCCGCAATCGCCGAAACCGCGCGGCATCAAGCCGTAGGCAAGCGGCCGCTCGGCGCCGGCGGGCCGCATGGTGGCTCGCTGGGTTTCCTGCCACCGCGAGCTGGCGCGCATCCGCGGGTAGATCTCGGCGAGGAAGTTCTTGTCGCCGGTCAGGCGATAGTGTTCCATGATCGTCCAGCACTTGAATCCCGAGGCGCACCACATCCGGTGCATCCAACCTCGCGGATCGGCCCAATTGCCGTCGTCGCCCTGCATTTCGAGCGAAACCCGGTAGCCGGCCGCCGCTTCCTTGTGGAATCCGGTCTGGTCGAGCGCCACGGCGACGATCGCCGCCTCGCCCGAATTGCCCGCGCGGTAACCTTCCGTGCCGGGCACGCTCGCGATTTGGCCGTTGCTCAACGGCTCGCGCATGATGAATAGATCGCCGAGGCAGGCCAGATAGGCGTTGGTCACGTCGGCGTCGGGGACGGTCACTTTGGGCGCCCGGGCCAAGAGGTCGTGCCACTCCTTCTTGCCTTGCTCCATCTCCGGGGCCCAGTCCCGTTTGCGCAACTCCGGCAGATCGGCGGCATAGCCGTGGTAGGGCCGCACGAGCCAGCCGGTTCGCTTCTCGCCCGGCTTGAGATTCCAGACGAGCACGATGCCCTTTGGGCCGGGCGCGAGGCCGTCGGGCTCAAGCGAATAGGCGTCGGCGCCGATGCCGAGGATCAGCACGCGGTCGGCGCGGTCGTTCCAACCGGCCAGCAGATGGTCGCCGACGTTTTGCGCCGGATCGAGCCAAGCGGGATTCTCGCCCCAGGCGCCGGAATCGCATCGCAGGACGACCTGATGCGCCGCGGCGGTGTTGGCAATCTCGATGCGAACCAGAGCCGCGGTCGCGCCGCCGATGGCCTCCAACCGCACCGCGCACGCCGGGTCTTCATACACGTTTTCCAGGCCGGGCAACACGCCGTCGAGCCGCGTCCAACGGCTCTTGGCCAACGGTTTGCCGTCGATTTGCAGCGTGATCTGGATGTTCCACAACGTGGGCGGCGTTCGGAACGAAAGCGGCGGGAAGTTCGGCATCGAGAGATTGTCGTAGGTCCACGCCATCCGCAGGCTGCCCGGCTGAAGGTCCAAAAGCGTGCGATCGCTCACCTCCGGCCGGCCGAGGGTCATCCGGTGGGGCGTGGCGAAGGCGTAGGAGAAGTCCACCTTCGGCGGCGGGGCGCCAGCCTCTTCGCCAAAAACGCCGGGAGCGGCCGTCATCAAAACGGTCGCGGCAAAAAACACGAATCGGGGTATCGCGGCTCTGAAGTGCATGATGTTCCTCGTAAGTTTCTATCGCGGAAGGACTACAGACTATAGAACCTTGTATTCCAGAATCACCGAGCCGGGACTCTCGGTCACCTCCAACGTCAGCCGGACAAGGTCGGAGCCCTTCATCCGCACGGGTTCGGACCGGTCGTAGGCGCGGGCAAACGTCACTTCGTACTCGGCCGCGGGATCGATCTCTCGCAGCGCGCAGGCGAACGAGGCCGCCGACGCTTCCGGACGCCGGAAGGCGATCACCATGTCGTCCCGTTCCTGGGGCCGATGGTACTGAAGCACGCACCAGTCCTTGGGATCGATTGTCACTCCGGACAAAGGATAGAAGTTGCCGGAGTAGTACTTGCGGACGCGATTCGCTTCGACGATGGCCTGGCGGAGCAAGTCGCGGGGATAGTCGGGCCGGCGGCAGTCTTCGCAGAAGCTGATTCCGGCATTCATTCCGCTTCGGAACAGGTAAGGCGACGCGCCCATCTGCCCGCACGCGCTGTACGGCACGTAGCGGCTCAGCCCCGCGGTCATCACCTGGTTTTTGATCGCGGCCGACAAGACCGTTTCCGGCTTCTTGTCGAGCATGTCGCACGTGTTGTCGCTTCGCCATAACGGCACCGATCGCGACGTCGTCTCCAGATCGATGCGACGCCCGCCGCTCGCGCAATTGTCGATCGCCAGACGGGGATGGGCCGCCCGCACGTCGTCCCACATCCGATACAGCCCTTCGAGGTAACGGATCTCGGCGATCCCGACGCGATCGGGATCCTGGCTGTCGAGAAACGCCCAGAACGGCAACGGATCGATGTTGTAGTCGATCCGCAGCCACCCCAGCCGGTATTGGCGGACGACTTCGATGAGGTACTTTGTCAGATACTCGCGCGCCGGGGCCGTGCCGAGATTGATGTGTCCGCTGCCGTCGCCGCTGGGCGAGATGACCCAGTCGGGATGCTCCTTGGCGAGGTACGTTCCGGGATGCACCCGCTCGGGCTCGAACCACATGAGAAACGTCATGCCGGCCTCGGCGGCGGCGTCGCCGATGGGGCGAAGCCCGTTGGGGAAACGGTCGCGGGGCTCGACGCGATCGATCGGGAAGCCGTAGTTTCCCATGCCGGCCGGAAAGCCGCCCTTGGTCCAGTAGGCGTCGAGCCAGAAGACCTCGAAGCCCAATCCCTTGATCGACTCCAAATGGGAAAGGACGTTGGCTTGCGTGCTGTCGTTGAGCTCGTAAAACGACGTGCTCGTGTGCGCGATCGGCGGCGTCACCGGGCGGCCGTCGACGCGGGGCATCACGTGGGCCAACAGGGTCTGGCGAAACTGATTGTAGCCGCGCCACGGATCGTCGCCGAACCAGCGCAGTTGCATGATTCTCGGGCCGCGGATCGTTTCGCCCGGGTGCAGCTTCAATCGCATCGTCTGCATGCCCGCCTGAATCCGCAGAAGATCGCCTTCGGCGCGCTCGACGGCCGCGCTCCATTGTCCGGACCAACCGATCGCGGTAATCACGCCGCCGCCGGGCCACTGGACGTTGAAGAACGGGCAGGCGCCGGAGGACGATCTACCGCCCGCCGGGGCGAATTCGATCCGTTTGCCGGCTGGCAAGGCGTCCGCCAGCGGCAGCCAGTCGTCCGGGCGGCAAGAACTGCCGGTCAGCCGGTGCAACGTGACCTCGCCGCTCGCCTTGGCCGTCACGTCGACGGCCCGGACCTGCTCGAGGATCGGCGTGTCGGCATTGCCCCGGTTGGTAAAGTCAAGCGTCCAGTCGACGCCCGGCGTGTCGGTGTAGATCGTGGCCACCGCGCGGACCTCCAGGCTGGTCGCCGGATCGGTCAACGTCAGGACGCGCTGGCGTCGGTTGTCGTCAAGCTTGCGGTCCTCGACCGTCCGCCGCCAGCCGCCGATGAGTTCGCTCGATGCCCTGCCGCCGTAGACGAACGAGAAGGGCGGGAGCGTCTGGCCGTCGGAGAAAGCCTGTTCGGCCAAACGGAGGTTTTCGGCAGTTTCGTTCTCGGCTGTCGCGGGACGCCCCGTGACGCACGGCATCAACAGTGCGAGGGCAAGAGTCCCCGCGCGAAGGAGGGTTTTCATGGCGGGATTCCTGGGAAGGGGCTATTTCGTGGTCAGCTTGAAATCGTGGGAGCTGCCACCGGGCTGAATCTCGCACGTCAGCTTCGACTGCATATTGTAGCGTTCCGGAACGCCCTCGACCACTTCGTCCTTCATGCCCTCGCGGGGGTCGCCGACGATGACGGGCACCTTGCGGCCGGTTCGCCGATCGCAATGGATCTCGACGAGGTTGGTTCCGACGACCGGCCCCTCGGCGGCGGAAAGCTGGTATCGCCCGTCGGTGATAGCTCCCCCGGCCGACACGCCCTTGGTATTGCCGGTGGGGCGGAAGAAGATCGAGCCGTTTGCGATCGGGACGCCATCGAGCGTGACTTGCCCGTCGACGGCCGCCCGGGGAATGCCTCCCCGGCCGCATCCGGCGATTGCGATCAGGATGAGTCCAACAGAAACGTGTCGCGTCATGACTGGGTTTCCTCGTTGCTCCGTGGGGGTTCACGCATCCGCTTGGGGACTGGTCCATCTTTCGGCGGGAAGACGTTTTTTACCGACGAAGCGTCGGCCGAAAACATGGACCTGTCCCCTTCCGTGGCGCGAGGGGGACAGTCCCATTTTCGCGGCGACCGCGATTGTTGGTTGGCGTAAAGTCCGCCGCGCCGGGAAATTCGGGACAGTCCCCTGGAAACGGTTCCTATTCGTTGACGGCCAGCGGCTGCCCGTCCTGCATCCAACCCATCGTCTGCCACAGCGTCGCGTCGATCTCGTTCTCGAAGAAGCGGGCGCTGCCGTCGCACAACAGGCCGTGCACGCCGCCGGGATGACGACTCCGCGAGGCCGCCGTATTGTTGGTCTCGGTTGCGGTGGGATAGCAGGGTAGATTCATCTCGGGCAGATTCAAGGCGGCGGTGCAGAACATCGGGTTGGCCAAGAGCGAGTCGGGGGCGGTCGTGTTGGGGGTCCGCGACGTGTAAAGGAACTTGCAGCCCGCGCGGTTCGTGTAAGGATAGCCCCGGACGTCGGTGGGCACGCCGGTCAGGTACTCGGCCATGGCGAGGGTGTTGCTCGTGCCGTCGGTGATGTCGCTGATCTTGGCGCCGCGGTTGATGGCGAAAACGGCGATCTGCCTGGAGTCGAACGCCGTGTGCTCCGACTCGGCCCACGCCGTGCCGTCGTTTACGCCGGAAAAGAGGCCCAGGTAGTTCACCGTAAACAAGGGGACGAGGCCGGTCACCGCCGTGGCGTCCTGGGGCGCTTTGGTCATGCCGCCGCGTCCATCGCTCGGGCAGAGATAGGCCGGCACCGCGTGGCCGCGGATGATGCCGGGCCAGGAGCTGAACTGGTCCGTGTACCAAGGCCGCAATTGGCGTCCCCCAACCCACGTTCCCAATGCAACCTGGAAGCCCTCGTACAACTCGTTCTGCTCAATGTAGGGGAGGATGTACGTGTGGATGGTCGGCCACTCGGGCTGGCCGAAACGACCTCCGCCTTGGCTCAGCGCCCCGTAGGGGAAGCTCCCGTGCGTGGCGTGATAGTTGTGCAGCGCGACGCCGATCTGCCTGAAATTCGACGCGCAGGTGATTCGCCGCGCCGCCTCCCGCGCGGCCTGCACCGCGGGCAACAACAGCGCGATCAAGATACCGATGATCGCGATGACGACCAGCAGCTCGACCAGCGTAAACCCGCCGCTTCGAGCCGTTCGACGATTCAACGTAGAAACCATGTCTTTCATCCTTTCGACGCCCTTGCGTCCCCGTGGGATTCGCTCACTGCCGTTTGTACACGATCATCGCCGAGCCAGGACTGGCGGTGATGCCGACCGACATGGGCTTGGCCAGGTCGCGGCCGGTCATTTGCCGCGTAACGCCCGAGTCGACGAACGTCACTTCGTAGGTCTTTTCCGGCTCGATCGCCGCCATCGCAAGTTCGGCGCTCGAATAGGCGCCGCCGCGACGAAACGCCAACACCATCCCTTCGCCCAAATCGTCCTGGTGAAACTGATAGGCCATCCACTGGCCGTCGTCCAGGTTGTGGGGCAACAGCGGATAGAAGTCGCCCGAGCCCAGGTGGCGGTAACGCTTGAATTGCTCGACGGTGGCCTTGGCCAGCGCCGCGTCGAACGTGGCCGCCGGCCGCTGGTGTGCGAACGACCCTTGCTCGATACACAGGTTCGCGTTCTTCTGGTACGTCGCGGGCCGGGGATCCCACGCCAGACACAGGGCCGACCCCAGCGTGCTCCGCAGCGCGTAGGGGTTTTCGGCCAATTCGACCAGCGGCGTATTGACGTAGTTGCCCGGCAAGTAAAGGCTCGCCCCGTGGATCATCTGCTGGTTCGCCGAATGGTTGAAATACAGATCGCTTCGCCAATAGGTGTGGCAGCGGCGGAGGCTTTCGATGTCGATCCGTCGCCCGCCGCTCGCGCAGCCCTCGAAGAAGACGTCCGGGTGGCGGCGGCGAAGCTCGTCGAGAACGGAATACAGGCCCTCGATGTAGCGTATCTCGGTCATGCCGGCGCGATCCGGCCCGTCGTTTTTGCGCCAGAAGGGCAACGGATCGATGTTGAAGTCGAGCCGGAAGTAGCCCAGCGGCACTTTTTCGATGTAGCCGGAGACCATCTCGACAAACCACTTCTGCACCTCGGGGAGCCCCAGGTTCAACAGTCGGTTGCCCTTCTCGTCGAGCTTCAAGAGCCAGTCCGCGTGCTCGCGGTCGAGCCAGGTGCCGGGCACGACCCGCTCGGGCTCGAACCACATGCCGAAGCGGATGCCCACTTCGCTCGCCGCTTTGCCGATCGGTTCAAGCCCGTTGGGAAAAGCGTCCTTGCGCGGCGTCCACGTGCCCGTGTTCGCCGACCAGTTGGGCGTCGTTCCGTACCATCCGGCGTCCATGACCATGTACTCGATTCCCAAGGGCGCGTAGGCCCGCAGCAGTTCGATTTGATTGGGCTCGTTGGCCAGTCCGCCGTCGTTGCCCACCGGAAACCAACTGTTGCACTGCACGTGGGGCAATGGCCTCTTGCCCGAGAGCGCCGGCATGTGCCGGTAAACCATCGCCCGGCAGAAGTTGTGCCCGCGCGTCGGATCGTCCTGCCAGCGGATCAGAAGGATCCGCGGCGTGCGGATCTTCTCGCCCGGGCGGAGCGTCAGTCGGACGTCCTGCTGTCCGGCTTCGAGGCGGACTCGTCCCTGGGCGTCGCGGCCGGCGCGCAACTGCCACTGTCCCGACCAGCCGATGGCCACGACGGCCCCCTGGTCGCCGCAGATCAGATTGAAGAAGGGAAACCAGCCGTTGGAGGATCGCCCGCCCACCGGCGCGACCGTCTTGCTCCCGTTCGGCTCGAGGCGGAAGTCCAACGGCTGGAAGTCGCTCGGCGCGCAGTCGCTGCCGCGGGAATGGCGCAGCACGCACGCCTGGCCCGGGGGCATGGCGACGGCAAGATCCATCGGCAGGACGGCCTCGATCGGCGGCGCGTCGGCCTTGCCCTGGTTCTCGAACGTGACGACCCACTCGACCGCGGGCAAGTCGTCGCAGGCGGTTGCCTCGCAGACCACTTCGAGTCCGGTTGCCGGATCGTGATAGGTCACGGTGGCCACGGTCGCCCCGTCGGCATTCTTCGTTTGCTTCGCGGTCCTCGTCCATTGCGGCAGCAGTTCGGCCGACGGCTTGCCGCCATAGACGAACGAGAACGGCACGCCCTCGGCCAAGCCGATCGCCGGGCGGATCCACGGCATTTCGTCGAGAAAGACCTTCGTGCCCGACTCGAAAACGATCGCCGCGTCGGCCCAGTCGGCCTGATCGTGGCTCGGTCCGTCGCCCGCGTCCAGGACCCGCAACGTCAGTTCCCGGGCGCCGGCCAGATCGACGCGCACCGGCAGCGGCGGGTCGCTTCCGCGGCGAACGGGACTGCGAAACACCTCTTTTCCCGCCACCTCGACGACGAAGACGACACTGCCGTTTTTCGCGGCCGTGTCATAGTTGTTGTCGATGCCGACCTCGGCCTCGAAACCGGCGGCGGGCTTGTCGAGACGGACGACGATCTCGCTCACCGAATGGGTTCCCAACCCGTGCTGGTAGGATTTCTCTCCCAACTTCAACGGCGCCGTGTCTCGCGAGGAGCGACCCTTTTGGAAGATTCCATGGTCCTGGCGCACCAGTTCGACGCCGAGGGGCTTGGAAGACTCGGCGCCGGGCTCTCCGAGAAAAACCTTGGAGAACCACGTCTTCGCCCGGCTCATCTCGGCGTCGCTCGGCGCGACGGCGCCGGCCGGTCGCGAGAATCCGACGGCGGCCAGCAGAATCGCCACCGCGAGCCAACGGCAGCCACGTTGTCTCTCAAGCCACATCGCCCGTCGCCTCCGTCGTTTCGGGACCGCCGTTGAGATAGCGCCGGTCCACGTATTGGATCAACTGTTCGGGGCTCGCTGCCCACGGTATCAATGGGTTCTCGTCTTCGTGGCGCTGCTCCAACCAGTCGAAGCACGCCAGGACGTGCTCGCAGGCCTCGCGGATGTGAATCTCGGCCGCGCGTCGAGCCAGGGCGACGTCGCGGAGTTGAAAAGCCCGGAGCAAGCGATAATGCCACCGGCAGACCCGCGCCAGCCGCCAGACCAGGCTCGTCGGCGGCCCTTTGACGGCGCGACCGAAGACTTCGGCAAAAACCCGTTGCTCGGAGATCACGCGGCTGAGTACGTCATTGCCGGCGGCTTGCACGATCGTGGCGTGAAAGGCCTGATCCAACACGGTCAACTCCCGGATCTTCGGTCCGGCCCAGTCTTCGACTCCCTGGTCCCGGATCACCCGCGCCTGCGCACGCATCGCCCGGAAGATGCCCTCAAGCCGGGCGAGCGTCTCGCCGGTCATCCGCGCGACGGCCTCGGCGGCGGCCGTGACCTCCAGCGCCTCGCGGACCTTGAACAGATCGGCCATCTCCTTGCGGCCGACCGACCGGACGAAGAAGCCGACCGAAGGGGTGTGCTCGAGGTAGCCCTCGCTGCGAAGTTGGCTGATGGCCTCGCGGACGGGGATGTGGCTCGTTCCGATCTCCTTGGCGATGGCGGCCAAGGAGATTTTCATCGTCGGGCGGAGCGTCCCGTCGGCCAGTTTCCGCCGCACATGCTGATAGGCGCGATCTTTGAGGCTCGGGGTATCCACCATCAGGTTACCGTTTCCAGCCCGATCGGGGTAGATATATCGTGATCGTATACTACCATGATTATCCTGGAAATCCCCCCCATGTCAACAGCCGCTCGTCGGAATTGTCAGGCCACATTCACTCCGACACTCGCTCGACGACGAGCGTCTGGTTGAGCTTCGGCGCGGTGGGGGGCCAGACGAGCGTGGTCCCGCCGGGCGTTTCCGCCTGGACGTAGTACTCGACGCCCAGCCCCTCGGCCGGAGGCAGCGTCACCGTGTAGACCCCCCGGGCGACGTGCCGCGCGTCGATTTTGGCGAAGGGCCCCGGTCCCATCGCCCGGTGGTAGAGCGCCACCGTTTTCGGCGGCTGGCCGTCCAGCACGATCGCGCGGATCGTCAGGGCCTCGCCCTCGGCAGCCTGCGTTCGCTGGGTCGGCACAATGATCCGCGGCGGGCCGGCGTAGTCCTTGCCGGGCAGCGCGTCGGCCGGCAGCGGCTCGCCCAAAAGCGCGGCCAGCTCCTCGCCCGGCTTGCCCAGCAGCATCGGCATCACGTGCTGCTGCCAATTGGCCACGTTGCCCAAGCCGCCGGGCGTCGTAGCCGTCGCGAGCAGATACCCATTCAGTTCGGCGACTTGTGCGACCAACTCCTTGCGGATCGGCAGGGCGACGTCCCGCGCAAGCTGCTTCTGGCGCTGGGGGTCCTTCTCGGCCTTGACTTGTTCGATCGCCTTGTTGTATCGGGCCCAGGTGCAGTTCGCCCGGGCGACGCCCCGGAGGTATCGGAACTGGTTGAGCCAGTAATCGAAGCGCTCCCGATTGCCCTCGCCGCGAATCTTGTCGGCCAGCGCGGCCATCGTGTCGACGAAGGCGTACTGCTTTTGGACTTCGTCCCACGGCCGGGCGTCGGGCTGGATTCCACCGGGGCCGTTCACCCAGGTGGACGGCCGTGGCAGGCGGCCGTCGACGTTGCTGAAGAGCTTGCCCAACGGTTCGGCCACCTCCGCTCCGAACTGGTTTTGGGCCCAATCGGCGTAGAAGTCGTCGGCCGGCAGGCCGCGCCGCGGTTGCTTGGTCGATCCGGACTCCGGCCAGTCGGCCTGATAATCTTTGTAGGCCGGGCCGCCGCAGTTGACTTTCCGCGTGGCCGGCCCTTCGACCGCGATGGCCGCGATGCACGGGTATTCCTGAACGTGGACGAAGTCGACGACCAGCCGGCCGTCGGTCACCTTGACGTCCTTGAACACGCGGTCCATCGCCCGATTCTTACCCACCTCGCCGAAAATGTCCAGCACTTCGATGACCTGCTTGCCCTGGATCTTCACGCCGAACGAACGCAGACCTTTCTGGTCGTAGTAGGGCTCGCAGAACTTCAACGTGACGGTGTACGTGCCGTTGGGCACGTCGAAGCGATACGCCTTCACGTCGTAGCGAACGTTCTGGTAGAGCGGGTCGTCTTCGGTGTCGGCGATCGGGTTGTTGGGGAAGTGGGCGAACAGCCCCGACTCGGGACCCTCCGGCGCCGGCCCCTTCGCCGCCGGTTGCTTCTCCGGCTCGGCCGAGGGCCACGACTGGTCCCACGCCGCGTGGGCCAGAGCCGAGACGTTGGGGCCCAACTCCCGCGTCCGCCAGTGGATGCCCATCAGCCCCGTGCAGCCGTACTTCCGCGCGTCGGCGGCGTCCTCGCGCATGCGTCCGGCCCAGAGTTGCGGGATAATCAGGGCGGGGTCGTCCTCCATCCACGGGATGGCCCATTTTGGCCGGCCCTCGATCTTGGCAAAACCCGGTTCGACGGGCGCGTGGCCGACCTCGCGATTGATGCAGCTCAGCGGGACGTTCTTGGGCAGAACCTGGTCGAACAGGGCCCGATCGTTCGGCGGTCCGAGCACCCAGCCGCACGTGGCCAGCGTGAACGGCGCGCCGGCCTTTTCGGCCGCCGCCATCGCCGTCTTGAGATCGGCCAGCGTCGCCTCGACGCGCTCCTGCTTCACGCCCGACCACGTCCAGTCTTCTGGCGTCCAGAGCCAGTAATAGTCGACCGGATAGTTCTTCATGATCCAGCGGAACGAGCCTTCGTATAGCTCACGAACAACCGCCGGGTCCTTGGGGTCCTTGCCGAGTTTCTTGAGACGCTCTTGCACCGCCGTGGGAATGACCATCGGCGTCTCGGTGCCGACACACGTCTTGATGCCCAGTCGCCGGGCGAACGTGAACGCCTCGCCGAGGAAATCGCCCATCCGGTCGAACAGGGCGTTGGTCTCGTCGGGCGTCATCTCGACGAAGCAGCGCACGCCGCGCATGTAGTCCGCCCCGTAGTCGTCGCGGTCGAATATCGTGGCGGCGCCGAAGGCGTAGTCGCCGGTCTTCGTCGGTGCGTAGCCCCAGGCCGCCACGTCCTGCCCGAACGTGGGCTGGTTGCACGTCGCGAAGTGCCGCGAAGGATACGCCGCCTTCACGCGGCCATCCGGCCCCACGTCCTCCGGCAACCCAATCCAGACAACCGGCTCCGGGCCGACGCCGCCTTCCGGATACGTGTGCAGCCCGAAGAAATTCATCCGCATCTTGGGCAACTGCCCGAGTATCGCCTTGTAGTCGTCCAGGTTCCACCAGTCGGGCCCCTCGGGGAAGTCGTGAAACGGCTGGATGCCGCGGGTGGCGAACAGCGGCGCGCGGGTTTCGTCCAACTCGGGCAGCGTCAGCGCGATTCGCTCGTCGGGGATGATGTCGCCGTGCATGTAGAAACGAACGCCGAGCTTCTCGGCCAGGTCGTACGCCCCGTACAAGAGCGCAAGGTCGCTGCCGCCGGTGATCCGCAAGACTGCACGCCCGTTGTCCTTGGTCGTCTTCATGCGGTACTGCTGATCGCCGAGCGTCGCGTCGAGCGCGAAGACGATCGCGTCGCCCCGGTCGGGCAGCCGGTCGACGATCGGCGGCAACTCGCCGGTCCGCTGGTAGACGTACCGCCGCGTCTCGCGGGCGGCGAGCGTGGTTTTCGCCGAAGGCTTTTCGCCCACGACGATGGCCGCGCCGCCGGCCCGCGCCGGGGCAACGCCGGCCAAGAGTACCGTCGCCAGAATGATCGCGCCGCAAAACAGATTTCTCATGGTCAATTCCTTGTGGTTGAATGCGTAAACCAGTGTTGTTCGATTTGTTCGAGCGCCGGGGACTGTCCCCCTAAGGACCGGCGAATCAATAACTGTCGTATTGTCGCCTTTCGCTCCGCGAAAGTAGCGTTCCTTCCGCGCCACTTTCGCGGAGCGAAAGGCGACATTTATTGATTCGCCAATCCTAACCTAGTGCTTTGTCACAGCTTAATTTTGGGATAGACTGACTTGAGTTTACAGCGGGCATCGTTGATTTTCATCTGCCAATCGACGCCACGCTGAGTTTTGTTGACATCGTTTGACCAGGCGCGGATTTGTTCTCGGAGC
>JAPLNP010000389.1 GCA_026401055.1 Planctomycetia bacterium
GTGATGCCGGCCACTTTGATGATCGCGCCCGAGGCGTTGCTGCCGGGAATCGTCGGCAGAACGACCTCACGGGCGGTCCAACCGATGTGCGTCCGTTCGCCTTTAAAAAGTTGCCCGCCGCACCGGTTGGCGATCCCATCGAGACATTGGACCGGAAAGCACACCTCGGGAAAATCGTCCAAGAGCAGTTCATTGCCATCGAGTTCCGTCTTGATCGACTCGAGCATGTCCATCGCGTGCCCTTCGTCGCTGCCAACGAGGCAGACGAACTCGCGGTGGCCGAAAAGCACCGCCCACACGCAGGCGCATTCACAGATGCTCGTCTTGCCGCTGCCCCGCGGCATGGCCATCGCAAACAGCCCGCCATGGAGCACCGCTTGCTCGATCTTGGCGATCACCTTCAGGTGATCGGGGGACCACGGCAGGTGGAACGTGAAGGGAAGGTACGACTCGCAGAAAAACCGAAAGTCCCGCTCGGCCTGCACCTTCCGCTCCGGATGGACTACGGCCGGCAGTTCCCCGATGTCGCGCCCGGCCAATGACAGGGCGGCGTTGCGTGCCCGGGCCCGCTCCTTAAGCGACCCGTAAGGATCGCCGTCCGCTTCAGGCCGTGGCGTGTGGCGGACTTCGACCAACCAGGCGACGTACCGGAACAGATCGACGTGCGTGGCGTCGCCGATGCGGAACCCCGCGCGCGTGCGGTGCCGGTGCAACTGCCGCTCGTTGAGCACCTCACCGGCCGAATTGAGCAGGCGGCACAGTTCGCTGGGCCGGAGATGGCGGACGTCAATCGCGGCCATGCGAGATCTCCGTAATCAGCCACCGGGCGTACTCGACCAGGCTCATCGTGCCGTCGGGATTCGTCGGCGCCCCGTCATCGACGTCCGCCTGGAGCGTTTCCACGGTCACCGGCCGGGGCCCCGAGGCGGACAGAATGCGAGCCAGGTCCTCCAGCCGCAGGGCCTGGGGATTGAGCGGGCCGCCTTGCCGTCCGTCAGCGTTACTCGTGCTCATCGGGTGCTACACCTGGGCGAAAAAGTATTCCGAGAAATCGATGCGAGCTGCCCCGGAATTGCCTTGAGGTTCTCCCGAAAACATGGCTCATGTGTGGATGTGGAAACGAACGCCCCCCAACACAAAGGAGAACGACGATGGCCAACGCGAAACGAACCAACGACCATGACCTCGATATCGGCGGCGACCTTCGCATCGCCAAGATGACCCGCCGGGCCTCGGGTGCTGGGACCTGGGTGATCGGGACGATCGCCGGGTATCGCTTCAACGCACTCGTATTCCCCGAGCACGCCGAGTGCCCCGAGTACGAGTTGGGCGACAGCCGTATCTCGAAACTCTGGCTCGAGCGGATCGCCGACCGTGCGACCGTGCTGAACTTCGATCGCGGGTGGGACGTCCGCCCGACGGACGCGACCGCCGTCGCCGTGATGGATTTTCTGGCGGCGGGCCTGGCTGACCACATCTATCACGCCTAACCACCGAAGAGGACCACCGCCATGCACAAGCACGAGATCACGATCCGAGCGACCGAACAATGATCGGTGAACCCCAAGGAGCACGACTATGAAGAAACGACGTCTGAGCGAGAAGCAATTCGAGACGAAGCTGGCCCGCCTGATCGAGCGGCGGATCGAACGGGCCGGCGGACATGTGACCACGTTCCACGACGCCGGCGTGCTTACCCTGAATCGCGGCTTGGTCGTTCACCTGCCGAATGGCCAAGAGTACCAGGTCACCATCGTCGACAGCACGCGATACTAACCCCGAAGGAGACCCGAGATGACCAGTCCCCAAACTCGCAACGACGACCCGGCCGCGATCGACGTCCGTCTGACGCAAATCGCCATGCAAGTGCTGAAGGTGCCGACGCTCGCGTACCGCAACTCCGACGCGCTCGATTTTCACGAGGTGTCCGTCGGGCAGATCAAGCTCGCATTGCGGGCGGCCTACGAGGCCGGCCGCGAATCGATGAAGTAGTTTCCCTTTCCCTTTTCCCAATGGAGGTGTGCGATGAAGAAGAACGAAGTGAAGGTCGGCAGCGTCTACACCGCGAAGGTGTCGGAC
>JAPLNP010000333.1 GCA_026401055.1 Planctomycetia bacterium
GTTCCGTACATGGGTTCTGACCGATGGTCGTGTCAACCAGGTTAGCTCAGTTGGCAGAGCACCAGATTTGAGATCTGGCTGTCGCGGGTTCGACTCCCGTACCAACACCGCAGGCTAAACCCCTGCTACCAAGCGGCCCGAGGGAGGCGGGCCAACGTGTGATCGGCCACCGGCGGCCAACGACCGGCAGCGACGAGGATTCCGGGCAATCCGTCCCATGGGGCGGGCTCCGGTGGAATCGGCGCTCAACCGGCTTGCGGCTGCCGCGTGGCAGCACGGCCGAGTGCCATGTAGTGCGTGGATACCGCTTTCACCGGCCTTCGGCAAGCGGCAGGAGATGTCCGGTAACTCGCGTCGGGGCTTGTCCCCGGCGGCGACGAGCCCGGCGGAAACTGCCGTACCGCCGCAGGCTATGTGGCTGCTCAAACGACACTCCGCACTTGTACGTGTGATCGCCGCTGGTTCCGCCGCCCAACGGCGCCCACCTGGCACGACGTTGAAACGAAACAAGAGCGGCCCCCGAAGGGCCGCAGGAAGGACGGTGAAGGATGCTGAAGACGATCAAGGTTCGCAGCTACGAAATCGGTATATACTTCCGCGACGACGAATTCAAGGGCCTGCTCGGCGTTGGTCGGCACTGGTTCTTCGACCCGCTCCGGAAGGTTACCGTGGAGGTCGTCTCGCAGCGCGCCCCGTGGCTGGCCCACGAGAAGCTCGACATGATCGTCAAGTCGGGTGCGCTCAAGGACCGGGCCGTGGTCAGGGCCAGCGCGTACTAACGGCTTGTTCCAGTAAGGACTTGGAGCATGTAGTCATCGTTCCAACCGCAAGCACGGCGTTTCATGGCGACACTGTCTTTGCTGGAATGTTGCTTCAGCAGGGACAACGTGAGGCGGTTGAGCCAAGCGAAGTTCTCGCGAAGGTGCTCATCGCGGATACGTGACTCGTCCTCGCGATACGTGACGTCGAGGCACCAATGACAACTATTCTCGATTCCCCAGTGACTACGGACGGCGTGGGCAAATTGCTTCACCTTAACGGGCAGACTGCTGATGAAATAGCGCGCTTCGAGCGTCTGTTTTCCCTCTCGGATGCAGCACAGGATGGCGACCCCGATCGAGAGTAATCCCTTCCAGCGATCGAACCCCGGCAGGCTCTTGGGGGCGGGCATTTGGATGTAGGTTCGCATCTCGGTCCGGCCATGCTTCGTTTCTGTGGTGTCGAGTCGACGGGCACCAATCCCTTGGAAGTCTGTCTTCGTCTGTTCGGCGATATGCGCGATGGCCGCTTCGTGCAGACTCCCCTGGTTTCCTTTCAGCGCCAGGATGTAATCCCCTTTGCCATCGATGATCTGCTCAGCGATGGCTGTTTGTGTCCCCATCGCGTCGATGGTGATGATGGCTCCGTGGATGTCGACGAGCGACAACAGCGTTGGAATCGCCGTGATTTCGTTCGATTTCTCCGCGGTGGCCACCTGCGCGAGTGTCAGGCCGAACTCGCTTGCCCAAACCGTCACTGAATGCAACGCCCCCAGATTCCGGCGGCGATCGTGACTCCGCCGCACCGTCTTTCCGTCGATGGCCAGAGTCGGTCGCTCGACCCCTGTGGCTTCTGCCGCCGCTGCACGCAGCGCTGTCAGCCACATCGTGAAGCAGGCCTGAAACACATCCGGCTTCAAGGTAGCCAACACGCGCCGAAAGACGTCTTTCTGGGGAATCCCATGCGGGAGTCTCAGCAGATTGAGCAAGATCTTGGACTTGATGTTGGCCCACTTGGCGATGGCCGTTGGTCCATTGGCTCCGGCGAGCACCGCCATGATCGCAATCACGACGACACTGTCGAGGGGATGCAGCCGGTTGACTTCCGACCGCGGATCTTCCAACTGCTCGAAATGCCGCAAGATTTCTTTCACGTCCATCCGCACGGTATCCGCCATCACTTGCCCTCCGTTTCAGACCCAGAACGGAAATACAACGACGACGGTGTACCACATCACACACTAAAGCGCAAGCCT
>JAPLNP010000261.1 GCA_026401055.1 Planctomycetia bacterium
CCTCGGCGACGCCGCTCTATCGCTTGGGGGAAAGGGGGTTTTATGCCCTCACCCGTCCGCTCTCACCCCCAGGACGCCTTCACTCCCCTTCCGATCCCCCTACGGACCTTACCCGAGTGCTTCATGAATAATCCGGGCTAAAGGTGCTGACCAGCCTCAAGAGGCTGGATCTGAATTACACGAATGTCACGGACGCTGGCTTGGAGCACCTGAAAGGACTGTCCAACCTCCAATCGCTGTCCCTCGGCGGCACACGGATCAGCGACGCCGGCCTGAAAAACCTGAAGGGCCTGACCAGTCTCCAATATCTGGTCCTAGAGCGCACGCAGGTCACCGACGCCGGGCTGGAGAACCTGAAAGGGCTGAGCAACCTCCAATCGCTGGACCTCAGCGGCACGCGGGTCGGCGACACCGGCCTGAAGAATCTGAAGGGGCTGACCAACCTCCAATCGCTGGACCTCAGCGGCACGCAGGTCGGCGACGCCGGCCTGGAGCATCTGAAGGGACTGACCAGCCTCACGGAACTGCACCTCATGGGCACACCGGTCACCGACGCCGGCCTGGAGCATCTGAAGGGCCGGACCAATCTCCGAGACCTGTACCTCAACGGCGCGCAGGTCACTGACGCTGGCCTGACGCATTTAAGGGGGTTGACTGGCCTCGAAAGGCTGTCCCTCGGCGAAACACGGGTCACGGACGCTGGCCTGGAGCATCTGATGGGGCTGACCCGCCTCCAATTGCTGAACCTCGATGACACACAGGTCACCGATACTGGCCTGGAGCATCTGAAGGCGCTTACCCGCCTCCAATTTCTGGACCTCACGGGCACGCGGGTGACCGACGCCGGCATCAGCGAGTTGAAGAAGACGCTGCCGCCGGAGTGCCGTATTTCCCATTGATCGGCCCGATCACGTCTGACGCAGTTGGCACGATCGTGCCTGCCGCCGGAGCGTCGCTGTCTGCCCTTGGCGTCATCGCGGACACACCGGACAACCACGCCGCGACTTCCGAAACCGAGACTCAGACTTTCTCGATCAGCCGGTCGATTTCCTCGCGGAGGCGGGGGAGAATCTCTTCGTAGCTGAAGGCGCCGAGCGACTCTCCGCCGCGTTTGAGATAAACTTGGCCGGGGCCACACCAGACGCCGAGATCGGCGTCGTCGGTTTCGCCCGGGCCGTTCACGCGGCAGCCCATCACGGCGATCGTGATCGGGTACGCCGCCGCATAGCGGGTCATCTCGCGAATCCGGCCGGCCAGGTCGATGAACGCCTCATTCTCGACGCGGGAGCAACTCGGGCAGCTAATGATGTTCAAGCCCCGCTTGAGCGAGGCCGCGCTCATCGCATCCACGTCGCCCAGGTTGCCCGCGGCGACGTCGGCCAGCAATTGCCGGCCCGCCTCGACCTCCTCATGCTTGCGGGAATTGGGCACCGTCAACGACACCCGGAGCGTATCGCCGATCCCCTCGGCCAGCAGCGGTCCCAGGGCCATCCGCGTCTTGAGAATGCCCTCCGGCGGCATCCCCGCCTCGGTCACGCCCAGGTGCAGCGGCACGTCCGGCCGCGCCTGGGCGAAGCGCCGATTCGCGTCGACGACCTTGGCCGGGTCGGAGTCCTTCAGCGAGACGCAGTAACGCCGGAAGCCAATCAAATCGAGGAAGCCGCAGTGGTCCAACGCGCTGACGAGCATCGGCCCGACGGAATCGGCCGGGTCGAACTTCTCCCGCATCGCGGGATCGACCGAGCCGCAGTTGATGCCCACCCGGATCGCACAGTCGTGCCGGGCCGCCGCGTCCACGATCAAACGCACCTTCTCCTGCCAAGGACGGTCCGACTCGTGGTGGTAGAGATGGCCCGGGTTGTAGCGGATTTTGTCCACCCAGGGAGCCACATCGGCGGCTAGGCGGTAGTTCTCCTGAAGATCGACCGAAAGATTCGCCCGGGTCCGCTCGCGGATGGCCGCCAACGCCTCGGCATCGTGCCGACTATCGACGGCGATGCGGACCACGCCGGCGCCGGCAGCGGCCAGAGCCTCGATCTGGGCGACGGTCGCTTCGACGTCGGTGGTTTTCGTCGCGCACATGCTTTGCACGACGATCGGGTTTCCGCCGCCGATGGTCACGGAGCCGACACGAACGGCGCGAGTGGGGTTTCTTTGGATGGGCACGGAAATAGGGGCTCGGGCTTGGGGATTGGGGCCGATGTGGTTGCGTCCCCCCTCTCCCAGAGGGAGAGGGGACTCGATTCGCCCTCTTGCGCATCTTCATTGTCGCCGGTTATTGCCGGCCAGCAAGGGCGTGCAATCGACATCGCGCTTGGCTTTAAGCTGGAGAATCCGCGACGAGTTTTCCGATAATGCGGATCGTGCCGGATCATCGGGCAATACGCCCCCGGCGCGCCGGCGGGGCAGAAGCGCGAGAAGGAGGGGGATGCCTTCTTCACAAACAGTTTGATGCCATCATGTTACGTCAATTCCTCCCGATCGTCGCCGCGATCCTGACTCTGGCCTTCACGCCCGGATGTCAGTTGCTGCCCGACATCGCCTATCAGCCGACCGTCCATAATCCGTTCCCCCAGCTTTCCCGGGTGGCGATTGCCCCGTTCTTCAACGCGAGCACCGAGGCGACGGTCGACGGACAGCAGTTTGCGGTGGCGTACTACAACGAGTTGCAGGACGTGCCGGGCTTCGAGGTCGTGCCGGTCGGCGTCGTTGAGACGCAGATGAAGCTCAAGAAGATCCAGCTCAACGGCCCGGAAGATGTCCAACGCCTCGCCCGGGAACTCGAAGTCGACGCCGTGGTGATCGGCGTGGTGACCGACTACTCGCCGTACTACCCCCCACGTTTGGGTTTACAGGTGAAGTGGTTTGCGGCGAATGCGGGCTTTCATCCGATCCCACCGGGGTATGGCCTTCCGTGGGGGACGCCTGGGGAGGAGGAGATTCCCGCCCCGCTGGTGTTCGAGGCCGAATTTGCGTTGGCCCAGGCGCAGTTGAAGACGCAGACGCCCGACTGCCGGGGCGAGGCCACTGCGGGCGCGGCCGCTTCGGGTGATTCGGGAAAGGCGGGCAATGTGGCGGGGCCGACGCCGTTGACGGAACCCGGCGCGGTGGCGGCCGGTGCCTACGCGGCGGGGTTGCCGCGCGGTTGGCCCGACCCAAGGGGGTTCGTCCCACCACCCCCTCAGGCGGAGCCGCCGCCGTGTTGGCCGACCGATGCGCCCGTGATGCAGTTGACGCGCAACTATAACGGCAACGACGCGGAATTCACGGAAGCATTAGCGAGTCACTACTTTTTCCGCGACGACGCCCGGTTCGGCGGGTGGCAGGGGTACTTGGACCGGAGCGACGACTTCATCGGTTTCTGCTGTCGGATGCACATTTGGGAGATGCTCAGCGCGCGGGGAGGGGCCGGCGAAACGCGAGTAGTGTGGAGGTGGCCGACCATCCGATAAGGAAGAAGGCGGCAACCTTCGCGCGGTCCGGCGTGGCGAGTTCATCGAGGAGATTACCGGTCGTGACTGAGGACATCAACGTATTGGCCCTGGTCAAAGGAACCGAGCGCTACGTCTTCCTGTACGACGACGTCAGCCGCGCGGAGACCCTGCGGGTGCTGGGACGCTACGCCTCGAACCCCGAGTTGAGCTTCACCTGGTACGACGCGGCGGTGCTAAGCCAGAAAATTCGCCAGGAATCGCAGAAACACGTGCACCTGCGCCGTTTCGATCTGCCCCTGGCGACCGACAGGGACGATTTCGTCTAGGAGCGATGCGCACCGCGACAGCCCGCTTCTTGCAGTATCTTCGCGTCGAGCGCAACGCCTCCGAGCTGACGATCAAGAGCTACCGCGAGGACCTCGCGGCGCTGGTCGACTATCTCGGCGAGGCCCGCGGCGGCTCGTGCCCCGCGCCGGGCGAGATCACCGTGCTCGATCTTCGGGGCTACGTGGCGGCGCTTCACGCGGCGGGCTACGCGAAGACGACCATCGCGCGGCGACTCGCCTCGCTCAGAAGCTTCTTCCGCTTCGGTCTGCGCGAGGGCTGGACGAAGACCAACCCGGCCAAGCCGCTGCGCAATCCACGGAAGTCGCGCTCGCTGCCGCACTTTCTCTCTTCCGACGAACTCGGCCGTCTCTTGGAATCACCGCCGGCCGACACGCTCCTGGGGCTCCGCGATCGGGCCATCCTGGAGACGACCTACTCGGCCGGGCTCCGCGTGAGCGAGTTGGTGGGACTCTGCGACGGGGACCTCGACTTCGAGGCCGGCGTGCTTCGCGTTCGCGGAAAGGGGCGGCGCGAGCGACTCGCGCCGGTCGGCTCCCACGCCGTCCGGGCGCTCGGGCGATGGCTGACGGCCAGGAAGCTCAGCCCCAAGGAGCCCAATGGGCCGGAGGCGCCCGTGTTCGTCAACCGGTTCGGTCGTCGCGTGAACGTGCGGAGCGTCGGGCGGATGTTGGAGAAGTACCTGCGCGAGACGAGCTTGGACGCGAGGACCACTCCCCATTCGCTCCGCCACAGTTTCGCCACCCATCTGTTGGACGGCGGCGCGGACATCCGCAGCGTTCAGGAACTTCTGGGCCACAAGAGCCTGGTCACGACGCAGATCTACACCCACGTCAGCACCGCCGGCCTCCGCGAGGCCTACGAACGGGCGCACCCGCGGGCGAAGTAGTCCCCAGCGCTCCCTCGGCGGTCGAAAAAGCTGCCATGGGGGAATTGTCGGAACCGCGCCCGTCGCCTGGGGCTCGGCGACGTGCTACACGAGTTGCCCCGGGCACGGCTGGGCAAGCCGGCAGTGGCACCCGGCGGCCGCCGTCATTCCTCTTGCCGCGACAGGTGGGGCGCCGATTCGGCGAAATTCGGGAGGATCTCGGTTCGCTCGCCCTCGGGCAGGAAATGCTCGATCCCGTCGGTCTTGGCGATCACGGTCACGCCGTTTTCGGTCACGGTGAACCCGCGGCGGCGATCCTGATCGTGATCGTAGCCGACGTCGAGACCCGGCGGAAGGCACACGCCCTTGTCGATGATCGCCCGGCGCACCCGGGCGTGGCGGCCGATGTCGACGCCATCGAACAGGATCGACTCGTCGACCCTGGCGTAGCTGTTCACCCGGGTCCTCGGCCCGAGAATCGAGCGGCGAACCTGCCCGCCGGAAACGATCGAACCGAGACAGACGATGCTGTCCATGGCGTAACCGCGTCGTTCCTGGGCGGCGAAGACGAACTTGGGGGGGGCGTAATGGGGTTGGTAGCTGCGCAGCGGCCACTGCTCGTCGTAGATGTTCAACTGCGGATCGACCGACACGAGGTCCATGTTGGCCTCGTAGTAGGCGTCCAGCGTGCCGACGTCGCGCCAGTAGGCGTTTTGCTTGCGGTTTTCGTCCAAGAATGGGTCGGCGACGACCCGGTGGCTGTGGATGATCGACGGGATCAGGTCGCCGCCGAAGTCGTGGTTGCTGCCGTGCCGCGTGGCGTCCTGACAAAGCTGCTCGAAGAGGAATCGCGTCCCGAAAAGGTAGATGCCCATCGACGCATAGCAGTGCCGCGGATCGCCCGGAATGGACTTCGGCTCGGCCGGCTTCTCGTCGAATCCGATCACCCGGTTCGAGGAATCGATTTCCATGACGCCGAAGCGATACCGGGCTTCGTCGACCGAGGCGCGAAGCACGCCGATCGTCACGTCGGCGTCGTCGCGAACGTGCGACTCGACCATCTTGCGGTAGTTCATCTTGTAGATGTGATCGCCCGCCAGAATGACCGTATAGCCGGTGTGCTCCTTCTCCATCGTGTAGATGTTCTGGTAGACGGCGTCGGCCGTGCCGCGATACCAGTGCTCGTCGATCCGCTGCTGCGGCGGCACCACGTCGACGAATTCCCCCAACTCGCGGCAGAAATAATGCTGCCAGCCCATGTGGATGTGCCGGGCGAGGCTTGCCGCCTTGTACTGCGTGAGAATCAGGATCTTCCGGATGCCGCTGTTGAGACAGTTGGACATCGTGAAGTCGATAATCCGGTAGGCGCCGCCGAACGGGACCGCCGGCTTGGCTCTGTCGCGCGTCAACGGGTCCAGGCGCGATCCCTTTCCGCCCGCCAGAATCACCGCCAGCACGTCTTTCATCACTCTCTCGCTCTCTTGCCCTCTGCCGCCAATGCGATCAGCCTGAAGTTCCACCGTCATTCTATCGGCCGGTCAACCATGGCCAAAGAGAATATAGCGGTGGAAAAGTCACTCACAGTTGACATAGACATCCAGCTATTCCCAACTTATCCATTTTACTGTCCGTCGATCCAACGCCGCTGCCAAAGCTCGAGCACCAACAACGCCCATAACCGATAGCTATGATCAAACCGCCCAGATTGGTGATCTTCCAGAAGGGAAGAGACAACTTCCGGACGGAAATGGCCACGAGAGGTCGTCCTCGGGTCGAGCAGAACGTCCCGGGCAAAGCCGGCCAATGGGCCCCGAAACCACGCATCCAGGGGGACACCGAACCCCATCTTCTTACGCCGCCGAATCGCTCGCGGCACCAAATCGGCAAAGGCGTCCAGCAAGATTCGCTTCCCCCGTCCGCGGCGGAACTTATACCTCACCGGGATACGCATCGCCAGTTCCACCAGCCGGTGGTCCAGGAAAGGCTGCCGGCACTCCAGCCCGTGCGCCATCGACGCAATGTCCACCTTCGTCATCAGGTCGCACGGCAGATAGGTCACCAGATCGGTCAGGCTAATCATCGTCACCGGGTCGCGACCCGCGGCCCGCGCCGCGGCCGACCACAGCAGCTCGATCGGGTCGGCGTCGGGAAGCCTTGCCACGAACTCCTCGCTGTAGAGTTCCCCGCGGCGAGCCTCGTTGAAGATCGAGATCCAGTCCAGGTACCTCCGCACGGGCGATTGGCCCAACACCTCGACGAACCGCTTCCAGCGGCGGAGCTTCGCCTTCTGCCGGGGGCTGGACGGCAGTCTCTGCCAATAGCGGCCGGCCAGAATCCGCCGCAGCGCGCTGGGCAGCCGGTCGAAATGCTCGCCCAAACGAACCGCCTGATATCGCGGATAACCGATGAAAAGTTCGTCGCCACCGTCCCCCGTCAGGGCCACGGTGACGTGCTCTCGGGTCAGCCGCGATACGTACCAGGTGGGCACGGCCGAGCTGTCCGCAAACGGCTCGTCGTAGTGCCAAACCAGCTCGTCGAGCACCTCGACCGCGCAGGGCTCGACCTGAAACTCCTGGTGTACGGTGCCGAACGCCTCGGCGGCGATTCGCGCGTAGCGGGTTTCGTCGTACTCGGCCACGGGGAAACCGATCGAAAACGTCCGCACCGGCTCGCCGCTCAGGCGTTGCATCAGGCCGACGATCACCGTCGAATCCACCCCGCCGGAAAGGAACGCCCCGAGCGGCACCTCGCTTTGCAGCCGGGCCTCGACCGAGTCGCTCAGAGTCTGCCGAAGCTCGTCGACGTACTCCTCGTAAGGACGATCTTCCTCCCGGTTGAAATCCGGCTGCCAGTAGCAGCCCAATTCGAGCCGCCCGTCGCGATAGACCGCATAATGGGCCGGCGGCAACTTGGCGATGCCGCGAAAGATGGTCCGCGGGTG
>JAPLNP010000318.1 GCA_026401055.1 Planctomycetia bacterium
AATTCTGACAACAGAACCGCGATAGATCGTCCATGACCAGTCCTCCATGACATAACCTCCTGACTGTCAACCAGTTACGACCAAAGCAAATCTATAGCACAATACCCCGTTTCGATGCAATACGAAGAGGACACAAGGAAAAACGGCGCCCCCCTGCCCTACCCCAGCAGTCGCGCGTAGAGATCGCGGATTGCCCGGGTCATTCGGCGGTGATCGAACCGGTCCTTGCATCGTCGCCGGCCCTCGGCGCCTAGACGGTCCCTAAGCGACGGGTCCGCGGCCAGTCGGAGTATCGCCTCGGACATCGCGTCAACGCTCTTGGGAGGAAGCAAGTAGCCGGTCTCGTCGGACACGACAACCTCTCGGGCGCCGTCGATGTCGTAGCTCACGACCGGCTTGCCGGCCAAGAGCGCCTGGGGCAAAACCCGGGCGAGCCCCTCGCGGAGGCTTGCGTGGACGACCATGTCCATGGCCGCGAGCAATTCCGGGATTCGCTCTCTCTCGGCCAGCCCGATGAGTTGGAAGTGCTCGGTCAGCCCGGCGTCGGCGATCTGCCGCTCAAGCCGCTCGCGGAGGACGCCGCTGCCGACCAGCAGAAAGCGGACGTTCGGGTTTTGCTCGACGACGGGCCTTGCGGCTCGAATGAGGTATTCGTGGCCTTTGAGGTGGAACAGGCGGGCGATCTTGCCCACCACGACGTGTTCCGGCCGGTAACCCAACTCGCGTCGGACCCGCTCGCGGTGCACGGAGGCATTGACGAACGTTTCGACCTCCATGCCGCTGTAGATCGTCGTGAACTTCTCGCGCGGGGCGACGCCGGCGTCGACCATCAGATCGGTCATCGCGTCGGCGACGCTGATGAACGCATCACACCGCGCGGCGGCCCAACGTTCGCACCAGCGGAACACCGTCCGGGCCCCCCTGCCCTGGTACGGATGCATCGGTGCGCCGTGTACCGTGTGGACGATGACGGGCACGCCGAGCGCGGAGGCGGCCGCGCGGCCGAGGATGCCGGCCTTGGCGCTGTGCGTATGCACGACGTCGGGTCGAAAGCCTCGCAGGATCTGTTTGATGCGACGATAGGCGCGCGCATCGCGCCACGGGTGGATTTGGCGGCGGAGTTGGGGGATGATTTCCAGGGGCACCCCCCCTGCCCTTGCCCGGGGAAGCAAGTCGCCCTCCAACCCCAGCGGCGGCCCGGTCACGAGCAACACGTCGTCGCCGTAGTCGCGCATGAGGTCCTCGCAACAGAGCACCGTATTCTCTTGGGCTCCGCCGAGCATCAGTCGCGTGATAACGTGGGCGATCCGCATGTAAATGATTAGTTAGTTACTCACTATCTATTTTCACGATATTCCACGCCCACGAGAAACAGTCCTTGCGGCGGCGCGGTGGGACCGGCGGCGGCGCGGTCGGCGGCCTCCAGGGCCTTCTTGACCCAAGCGGCGTCTTGCGCGCCGCGTCCCACTTCCACCAGCGTGCCGACGATCGCCCGAACCATATTGTACAGAAACCCGTCGGCCTCGACTTCGATGGCAATGAAATCGCGCGACCCCCCTGCCCTGCCCTCGCGACGGACCGAGATCTCGCGGATCGTGCGGACGCTGCTGGCGCGCGGAGCACCGGCCGACTCGAAGCTGCTGAAGTCGTGCCTTCCGAGAAGCCACTGAGCGGCCTGGTGCATCGCCTCGTCGTCCAGTTGGCGGCGATAGTGCCAGCAGTACGCGCGGCGAAACACGTCCGGCGCCGGCCCGTCGTGAATCACGTAGCGATACCGCTTGCCGAGCGCGTCGCGGATCGGGTGGAACCCGTCGGGAACGTCGGCCGTGTCGAGCGCCGCGACGTCGTCGGGCAGTTCGGCGTTCAGGGCCCGGAGCAGGACGTCGACGGTCAAGTGGCTGTCGGTTTGGAGGCCGACGACCTGGCCCAAGGCGTGGACTCCGGCGTCGGTCCGGCCGCTGGCCAACGTGCGGACCGGCCGGCCGGTGATTTTCGCCAGCGCCGCTTCGAGCACGCCTTGCACGGTCGGTTTGCCCGGCTGGATCTGCCAGCCCGCGTAGGCGGTGCCGTCGTAGGCAAGCGTGAGTTTGATGCTTCGCATCGGCTGGCTTATTGCCTACCGCTTCGAGGCCAGAAGCTCGGCGATTTGGACGGCGTTGGTGGCGGCGCCTTTGCGGAGGTTGTCGCTGACGCACCAGAACGCCAAGCCGTTGGGGCTGGACAGGTCCTCGCGGATACGGCCGACAAACACCTCGTCCCGCCGGTCGCAGTTGATCGGCATGGGGTAGACCTTCTTGTCGAGGTCGTCCATCACGACAATGCCGGGCATGGCCGCAAACAACTCCCGCGCCTCGTCGACCGTGATCTTCCGCTGCGTCTCGACCAGAATGCTCTCGCTGTGGCAGTTGCTCACCGGCACGCGGACGCACGTCGGGCAAACCTGAATCGAGTCGTCGTCGAAGATCTTCTGCGTCTCGTAGACCATCTTCATCTCTTCGGACGTGTAGCCCCGGTGCTTGGGCGAGCCGATCTGCGGGATGCAGTTGAACGCGATCGGATGGGCGAAGCACTCGTAACGGTAGTCCTCGCCGGCCAGCAGCGCCCGGGTGCCCCGCTCCAGGTCGCGGCTGCCGGCCAATCCGGCGCCGCTGGTGGCCTGATAGCTGCTCACGACGACCCGGCGGATCCTGCCGGCGTCGTGCAGCGGCTTCATCGCCACGACCATCTGCGTGGTCGAGCAGTTGGGGCTGGAGATGACGCCTTGGTGCCGGTCGACCGCATGAGGATTGACCTCGGGGATGACCAACGGGACCTTGGGATCCATCCGCCAGTAGCCGCTCTCGTCGACGACGACGCAGCCGCGCCGGACGGCCTCGGGCACGAAATCGCGGGCGGTTTCGTCGGGGGTGCTCGCGATGGCCAGATCCACGCCGTCGAACGATGCGGGAGTGAGTTCCTCAACCGTGTACGTCTTGCCGGCGAACGCGAGCGTCTTGCCCGCCGAACGGCGCGAAGCGACGAACTTGAACGATCGCGCCTCGAACTTGCGGTCTTCGAGCAGTTGGCGAATGATGGTTCCCACGGCGCCGGTTGCGCCGACGACAGCCACGCAGTCGAACACGGACGGTCTCCTGACAAAGGGGGTCGTGCGTCGTCGGCGTTCGCCCCCGACGCATTTGGCGAGAAGGATAGCCCGATATTATAGTCGGCAGCCGGCGGCGCGAACAACGGGTCAAACCGATTTGCCGCGCCCCCCTGCCCTGCCCCGCATAGGTCGGGGTTGGGAATTCTGTCTCCGGGCACGAAAAGGCCCCCGCACTGATAGGACAGCGCGGGGGCCTGTTTGGTGATCGATCACCGATCGTCCGGTTGCGCGTTGCGGGACGCTACTGAGCCGCGGCCACTTCGGCGATGGGTTCGCGGTTGAAGCCGAAGGCGAGACCCTCGCTAGCGCCGGCGGTCAAATAGACCGTCTGCGTTTCCTCGGCCAATCGGCCGTTGCGGACCAGTTCCGCGCGGACCTCATACTTGTAGGTCAGCCCGGGCTGCAGCCCGTAGGACACGTACCGTCGGCGGCTGCCTTCGGTGGTCGTCTTGGCCCCGTTGATGTACACTGTCGCATGGCCGGGGACCCAGACCGTCAGCAGACCGGTGTTGGCCGGCGTCGGGATCGAGGTGGTTGACTGGGCTGGCGCGCCCGGCAATTGCGGGGCAGCCGGGGCAGCGGGAGCCGGCGCGGGCGGGGCTTCCGGCGCGGGAGCCGGGGGGGGTGGCGTCGGGGCAGCGGGAGCCGGCGGGGGTGGTGTCTCCGGCGCGGGAGCCGGGGCGGGAGGCTGAGCGGGAGCCGGGGTCGGTTGGTTCGGCATTTCGGTTTCGACCGGCGTGCCAACGTCCGAACCGCAGGATGCGCATCCGCAATCCATGCCGCAGTCGCTCACGCAGCCCGTGCAGCGGCTCCCCCAGTAGCAGCCGGCGCCGCCGGCGTAGTACCAACGGTACGGGCCGAGCACCCAGCGGCGCACCGGGCCCGGTCGGTAACCGAGGTACCAGGCGGCCGAGCCGCACGGGTCGTAGCAGCCCGTGACACAAGCGGGAGTGTAACAGGAAGACCAGCAGGAGCCACAACCATAGGAATAGGCTACCGGTTGGTAACATCCCCAGCCACAGCCGTGCCCAAAGGCTTGCGCCTCAGAGGCACCGACCATCAGAGCGGCCGCAACCGCAGCCGCAACGAACAGGTATTTTCCACAAACTCGTACCATCAGATTCTCGCTCCTTTCCAGAAAGACCAAGGGGAACCGTCCCTACGACTTGCGTAGTATACCAATCTTAGCACACGATTCAAGCATCGGACGCATTCCGGCGAAATAGCGGAAGTTGTTTCAGGAAAACTGTTTAGAGCGAATATTCCGTGACTTCTCTGGCCTGGGCAAAACGGCTGCCGTGGACGATGCTCGCGGCTGTGGTATCATTGACCTGTCTTGGCTGGTTGGCAATCGCCCGATATGGGGATCTGGCCGGCTTGGGTGGCACCATGCTGCCGCGGCAGATTATTTGGTCGCTCTTGGCCCTGGCGGCCATGCTGGGCGTGACGATCCCGAATTACCGCGTCGCCTGCCGATGGAGCTACGTCCTGTTCCTGATGTCGCTGGCGCTGTTGGTTGCGGTGTACTTCTTCCCGCCGGTGAACAATGCGCGGCGCTGGATCCGATTCGGCCCAGTCGGCCTTCAGCCTTCGGAATTCGCCAAGATTGCCTATATTCTCGCGCTGGCTCGATACCTCATGTACCGTGAGAACCATCGCCATTTTGGGGGGCTTCTATTGCCACTGGCTCTGACACTATTGCCCGTGGCGCTGATCCTGCGAGAGCCCGACTTGGGTACGGCGCTGATCTTCTTGCCGGTGTTCTTTGCCGTGTTGTTCACCGCGGGATCTCGTTGGCGTGATTTGTTGGGCCTGGCGTTGGTGGGCGTGATCGCCTTGCCGGCGCTGTGGATCGGTATGAGCCGGGAGCAGCAGTCGCGCGTGACTGCCCTGTTTGCGCAGGCCGGTCCGACCGACGCGCCGGACGACGATACCTACCAGTTGCGCCAGGCCAAACAGATGCTCGCGCTGGGCGGAACGTGGGGCAGTCTGCTCACCGGCCAGACCGTCGAGGATCCGGTCGCCTACCGGTTGCCCGAGGCGCAAACCGATTTCGTCTTCTGCGTGATCGGCGAGCGGCTGGGGCTTTGGGGAATCGCCTGCACGCTGGGACTCTTTGCGATTCTGATCTGGCGCGGGCTGGCGATCGCGGCGGCCTCGCGCGAGCCGTTCGGACGCCTCGTGGCCACCGGCGTCACGGCGATGCTTGCCGTGGAAGTGTTGATCAACACGGGGATGACGGTCGGACTCTTGCCGACCACCGGGCTGTCCCTGCCGCTGGTGAGCTACGGCGGCTCCGGTCTGCTGGCCCACGCGATCATGCTGGGCTTCGTGCTGAACGTCGGGATGCGTCCGGGCTACGAGATGGCCGGCGAGCCGTTTCGGTATGCGTGAGCGCCGGCGCGGTTACTTGGGCGTGCGCCCCAACCGATCCTTGCCGGCCTGGATGATCGACAGTGCCTCGCGATAGGCCGGGTCGTTCTTGTCCGTGAATCGCGCGAGGCAAGGGCTGCGCTCGGGACGGGTGAAGGTCACCTGCGCGACGAACTGCTGGTCCGCCAGGTTCACGCCGGACAACTGGCTCAGACGCTCCATTTGAGCCGGTTCCAGCGGCGAGCGGCCGTATTGGTTGCCGGGGTACACCGTGCTGTACTCCGGATAGTACGGAGCGTTGATGTCGATCCAGGTGAGGATCCGGTCGATGGCCTCGGCGTCGAGATGCACCTGGCGGTCGATCTCGGGGTCGCCGTGGCCGTGGAGCGCGACTTCGGCCAGGCGGCTGGCGTGCGAGCCCCAGCTTTTCGGCGGCTGGACCTCGTGCGGCCCGGCGCCGATGACGTGGACGAATCGCCGGTCCTTGCGCAGCTCGACGTAGGACGTGTTGAAGATCAAGCCCAGGTCGCCGGCAAGGTTGAGTTTCTCGCCGGCCGGCTTGCCGTAGTCGTGGCACCCCGCGCAGTGGCGGTCGAGGACCGGTTGGACTTCGGCCACGTAGCTGAAGTTCCGCGGGGGCCCGTGCCAGGGCGCGAGCGATCGCGGCGGCCGGCGCATTGCCGAGGGAAGTCGTTCGGCCGGCAGTGCCGTGCGGCGGCCCTCGTGACAGCCGACGCAGCCGGTCGTTTCGCCCGGCCGCGCGATCGTCCCGCTTCGCATCGACTGGACCATCCGCCCTTCGGCGTCCAGCAGTTGGAAATAGACGAACGTGTCGGCCGGAACGTGGAAGTAGACGCTGCCGTCGGGTTCGACGGGCACGGTGCCCAAGATCCGCTTGTTGTTGAAATCGTCCCACGCCATGCCCGGCGCCTGTGTCCCGCTGCCCATCCAGCACGTGTGCGTCCAGAACCGCTTCTCGGGCGATTCGACCACGCGAAGCGACTTGATCGCGCCGCGCTCGATCCGGTCCATGCCGCTGCCCACATAGACGTCCGCCACGTAGAACGCGCCGTCCTTCTCGGCCGGATCGATCCGAGAAGGAATGACCGGCGGCGTTTCGCGGGGGCCAAGCGGCATCGGGTCGAAGCAGCCCGGCGGCTCGGAGTAGAGCACCGTCTCTTCGCCCTCGGTGTCGATCAGCACAATGTCCATCTGCTCGCCCTGGCCGGACATCCGCGACGCGAGGAAGAGCGTGTCGGAGAGCGGGTAAGGGTCTTCGTATTTGATCTTGACCCGCGTGAACGTGTCGTAGTCGCCGACTCCGATCAGGTCGATCGCGTCGGCCGGCCAGGTGCGAAGGACCGGCGGCCGGCCGTCCAGCCCGAGCCGGCGGTCGATCACGGCCAGCGCCCCCCACGGCCGGTCGTGGCACGACGAGAAGTTGGCCAACAGGAGTTCCGTGCCGGGGATCGCCCGGGCGTCGAGCACCGCGCCGGGCGAGTTCGTGTTGTTGCCCCAGTAGATCGCGTGGTTGGTGCCGTCGGGGTTGACGGTCCAGACGCCCTGGGCGTCGCCGAAATTGCGGTCGACGTATTCCCAGCGATCGTACACCACGCGTCCGTCGGGCAGCAGCGACGGGTGGCCCTCGTGCAGCGTGTTGTGCCCGATCTGCTCGAGCCCGCTGCCGTCGGCTCGCATCACGTAGAGGTTGCCCATGACGTGCCGATTGCACATGCAGAACTTCGTTTCCCGGGTCGATGTGAAGAGGACCCTGCCGTCGGGCAGGTAGATCGGGTCGATGTCGGACAGGCCCTCGCCGTGGGTAAGTTGGCGCAGGCCCGACCCGTCGGCATTGATCTCGTAGAGGTGGTAGTCGTCCGCCGCGTTGCGACGCATCGCGAAGAGCACCTTGCGGCCGTCGAAGCTGACTTCCAGGTCCCTCGCCACGCCGTCGGGAACCGCCAGAAGCGTCTTCACCTCGCCGCCGCGGGCGAGATCCACCGTCTTGATCGCCGCGCCGCCGACGAAGCTGGCCGTGTTGATCTGCGCGGTCTGGAACATCGTCTCCGTGTTATTGTGGTCCGGCTTGTACTGGTTTCGGACGACGAACACGATCGGCTGGGCACAAACCAGCGGGTTGGAAAGTACGCGGCCCCTCGCGGCCAGACGCTTCGCCTCGGTGTCGAGCCGCTGTTTCTCCAGCGCGGCAGACCGGGCGAGCGTCGCCTGGGCGTCGATCTCGCCCTCGGCCGTGAAGTCGTCGAACGTCACGTGTCCCCAGCCGCCGGTGTTGCGGTCGACGACCCGCAGAAAGACCCGCTGGCCCGCGAGCTTGCCGACCTCCCAACGGACGCGCTGGGGCGTCTCGTCGTTCTTGCCCCGGGCGTAAAGCACCTCGCGACCGTCCTCGGTGCAAAGAGCGACGTAAGTGTCGGCGTGGGAACCGCCGCCGACCAGGAGCGAGGCCGTCTCGCCTCGGAGCACGAACACCGGCGACTCGATCGCGCCGACCATCGGGTCAGTCGATCGGCCATCGCGTTCCAGGGTGCTCAGGTAGCACTGGCCCTGCTTGTTGTAAGGGACCGTCGGACGGTTGAAGAAGAACTCCCGCCGGCAGACGAGGTCGCCGAATTGGCCCTCGACCACCCGCCACCCTTGCAGGTCGCCGGTCTCAAAGTCGAAGACGACCCGCGGCGGTTCGGCTCGAGCCGATCCGACCATTGCCGAAACGAACAGGAGGAGAGCGACGATCGGCAGGCAACGAGGCCAAACCCGCGGCATTGTCTTGACTCCGGTTGTTGCACTTGGCCCGGTTCCGGGCCGAAGGCCCTGGGTCCTCCAAGCCTCGGACGCCGCCCTGGGGAAATCTACTCTACGCTGAACTTGTGCACCGTCGTTTCGCGGTACGTCTCGCCGGGCTTGAGGACGGTCGAGGGGTAGTCGGGATGGTTGGGCGAGTCGGGATAGTGCTCCGTCTCCAGGCAAAACGCCTCGTGGACCTTGTAGCCGCCCGAGCGCGGGCCGCCGTCGAGAAAATTGCCCGTGTAAAGCTGCACCCCCGGCTGCGTCGTGTACACCTCCATCACCCGGCCGCTCTTGGGCTCGACCACCTGGGCGGTGAGCGTCATCGCTTCGCCCGTTTTCTTGTTCAAAACGTAGCAATGGTCGTAGCCGCCGTGAGCCTCGCCGCCCTTGACGTCGTTGATGCGCTCTCCGATCGTTTGCGGCCGGGTGAAGTCCATGGGCGTGCCCTTGACGTTCTCCAATGGACCCAGCGGGGTCAGACCGGCGTCGACCGGCACGAAGCGGTCGGCATTGATCACGAGTTGGTGTCCCAGCACGTCGCCCGAGCCGGCGCCGCCGAGGTTCCAGTAGGCGTGGTTAGTCAGGTTGACGGGCGTGGGCTTGTCGGTCGTGGCCGTGTAGTCCATCTTCAACTCGTTGTCGTTGGTCAAGGTGTACGCGACCGTGGCGACGAGCTTGCCGGGATAGCCTTCCTCGCCGTCGGGGCTCTCATAGGTGAGCTTGACGCCGACCGCGCCCTTGGCCTCGACGGGCTCGGCCTTCCACACCTTCTTGTCGAAGCCCTTCGTGCCGCCGTGCAGGTGGTTTTCGCCGTCGTTGGTGGCCAGGGTGTACTCCTTGCCGTCGAGGGTGAACTTGCCTTTGGCGATCCGGTTGGCGAAGCGCCCGGCGACCGAGCCGAAGAACGGGTGGCCCTTCTCGTATTCCGCGAGGCTGGGCATGGCGAGCGTGACGTTTTCGATCTTGCCTTTGCGGTCGGGCACCTCGACCGCCGTGAGCGTCGCCCCGTAGGTCATCACCTTGGCCGTGAGGCCGTGCTGGTTCGTCAGCGTGTACAGATCGACCGCCTGGCCGTCGGACGTTTTCCCAAAGGACTCCTTTTTCAGGCTCATTTCCGTTTCGCTCCTTGCCGTGGTTGGGGTGGTCTCGCCTTGCGCGCAGCAGGGCGGCACAGCCGCCGGCTGTTGCGCCGCCGTGGTTTCTGCCCGGTCGCAGCCGACGACCGCCAGCGCGGCGGCTGTCAGGACCGCGGCAAGGGCACGTCCTGCTGGATACGTCATCGTGAGTCTCCCGTTCTGCTGTCGTATTGTCGCCTTTCGCCCCGCGAAAGTAGCGGTCTCTCAATCCGCATGAGTGGCGACCTTTCGGTCCGTGAAAGACCGCTGCTTTCGCGGAGCGAAAGGCGACACTCGTAGTGCTCTTGCCCCCCTGGCACCATTATGACCGAAAGCCGCGGTCGGTCCAGCCCCGCGGTTTTGCGTGTCCGCCGAAGGCGGCAGCGGCCCCGGCGACCAGGCCGGCCGGCTGCCATAAATGGCTTGGCGCAAGGTACTTACGTCGCGCAAACCATTTCAGTGTGAAGGAACACTGATATCCGCTGATCCTCACGGATCGTCTTCATCAGTGTCGATCAGCGCGAATCAGTGTTCCCGAAGAAGAGCGGACCGGCCATGACACGGCTCCCTAATCCTTCGCGCCGCGGGCGGCCTGGGCCGCTTCGAGGTTCTTCTTGGCTTCGGCGTAGTCCGGATTGATCTTCAAGGCTTGCTGAAAGTGCTCGATCGCCTCGTCCGTTTGCTTCTTCTGGGCCCACAACTCGCCCACGCTGTTATGGGTCTCGGCGTCGTCCGATCGAAACAGCAAGGCACGCTCATATTCATGGATGGCCTCCTCGGATTCTCCGCGGCGGGCCAATGTCTTGGCAAGGTTGACATGGGCTTCGGGATAGTCCCACTTGAGCTCGATTGCCTTTCTAAGAAACACAACCGCCTCTCCGCTTCGGCCCTGTCCCGCCAAGAGGGAGCCCATGTTGTTGTGGACCTCGGCATAGTCCGGCTTAAGCGCCGCGGCCTTCTGGTAGTGTCCAGTCGCCTCATCGGCGCGGCCCCGGGCGGCGAGCACCAGTCCGAGGCCGTTGTGCGCCTCGGCGTAATCCGGCTTGATCTTCAGGGCGCTCTCATAATCCTCGATGGCTTTTGCCGCCGCCTGCTGCATCGCGGCTTCGCGCTGGGCTTGCTCCGCTGCTTTGTCGACGCTCTGGCGGGCTGCCCAGTGACAGTTGCCGAGGTTGCAGTAGACCTCGGCGTAGTCAGGCTTCAGTTCCAGGGCCTTTCGGTAATGCGCCGTCGCCTCGTCGTATTGCCGTTTGCCCGTCAGCACCAGCCCCAGACCGTTGTGGGCCTCGGCGCAGCCGGGGTCGAGTTCCAGGGCCTTCTGATAGTGCTTGATCGCGTCATCGACTCGCTCGCGGTGGGCCAAGGCGTCGGCAATCATGCAGTGGTCACGAGCGTCGACCGGCTTGCCTTGCACGGCCTTCTCGGGGCCGGCGGGCGGCCTGTCGTTTGTCTCCGCAGCCGCCGGAGCCTTGCTCTTGCCGCCGGCGCGCTCGATCGTCACCACCGCGTGCAGACCGTCTTCGAGGAACGTCAATTCGGCCACCAGGCCGCCAAAATCCTTGAGCACCTGGTCCGTCGGGCTGCCGGGCGACGGGGCGAGCATCTGCCGCGGCGCCATCGCCGTGCCGTGTAGGCTGCAATGCACCTCGCGGCCGTCCGGCGAGATCTCGTACTTGCCGCCGTCGGGACAAAACGAGTATGCGCCGTAGAGCCTGCCTGCCGCGCGGTCGACGTCGGCCGGCTTCACCGCGGCGCCCGAGGCGGCCAGCGCCCGGGCGACCGGCCCCAGCGACCCGAGGTTGTTCAGACACGCCTCGCGGCTGCCTTCGGCCCAACCGAGTCGGAAGCTCGGCATCACGTCCTTCCAGTGCTCCGGGCGGACGCGGATCATGGCGTGGGCCGTGGGGCCTTGGTCGGCCGGCGGGGTCTTGGCGGCCGCGGCCAGATCGTCGAGGATCTCGCGTTGGCTGGCGATGTACAGGCCGCCACCGATCCGCTCGAAGAACAGCCGCCATCGGACCGGCCCAAACCGCACGGAGTAGCACCGCGTGCGGCGTCCCTTCTCGGCCCCCTTCTCCGTTGAGTTGACGCGGTAGAAGTCGTAGTCGAGTTCGATCCAGCCGCCCCGTTCTTTCCGTCGGGCCAAGACGGCCAGCGTCTCGTCCAGCTCGTCGAGAAACTTGTCGACGATCTTCTCGTCCCTGACGGGAATAGCCAGGTACACGGGGCTGTTGAGCGACGCCACGAGGAAGCTGGCCGGCAACATTTCGTTGCGAAGCCCCGGGCCGCTGCCGCGGAACTCGCCCAGCATTTCGCCGAGGAAGCCGGGCAAGTTGAAATCGAACATCGGCGAGGCGTCGTAAACGTGCATCCCCACCTGGTTGCCCAGCCCCATCACAACCAGTTCCTCGATCGACACCGCGCCCGGCCGCCGCGGCATGCCCCCGGGGAACAACTCGTCCATGATCCCATACCCCGGCCAGTCGTGCTTCAAGAGTTCCGCCTTGTTCACCCGCGCGACGACGCTGAAGATGTTTTTCTCCGGCACGGGCAGGGCGTCGAGCGGCTCCGGCTCGCCGCCGAAAATCGCCGCCATGCCGGTGTAGATCGAATTGTCGATCAACGGGAGAACGATCGTCTCCGCGCGGTACTGCTGCGGAGTGACCTGCACGCGAATGGCGATGGGGTCGAAATACCGCCGCCAGTATTGGCTGTACTCGGCAACGAAACGCCAGTACTCCTCGGCCTCGGAGCGGGTCGCTTTCTCCATCGCGATTTCGCGGCAGGGGACGAGTTCCAGGGCGTTGCCGTGGTGCGAGCAGACGCCGGTTTCGCCCTCGGTGGCCAGCGAATACTTGCCGCCGCAGGGGCACGCCACCGCCGGACGGACGACCTTGCCCGAGCGGTCCTCGGCAAACGCCGACGCGCATCCGGAGGCGGCCAACTCCTCCAGCGAGCCCGGCTGCTTGCCAAACTGCGTGCGGTAGAGCATGGCCGCGTGGCCGATCATCCGCAGGTGGTTGTAGCAGATCAGCCGCCGCCGCTCGGTCAACTTCAACTCCGGCCCGACCAACCGGCGAATGAACGGATCGGAGAGATAGATCAGCCCGTCCTCTTCCTTGGCGCCGCGGGGCATGAGCGTGCGAATGTAGCGGAACTCGGCCGAGTCGCCCAGTCGGGCCACTCCCTTCTCGCCGGCCACCGCGGCCAGCACCCGCTCCAGGGCGGGTTTCGAGTTGCTCCGCAGGTGCAAGTCGGGCCGCGGATACGCCGAGAAGACGTGGATCGCCCGATCCGGCGTACACACCGACACGTAATCCACCGACCCGATCCGGCCCGTGCTCCGCACGGCATCCGGCCGCGACTTGGCGGCCGACTCCAGAAATCCGTCCATCCGCATCCGAAGCACCTCGGGCTGCTTCGCCCGGAAGAGCATCGTTACGTCGCTCCCCTCGCGGAAAAACACGTCGCCGCCGGTGATGGCCACCTCGTCGACCACCATATCGTAGAACGGCCGCGTGAGCGGATCGGTTTGGATGGCCAGTTGCATCTTCAGCCGATCGCTGCTTCGTTGGGTCTTGGCGGATTGGGCCGCCTGGTTGAACAGGTGCGAGCCCCAGACGTCGCCCGCGTCGACGGCGTCCAGCAGCTTCGTCAGCGACCGGAAGGCGATGTAGTATTGATCCTCGGGCACGCAGAGGTCCAGCGGTCCGATCTCGGGCTTCTTGCCGCCCAATTCCGCCGCGGCGAGCATCTTGCCCCAGGGATGACTCTCGACTTCCGGGCCGGCAAGGTCGGCGACGCGGACGGTGTTTTCGGCGGGCGAGGCCAGTTGGTCCGAGTCGGCATCCCGGTCCCCAAGCATGGTGTCCAACTGAAGGCTTTCCTGCACGGCCGTCGCGCCGGCAAAGAGGTCGAAGAGGTCCACGCGGCGTTCCTCGCGCCGGCCGCCCCGCTGCCGCTCGTCCTGGAGCAGTTCGATCTGATGGGCGGCCTCGTCCGCGCGACGCTCATTCTGGCCCAACTGCAAAACGACATATTGCAGGTAGGCATTGTCGGGATTGAGCGTCAGTCGTTCAATCGCCTCGTCCAGGGTCCACGCTTGCGCGGTCTTGGGCGGCGTCCGCGGGGCCTTCGCGGCGTCGTCTGCCCACAGATGCCCCACACAGACCGCCGCAACGACCAACAGCGTGGCGCTCAGAGAGAAACGGCGAAACATGGCACTACCTCCTTACCTGACAAGGGGTTTACGTATCCGCCACGGACGACCAAGAGCGACGTCGGCTCAACTCAGCCTCTCAGGCGATATTTCGATCCAAGTATAACAGGCACCTGACGACCTCTCGAATCGGAAGAGGGGACCGGCTCCGTCGCCCCGACACGCTCCGACACGCTCCGACACGGCGAAAACGCGCGCCGGCGACTGTTCCCTTCCCCGGATCCCGCGTCGGGGACATGACTATCGCGCGGCTACTCCCAGTGGGGCAATTCGACGAGTCCGAACCAGTAACGGTCCAGCAAGCGGACCAGGTCGACCCAGCCTTGAAACGTGGGGGGCTTGGAAATGAAGGAGCTTGCGCCGGCGTCGTAGGCCAGCGCGACGTCGGCCTCCGAGGTCGAGGTGGTCAGCACGACGACCGGGATCCGCCGCAGCCGCCGATCCTGTTTCACGAGCCGCAGGGCCTCGCGGCCGTCGCGCCGGGGCATGTTCAAGTCCAGCAGAATCAAATCGGGCCGGGGCGAAGGCTGCCCGGTCCGGTAGTGGTCGCAGCCGCCCAGGTAGTCCAAGAGCGCCTCGCCGTCCGCGACGGTGCAGATCCGGTGCGCAAGCCCCGCGTCGCGAACGGCCTCCTCCAACAGCAGGCGGTCTTCCGCGTCGTCGTCCGCCATCAAGATCGTGAAAGTGTTCAAGGGCAGTTGTCAGTTGTCAGTTGTCAGTTGTCAGTTGTCAGTTGTCAGTTGTCAGTTGTCAGTTGTCAGTTGTCAGTTGCGTGATTCCCGTCTACCGTCTACCGTCAACCGTCAACCGTCAACTTTCTTTTCGCTGCGCGACGGGCAGGTCGACGATGAACGTGGCGCCGCGGCCGGGCTCGCTCTGGGCCGTGATCGTCCCGCCGTGACGCTCGACGATCTTCCGGCAAATCGCCAGGCCCACGCCCGTCCCCTCGTAAACGTCGCGAGGGTGCAGCCGCTGGAACACCTCGAAGATCCGATCCAGGTACTTCTCCTCGAACCCGATGCCGTTGTCCTTCACCTCGATGCGGCACCGCTCGTCCTCCGGCGAACGGTCCAGCGCGAGACTGTCCCGCCCCTTGACGAACCGGGCGGAGATTTGCACCCGCGGCGGTTCGCCTTCCCGGTGGAACTTCAGCGCGTTGCCCACCAGGTTCTGCAAGAGCTGGCGGATCTGCAACGGGTCGGCCTCGATCGCCGGCAGCCGCTCGAATTCCACTCGGCCGCCGCTCTCGTCGATCTTCACCTCCAGATCGGAGACGACTTCCCGGGCGACCTTCATCAGGTCGACCTGCTCGAAATCGACCGCCTTCGTGGTCACGCGGGACAGGTTCAACAGGCCGTCGATCAGTTCCTGCATGCGCTCGGCGGCGTTTTGCATCCTTTCGACGCACTGACGGCCCGGCTCGGGCAGGGCATCGCCGCAGGTGGTCGCCAGCCGGTCGCCGAACGTGCGGATCTTTCGCAGCGGCTCTTGCAGGTCGTGCGACGCGACGTAGGCGAATTGCTCCAGATCGCGGTTCGATCGCTCCAACTCCAGGGCGTGGCGGCGCTGCTCTTCCTCGGCCCGCTTGCGAAGACTGATGTCGCGGACGAAGAACGTCAGCACCGGCATGCCGCGCTGCTGGGCCATCGTCATGGTCAGTTCGGCCTCGAAGGGCAGCCCGCTGGCGCGGATCGCCACGACCTCGGTCCGCTTCGACAACAACGAGCCCTCGCCGGCGTCCAGGTAGCGGTCGATCCGGTTCTGGTGCCGGGCGATCTTGGCCGGCGGAAAGAGGATGTCCGACGGCTTCGTGCCGAGCACTTCGCTCCGGACGCGCCCGAACACCTGCTCGGCCGCCCGGTTGAACTCGCTGATCACGCCCCGGTGATCGATCGTGATGATCGGGTCGAGCGACGACTCCAGAATGGCCCGCTTTCGGGCGTCGCTTTCCTCCAGGGCCTGTTCGAGCTTGCGCTCCCGATCGAGCAACCGATGGACCAGTCCCAAGCACGTCGGCTTGTCATCCTCCGGGCCGTTGACCAGGAACATGGTCGTTTCCACGTCGACGCCCTCGAGCGACGCCCGGCCGTGGAGCTTCGCCCGGGTCTTCCAGCGACCGGTTCGCTTAACCGACGGAACGCCGACGTCGCGCAGTTCGATCCACGATTCGTCGTCGTGGTAACCGTGAAGGCTCGCCAGCGGGATTTCCTCGCCGTCCTTGATGCCCACCAGTCGCCGCCCGGCCTTGTTCAAATAGAAGGGTTTTCCTTGCAGCGTCGCCAGGCAGATCACGTCGCGGCTGTGCTCGGCCAGGGCGACAAAGGCCCGATGGTGCTCCTCCGGAGAACCGGCCGCGGACGTGTCGCGCGCCAAGCGGGCCTCGGCCGATCGGCGTCGCAGGAGGTCCATCGCCTCGCCGAGTTCGCCCAGCGCCGCGAGCAGGTCCTTCTTGTCGGCGACCTGCCGGACGACGTGAAAGCGAATGATACGCTCCAGACCGGCCAGCCCGGTAAGCACGTCGGAGTCGCTCACGGCGTCCGGGTCGGTCTCGCGCCAGAAGGCCTCTGCCCAGGCGGCGGCGGACGGATCGCCTTCGGCACGGTGGGACGCGACGAGGTCGAGGAGCCGCTCACCCCCGCCGGCAAGTTGCGCCAGCGCTGCCGCGGGCGTCCCCTGGCTCTTCTCGACGAAAACCCGCAGGATCGCCTCGCGGTTTGCGTGCAGGAGGTTCGCCAAAATGCTCATCCGACGGTTCCCGCTGTAGGAGGCGACTCAGACAGCCGAGCCGCGCCAGTCAGGAAGCGGCATGACAGGGCAAGGCTCTATAACCACTCCCTCACGGTCGCGGCTCGGTTTGCGGTGGGTCAGTTCCGGCCGATCAGGTCCGGGCCTTGGCCGCAGGTCTTTTCATACTGTCCGTCGCCGGCCCGCTTGTATTGCGTAAACCCCTTCTGAGCCAGCTTCGTCGGGCTCAATCCGTCCCCGATGCTCTTGACGGAAGCGAACGAGGAGAACACGCGGTGGCAAGGCTGCCCACACTCGGGACACGCCGTCAACGCCGGTTCGCCCAGACGCTGAAGGACTTCGAAGCGGTCCTTGCAGAACTTGCAGTGTCCGCCGTCCGATTCGTACTCATAAAGAGGCACTTACCCCCTCCTCATACTATCCACAGTGTAGGGTGGTCGAGCAGACCGTAATACTGGTGAGCTTCGACCATCGGTCAACGTAGTCTCCGTGTAGCTGCCGTCCGGGATGTCGTCCGCCGAGAGACCGGTCCGCGAGGGCGACCAGTCGGGGGGATCTCGCCACCCCATATGCTATTCCGCGACACACAGTCAGAATCCGGTCCGACCACAATTCTAGGCCGCCTCGCGGGCGCGAGCAACCATGGACCCGCTCATCGCGGCAACTCCAACTCAGCCCAGAACAGCGGGTGGTCCGAGGCGTCCTGGTCGACCACGCCCGCGGCACGGCAACGTAGGCCCCGAACCAGGATCCAGTCGACTCGGTCGTTCTGCGGGGGATCAATGAACTGCGCGACTGGGTCGCTGACGCCGGGCGTTTCGGTAAGTTGGCGGATTTGGGGGTCGGAGGGCGGCGAGTTCAGGTCGCCCAGCAGGACCGCCGGCTCCTCGAGCGCCAGAAACAGCCCCGTCACGGCCCGCAATTGATGAGCACGCTCCTCGCTGTCATGCTGGGTAACATGGGCAATAAGGATATGTAGCGGGCGATCGCGGCACTCCACCGTGACGAGCACCACATTGCGATGTCCCGACTTCGTCCACCCTTCAAGCGGGATCCGCTGCCAAAAACGCACCGGCAGATCGCTCAGCAGGGCGTTGCCGAACTCGCTGTGGTACCAACGTCGCGACGCCGGGGCGAACAGCCACGCCCGATCGAGACGCTGGGCAAGCAGTTGGGCCTGATTCTCCGGGGCAAAGACGCCGCTGCCGTGGACCTCACAGAGCCCGACGACGTCCAGTCCACCGAGGCAATCGGCCACTCGGTCGAGGTCGCGGCGATCGTCGGGGCCCTTGCCGCCGTGGATGTTGAACGTGGCCACGCGGATCGTGTCGCGGTCCGGCGCGGGCGAATTCACCGCTCCCTCGATCGAGTCCCCCGAAGCAGGACCCGTCCCCACCCGGAGCGAGGCATGCCATGCGACGCCGCCCACCAACAGCAGCACCGCCGGCGCCGTCCATCGCCACCGGCTTTTCGTCTTGTCCAGGATTGGGCGAATGGGTATTCTCCCCCGCTGAGTGCTCGCCCGATGGGCCGTTCGTCCCCCTCACCATCCCGCGCGAGGAGCCGATGATCGACGTCAACGCCATTACAGACTTGCACCGCCACGCCGTCAAGCGGTGGCACGCGCAGCCGATCGACAACCCCTACGAAGGCTTCCTCGCCGCCGTCTGCGACCAGCACGAGCGGAACTATCGGCTCTGGCACCAGGAGGACATCGCCCGGGCGGTCGACATCGGCGACGCCGAGCTAGCCGAGGTGAAGCGGCGGATCGACCGGCTCAACCAAGAGCGTAACGACCGGATCGAGCGGCTGGATGACCTGCTAATCCAGCGGCTGGGCGAGCGGGGCGTGGCGCCCGAGCCCGCGGCGCGACTGAACACCGAGACGCCCGGCAGCTCGATCGATCGCCTCTCGATCCTGGCCCTGCGGATCTACCACATGCGGGAGCAGGCCGGCCGGGAGGATGCGACACCCGAGCATCGCCGGAAGGCCAAGGACCGCCTGGTCGTTCTCGACCAGCAGCACAAGGACCTCTCCGGCGCGTTGGCCGAACTGCTGGAAGACATCTTCGCCGGTCGCAAGCTCTTGAAGGTGTACCGGCAGATGAAGATGTACAACGACGCGACGATGAACCCGTATCTCTACGGGGCGAAGAAGCCGGCGGCGTGACGGGCGCCCCGGGCGGAATGTGCGCGAATCGACTGCCACTTCCGGCTCTGCCCGTGCTTTGGGCCAGGTTGCGCAAGCCCTTCGGGTTAGCTGTACCCATCGCCTTGCCCTTGGGAGATCTGACGGCCTTCGGCCCGCCCACCTAGGCCGGGTCGCCGGCGATGGAAACGCTCGTTGGCTGCCGGGTTTCTCACCATGGCCTAGGGAATGCCGATGGGTGCATTGGCTCAGAGCATGTCCGCGAAAGCGTGGACAGGGCACCCGGCCCGCGGTACAATGGGCTCTCGGCGCCGCCACGCCGATCAAGCACGACGATCTGACAAGGGTAGTAAGGAATCCGATGATGCAAACCTCGATGTGGTTCCGGCGGCGCGCGGGGCGAGTCGCGACGGCCGCCTTCGGGCTGACTCTGTTGGCGGCGCTGGCCGCGTTGGCGATGGCTGCTGCGTCGCTGGCGGCGGAGGAGGAGACGACGGCGCGGTGGAAGGCGACCGATCCACCCAATCAGCCGATCGGCGAGGCCAAGGGCATCTTTCCCGGCCGCGTGGTCTGGACACACAATCCCGACGCGGCGCAATGGGACGGCAACACGGAAAGCGGTGGATGGTATGAGGACCGGTTCACCGATCCCAAGCGGGCCGCGGCGATGCTGAGCGAGACGTTGCAGCTCTTGACCGGCGCGAAGACCGACGCGGAGGCATGGGACGCCCTGTTCCGCCACTACAACCGCGCGCACGGCCGGGGCGACGTCGGCTACAAGCCCGGCGAAAAGCTGGCCATCAAGGTCAACATGAATTGCTCCAAGCGCCGGCCCGATTTCAAAGAAGGGTCGTACAACACGCCGCAATTGACGATGGCCCTCTTGCGGCAATTGGTCAAGACGGCGGGCGTGCCCGAGACGGACATCGTCGTCTACGACGCCTCGCGGTGGGTGGGCGACGCGGTTTTCCTGCCCGCGCGGGCCGAGTTTCCGGGGATTCGCATCGGGGATCGCGAGGGCACCGAGGGACGTTTCGAGGTCCAGCCCGACAAGAGCGTCGCCTTGCACTTCGCCGATCCGTCGGTCGCCGACAGCGGCACGACGTACCTGCCGGCGTGCGTGACGGCGGCGACGTACCTGATCAACGCCGCGGTGCTCAAGGGGCACAGTCTGGCCGCCGTGACGTTGCCGGCGAAGAACCATTTCGGCTCGGTCTATCGCGACAGCGAGCAGGCGCGAAAGACTCACAACGGCTGGAACCCGGGCAACATGCACGATGCGATCATGGTACGGACGCGGCCGATGGGCTCGTACAATCCGCTGGTCGAGTTGATGGGCCACAAAGACCTCGGCGGCAAGACGATTCTCTATCTGATCGACGGCCTGTACGCCGCGCCGCACCAGGGGAAGCTGCCCGAGAGGTGGGAGTCATCGCCCTTCAACGGGCACTGGACGGCCAGCGTGTTCGCCTCGCAGGACCCGGTGGCGATCGAGTCGGTGGCGGTGGACCTGTGCGGGGCCGAGAAGACGCAAGTCCAGATGGTCGGCACCGTTGACAACTACCTTCACGAGGCGGCGTTGGCCAACGAGCCACCCTCCCATGCCCGCTACGACCCCGAAGGCGACGGCACGCCGCTGGGGAGCCTCGGCGTTCACGAGCACTGGAACAACGCCGAGAAGAAGCAGTACTCGCGGGACCTGGGCACGGGCAAGGGTATCGAGTTGATCCGAGCCGGCGCGAAATAGGCGGTCGCTTGAAAATGACCAATAACCAGGCACGAATGACCGGTATCGGTCTTCCTCCGCTTGGGATTGGTCATTGGGACTTGGTCATTGGTCATTTCTTCCAACCTGGGAGTCGAGACATGAAACGCCGTTGCACGACCTCCTTTTCTCCGTGGCGCCTCGTTCGTTCCTGGATCGCGGCGGCCTTCGCCCTGGCGGTCGTTCTGCCCGGGGTCGTCGCTCGGGCGGCGGACTCCGCCAGCGTCAAGGCGCGGCTGGTCGATCCGCCGCGTCAGTACAGTTCCGGCCCGCTCTGGGTATGGAACGACATGCTCACCGAAGAGCAGATCAAGAACACGATGGCCGATCTCGCCGGGCAGAAGGTCAAACAGGTCTTTGTCCATCCCCGGCCCGGGCTGATGACGCCGTACCTGGAGAAGGATTGGTTCCGCCTGTGGAAGGTCGCCCTGGCCGAAGCCGAGCGGCTGGACATGAACGTCTGGATCTACGACGAGAACTCCTATCCCTCGGGCTTCGCCGGCGGGTTGGTGCCCGAGGCCATGCCCGAGTCACGCGGCAAGGGGCTGAACTTCGCCGAAGTCAAGCAGCCGGGCAAGCTCGCCGAAGACGTCCTGGTGGTCTACCGCATGACGGACGACAGTTTCGAGAACGTCACCGCCAAGGCCCGCGCGGGCGAGACCTTGCCCGAGGGGCGATACCTCGTCGGCTCGATTGCGCTGGCTCCGGTGGGCGGCTGGTTCGGCGGGAAGTATTACGTTGATTTGCTCAAGCCTGGCGTGACGCAGAAGTTTCTCGAAATCACCATGGGCGCTTACGAGCGCGAGATCGGCGATCAGTTCGGCAAGCGGGTGCCCGGCGTGTTCACCGACGAGCCGCACCTGTCGCCGGCCGGTGGGCTGCACTGGTCGGACGGATTGGCCGAGGATTTCCAGAAGCGTTGGGGCTATGACTTGATGGAGCACTTGCCGAGCCTGGTGCGTCCGGTGGGCGATTGGCGCCGCGTGCGTCACAACTACCAGCAGCTTCTCTTGGAGGAGTTCATCGACCGCTGGGCGAAGCCGTTTTACGAATACTGCGAGAAACACAACCTGGAGTTCACCGGCCACTACTGGGAGCACGGTTGGCCCGGCGCGTCGCACGGCCCGGACAACATGGCCATGTACGCCTGGCACCAGCGTCCCTCGATCGACAACCTGATGAACCAGTACAACGAGGCGGACGTCCACGGCCAGTTCGGCAACGCGCGAACCGTCAAGGAGCTTTCGAGCGTGGCCAACCAACTCGGCCGCAAGCGGACGCTGTGCGAAACCTACGGGGCGGGCGGCTGGGACCTGCGGTTCGAGGACATGAAACGCATCGGCGACTGGATCTACGTGCTGGGCGTCAATACGCTCAACGAGCACCTCTCCTACGTCACGATCCGCGGCGCCCGAAAACGCGACCATCCCCAGTCGTTCTCCTACCACGAGCCGTGGTGGGAGGGCTATCACAAGATGGCCGGCTACTTCACGCGGCTCTCGCTCGTGCTGACCGAGGGCGACCAGGTCAACCACGCGCTCTTGTTGCAGCCGACCACCTCGGCGTGGATGGCCGAGGGCGGCGAGCTTGAGGCCCTGGGCAACGAGTTTCAGGACCTGATCAACCGGCTCGAACACGCCCAGGCCGAATACGACGTCGGCTGCGAAGACATCCTCGCGCGGCACGGCAAGGTCGACCGCGGACAAACCGCCGGCGGCGCGCCGGCAGGGCTCGTCGTGGGACAACGGGCCTACGACCTCGTCGTCCTGTCCACGCATACCGAAAACCTCAACGGACCGACCGTCCGGCTGTTGGAAGAGTACCTCGCCGCGGGCGGAAAGGTGCTCTCGTGCGGCAAGCCGCCCACGCGCGTCGATGGGCAGGCCTCCGAGGCGGTCACGAAGCTCGCCCAGTCGCCCGGCTGGAAGAAAGTCTCGATCGAGGAGGCGATCGCTGCGATGCAGAAACGCTCGCAGGACGGCCTCGTGATCGCCCGGGCCAAGGACGACCAGGGCATCCTGTTCCACCACCGGCGGCGGCTGGACGACGGCGAGATCCTGTTCGTGGTCAACACGAGCATCGACGCGCCGAGTGCCGGCGTGATCGAATCCTCGGCGCGGGGGATCGAGCGATGGAACCTTGACGCCGGCACGGTCGGCCCGTATCCGTTTGCCAAAAGCGGCGACGGCGTCCGAACCGAATTCAACCTGCCCCATTGCGGAAGCCTGATGTTGTTCCTGTCGAAGGATGCGAGGGAACCCGTCGCGGCGAAAGCGGCCGAGGCGACCACGATTCGGCCGCTCGGGCCGCCGAAGGCTCGCCGCGTCGAGCCGAACGTCCTGACGCTCGATTACGTCGACATCACGGCCGGCGGCGAGACGCTCAAGAACGTCTACTGCTACACGGCCGGACAGTTCGCCTTCGCGAAAAACGGCATGGAGCGCAACCCCTGGGACAGCGCGGTCCAACTGCACGACCAACTGATCACCAAGAAGTTCGCGGCCGACAGCGGTTTCGAGGCCACGTACCGGTTCACGATCGAGGGGCCCGTGCCCAAGCCGCTGGTGGTCGTCATCGAGCGGCCGGACCTCTACACGATCACGTGCAACGGCAAGCCGGTTTCGGCCGCGCCGGGCCAGTGGTGGCTCGACAAGGTGTTCGGCAAGATCGACCTGAGCGAGGCGGCCCAGACCGGCGCGAATGCCGTCACCCTCCGCGCCTCTCCGATGACCATTTATCACGAACTTGAATCGGCCTACGTGTTGGGCGATTTCGCGCTCAATGCGGCCGATTCGGGCTTTGTGATCGTGCCACCGCGTCCGCTGGACGTCGGCTCCCGCGACGCCCACGTCACCGTGCCCGACGGCACGATGTGGCTCACCGCCGGCATCGGCATGGGCGGCGCGGACAAGGCCAAGGGCGACGGGAAGCCGACCGTCGTGTTCGATCTCGGCGAGCGCTGCGACCTGGCGGCCGTCAAGGTCTGGAACTACAACGAGGTGAACCTCACTAAGCGGGGCGTGAAAGAGATGCGCGTCAGCGCGTCGCCCACCGGCGAGGAGGGCTCGTTCGCCGACTTGGGCACGTTCTCGCTCGACGAGGCCCAAAGCGGCGCGACCGGCCCCAGCGGCAAACCGCTTTTCCCGCGGACGATGCGCGTGAATGGCCCGGGCGTGCGATTCGTGAAGTTCGACATCCTCTCGAACCATCACGGCGTCGCGTTCCCGACGACCGACGGCAGCGTGGACAACGCCCTGGTCGGCCTCGCCGAAGTGCAGTTCTTCGCCAAGGGCGACAGCAGCGGCATGAAGCGGATTCCGAAGGTTGCCATCGCCCGGGTGTCCAGCGAACTGGGCAGCCCGTTCAACCGCATGGCTCGGTTCTTGATCGACGGCAGCGGTCTGGGCGGCGTCGGCTGGAACGGCCAGGGCTGCCCGTTCTACGCGGCGGGCGTGAGCTACACCGAGACGTTCAACGTGTCGAAGCCCTCGGGCCGGTATTGCGTCTCGCTCGGGCCTTGGTACGGCAGCACCGCCCGGG
>JAPLNP010000208.1 GCA_026401055.1 Planctomycetia bacterium
GCCTGCTGGGCTTCAGCTCGCTGACGTTCTCGACCGTCCGCAGCGCCCAGATGATGGGCGTCCGATCGAGCTACTACTAACGGAGATTCGCGGACCAGGACGTTTGCGGCTCACGGTTGCACAGGCAATAAATCGCTTGACCATTGGGGGGAACTATCGATGTTGAATCCAGGATATTGGGCGCGCTGGTCGGCGGTGTGCGTGGCCGTCGCCGTGCTGCTTGGGCTTGGCGGCGCCGCCAGAGCGGCTGTCATCGCACAGCCGCCGTGCCAGAACTGCCCGCGCCCGGGCATCGGCCCAGGCAACTGCCCGAGCGGGTACATGTGTACGCCGAACCTCAGGTACTGGGGTCACTTCGAAAAACAGTGGCGTCCATGGCCGGTCCAGCAGCGGCCCGACATCGACTTCCCGCAGGGCATTGGTGTCGATAGGGTTAAGACACCCAAGGGAACGGTTCCGCCGGTGCCCCCGAAAGAGGAATACCCCCCGCCGCGCAGCGCCACCGGTGTCGAGGGGTTGCAGATTCAGCAGGGTCCGTCGACCGTGCCGCGGACGCCGTTTGAGCTGGAGCCGGGCGGCGCGCCGGGAGTGCCGGGACTGCCCCCGCTGCCAATGGTACCCGAGGGGCCGCCGGCCACGGGATTGCCGATCGAAGGCGCGCCCGCACAACCGTCTCCCCCTCCTTCGCCGCCGTCGCAGTCGTCTCAGCCACCTCAGCCTCAGGCAACTCAGCCAGCTCAGCCATCTGAGCCTCAGCCCGCTCAACCGGTTCCGCCGGTTCCGCCGGTTCCGCCGGCTCCAAAGGCGAACGAGGGTGGAGCCATCCCCGCGCCGGTCGAGCAGCGAGCGATCAAGCCGGCGCCGATCGAGGAGGCGGTGCCCGTGCCGCGGATGACGGCCGAGCCGCCGCGGTCGGTAGTCCTGGACGGTCCGACGATGCCGCAGGCTCCGGTTGCCAACGCGCAACAGCCGACCGGTCCCGCCGCTCCGCTTCCCTCAACCGCCCCGCTTCCCGCGACCGCCCCAGTGCCGCGGATGCGACTGACGGCGGCTTCCGTGCCGCCGGCAGCGACGCCGATCTCGGCGTTGCGGCCGGTTCAGGAAGCGCCACGGGTGACCGATGGCGCTGCCGGTCCAGCCATGGCCGAGCCGGTCGGAGCGACGACCCGCAACACGCCGGCCGAGCCCGTCGAGGCGGCAACTCACGACGCACCGGCCGAGCCGTGGGCGCAACCGCGGGAGTGGAAGTCGCGTCGGACACAGTCGGAGCCGGCCCCGATCCCGGAGCGTCCGGTCACCTACGACGCGCCATTGGGGGCGTCGCCGGTGGGCCTGGACGGGTACTGCCCGGTCGAACTGCTCAAAACGGAGACCTGGGTCGAAGGCGATCCGGCGCTGGCGGTGGAATATGAGGGCCGGACCTACCGCATGTCGGGTCCGGCGCAACATCGCGCGTTCCGAGCACATCCCGAGCGTTTCGCGCCGGTGCTGTCCGGGTTCGATCCGGTGTTGGCCGCCGAGGGACGCGGCAACGTGCCGGGGCGTACCGACGCCAGCGCGGTTTATGAAGGCAGACTGTACATGTTCGCCAACCCGGCGAACTTGTCGCGATTCCGGCAAAGCCCGAAGCAATATACCAAGTTTCTCGCCGATCTTGCCCGGTAATCGGGGCTACTTGGGCAATTCGGCGGCCTTGGGCGCGACCTTGTCCAGGTTGGGGGAGATGTCCGCGTCCGCCAGGCCCATCGCCCAACTGAACCCGCCGACGATGCCGTTCTGGACAAACTCGTTCTCCCAGACATCGTGGCGGTGGCCCAGCGAGGTGTACAGGACGCGGCCCTTGCCGTGCATACGCGCCCAGGTGGCCGGGAACGGCGGCCGCTGGTAGCACTCGCCCTTCATGCCCTCGGTCTCCTGCACAAGGATGACGTGGATATCCTTGGCGAAGTTCTTCAGGGCGTACCACTCCTCGTTCAGCTCGAACGAATCGCCCAGGTTCTGATCGCGCAGTCCGGGGAAGTTGGGTGAAGCGATCCCCATCGTGGCCACTTGCTGCGGTCCGTGGGTGATGAACTCGCCGCCGATCATGGCGATGTAGGGATCGACCTCGGTCTGGTTCTGGTTGCGCTCGCCGGCGGAGTGGAACGTGTCGGTCGCCGAATGGAACCCGACGAACCCCTTGCCGGCGGCGATCGCGTCGAGGAGCCGTTTCTTGCCCTGGACGGTCATCGGCGGGGTGTTTCGGGCGTCGGCTTTGGTCAGGTCGCCGGACGTGTAGAAGGCGATGGCGTCGTACTGGTCCAGGTCGCCGTCAAACACGCGTCCGTCCTTGGTGCAGACGACTTCGACGTTGTGGCGCTTGCCCAAATCGGTCAGGACCTTTTCCGAAATGCTCAACTCGTCGCCGTTGCGCTGGACGGCCGAGTGTTCGAAGTCGGCGCTTCGGGTGAAGTAGAGCACTTTGCGCTTCTTGTCCTGGCCGAAGGCCCGGCGAAGCGGGAAGGCCGACAGACCGAACAGCGCCGCCGAAGTCGAAAGCAACATTTCACGACGTTTCATCAGCATATCTCCTGATAGCAGGGTTGGGGATGAGAGGTTACGCTCGCAACTGACTTGCCTTGGGCGCGACCCGATCGAGGTTCGGGGAAACATCGGCGTCGACGTGGCGCATCACCCAGGCGAAGCCGCCCAGCAGGATCTGTTGAAAGGCGCGGCTGTCCCAGACGTCCTCGCGGTGGCCCATCGCCGTGTAGAAAACCCGGCCCTTGCCCTCGATCCTCGCCCAGGTGGACGGGAACGGCGGCCGATCGTAGGACTCCTTGTCCACGGGCGCCTCCCGCTTCATGCCCTCGGTCTCCATGACCAGGATCACGTGCAGGTCCCGGGCGAAATTCTTCAGGCCGTACCACTCGTCGGTCAACCGGAACGACTCGCCGAGGTCCTTGACGCCGGGGAACTGGGGCGAGACGATCCGCATGGCCGTCTCCTGCTGTTGGCCGTGTTGGACGAATTCGCCGCCGAGCATCGCGACGTACGGATCGACCTTGGTCTGGATCTCGAACTTCGGGCCGGTCGAGTAATAACAGTAGCAGGCCGAATGAATGCCGACGAAACCCTTGCCGGTGGCAATCGCCTCCAACAGACGCCGCTTGCCGTTGGGCGAGATCGGCGCTCCGCCGTCGACGGCCGGCTCGTCGGGGTTGCCGCAATTGTAGAAGGCGATCGCGTCGTACTGGTCCAAGTCGCCGTCGAACACGCGACCGTCCTTGGTGCAGTCCACGACGACCCCGTGCTCTTTGCCCACGTCTGTCAGGATCCGTTCCGAGTAGCTCAACCGATCGCCGTCGCGTTTGACGACCGAGTGTTCGTAGGCGACGCTTCGGGTAAAATAGAGAACCTTGGACGGCTTCTTCTTTTCCTCGGCGGCGACCCAGCCGAGCGGAAAGGCCGACAGTCCCAGCACGGCAGCCCCGGTCGAACGAAGCATTTCACGGCGTTTCATCGCGGCACCTCCATCGTGGCGGGGGGGTAAACGGGAGAGCAAACGCAGGCAGGATGGGGGTCATTATACGACATCGCTCGACGCAGTCCAGACGGGCCCCCGCGGTCGGACCGTATAATGTGGCAAAACGGCCGTGTACAATACGCGTAGGCCACAAGGGAAATGTGCAACAACGAGGGTGTCCGACCGGCGCGGAGCCGCTTTGCAGAGACGGAAGCAGGGCTGTTCGGCACGCCGACCCCGTGCTAAAATCAGCGGCGATTACGACAATGCGGCGTTGCGATCCCCTCCACCCAAGGAGAGGAATCGCCCCCCGCTGTGTTACTGCCGGAGTGGCGGAATGGCAGACGCGCTGGACTCAAAATCCAGTGACCTTCGGGTCATGAGGGTTCAAGTCCCTCCTCCGGTACTGGCTCGAACCGCATAAGGATAACGCAATCTTGATCCCACGACGCGACTTCATGAAATGGGGCATCGGCGCGGCGGGCGTTTGGGCGGCCAAGCGGCCGTTGCTCGCCGCGGCGACCGCCGATCGGAAGATTCCCATTGCCCTGCAACTCTATTCGCTTCGCGGCGATGAACGGGCGTTTCCCGTCGTGATCGAGGCGGTCGCGAAGCTGGGCTACGACGGGGTCGAATTCGCCGGCTACCGCGGGCTGGGGGCCGACGCGCTGGGCAAGGTCCTCGACCAGACCGGCCTGAAGTGTTGCGGAACCCACACGGCCCTGAATCTTCTGGACAAGGACAACTTCCAGAAGACCGTCGAGTTTCACCAGACGCTGCGCACGAAGTTCGTCATCGTGCCGTGGGTGCCGGAGTCGAGCCGCGACTCGGTCGAGGCGATCAAGGGGACCGCCGACCGTTTCAACGCCCTGGCCGATCAGCTCAAGCCCCATGGTTTGCAGATCGGTTACCACGCCCACGGGGACGATTTTCACAAGATCGGCGATACGACCAGTTGGGACCTCTTGTTCGCGGCGACCAAGCCGGAAGTGATCGCGCAGATGGACATGGGCAATTGCCTCGACGGCGGCGGTGATCCCTACGCGGCGATGCGGAAACTTGCGGGCCGGCTCAAAACGGTCCACTTGAAGGAACACAGCAAGGACGGCAAGGCCCCGATCGGCGAAGGCGACGTCCGATGGGACGAGGTCTTCAAGATATGCGAGACGACCGGCGGCACCGAGTGGTACGTCGTCGAACAGGAGCAATACCGCGATGCGCCGATCGACGCCGTCGCGGCGTGCATCAAGAACCTTCGGAAGATGGGCAAGTAGAATTGCCCGGCTTGAAGCCCATCCACACCGCCAATCGATGGGCGGCACACCCCCGAGCCCCGGGCGACGGGCGTGGCGGTCATGCCCGGCGATTTCACGACGCCCTTTCAGAGCTTGCCACCCGAGGATGGATTGCGCGGATGGTATCGAATAGGGGGTCTGCGGAATAAAAGCAAACTCTGCCGGCCGAGGTGTCGATCCCTGCTAGGGCGCCGGGGTAGCGCGCGCAAGCTCCGGCGGCGCGAGGGGTACAGTCCCCGGGGCCCGACCGCCGACTTGGCAGGAACGCAATCATGAGCCGTCTCGACAGCGCCGCCACCGAACACCTGTGGCGCGAAAACGCCCAAATGGACCGACGGGCACGCCAGGCACGCCAGGAGCGGGACCATCTTGTTCGGGCGCTGTCGCATGACATGGGCGCCAACTTTATGCTCCTGGAGAGCTCGTTCGGCCGTCTGAAGGAGTCGCTGGCCGGCGCGCCGCGGGCCGAGTTGCAGGAGATTGCCGCCCACGTGCATGCCTGCCTCGACGAGTCGAAGCGATTTCTGGGCGACCTGGCGCGATTGGCCCGAACGGGCAGCGTCGAGATGCAGTCGACGCGGGTGGGGCTGGCCGAGGTGGTCGACGAAGTCCTGTTCGAGCAGCGAGAACTGCTCGCCCAGCGGAACGTCCGCGTCGAGGTGGCGCGGCCGCTCGGGCACGTCTGGTGCAACCGGCAACGGGTGAAGCAGATCGTCACCAACCTGGTCCGCAACGCGATCAAGCACGGCTGTGATTCGGAGTGTCCGGCGATCCACGTTGCGGCGGAGCGTGCCCAAGTGTCCTCGCGGAACCGCGGCGGCGGGCCGCTGGCGGTGCTGCGGGTCCATGACAACGGACCCGGCATCGAACCGGCCCAGCGGCAGCGGGTCTTTCTGCCGGGCGTCCGGTTGCGGGGGGCGGCGGTCGAGGGGTCGGGCATGGGACTGGCCATCGTCCGCAAGATCGCCGAGCACTACGGCGGCACGGCGTGGGTGGACGAGCACGCCAGCGGCACCGCGATCCTGGTCTCGTTGCCGAGCTTTCCCGATCGGCTGCCCGGCGCGGATCGCCCTCATGCGAGCGTGGAGCATGACGGGCCACACGGTCGCGTACCGAACCGTCACCCCCTCCATGGCAGGTAGCTCGCCGTTCGCCTTCCCCGTGGCTGCCCGATTGTGAATCTCGCACTGCCCATGAATTGGGCAGTCGCCCGGCGTGCTTCCGCGCGGGGCATTCTTTCGAGAGCCGGCGTCGGTCACGCCCGCTTACGGATGAATCGTGTCCGGGCCGCCGGTGGCGTGGCCGCGCTAAGTGCCTACTCCCAAGGACGAAACGGCATTGGGCTGGGGAGGTTGGCGCTGGCGAACGAATCTCGCGTGCCGCGTGCCGGTCCCCTCGTCGCCGCAATAGGCACCAGGCCGGCGTCCTCCGATTGGCACGGCGATTGCGAATTCGACGTGTCTATTTCGAGCGCAGCCGTCAGTCGTGACCACGAGGTCTTGGACAGGATTAACCGGATCGACTGGATTGGACGAGGATCTTTGATGGTGAAACCAGCGAGAGCTTGGCGCGTGGGACGGATCGCGTGGGCCGTTCTTACGGTGTTGCTGGGAATTGCGGCCGTCGGATTCGCCGAAGAGCCGCGTGTGGCGGCGCAACCGCCGACGCCGCAACTCCAGCAGCAGCCGATCGACTCGGGCGACAACGCCTGGATGCTCACCAGCTCCGCGCTCGTGCTGATGATGACCGCGCCCGGCCTGGCCCTGTTCTACAGCGGATTGGTCCGCAAGAAGAACGTGCTCGGCGTGATGATGCAGTGCGTGTTCCTCATGGGGCTGATGGGCGTGATCTGGGCTCTGTGGGGCTACTCGCTATCGTTCGGCGGCGACGGAGCCCTGTTGGGCAACGGCGACTACCTGCTGTTGAACAACGTTCAGGCACAGTGGTCCGGATCCGGGCCGGTCTTCCCCGTCGAAGGCCACATCCCCCGGCTCACCCACATGCTCTTCCCAGGCATGTTCTTCATCCTTCCGCCCGCGTTGATGGTCGGCGCGTTTGCCGCACGGATGAAATTCAGCACGATGGTCGTGTTCATGATTCTCTGGGGGACGCTGGTCTATTGCCCGCTGTGCCACTGGGTTTGGGACAGCGACGGCATTTTGTTCTACGGCGGCGCCAACGCGGGCGTGACGGCCGGCGGGGCGTTGGACTTCGCCGGCGGGACGGTCGTTCACATCAGTTCGGGCATTTCGGCGTTGGTCTGCGCGCTTCTGATTGGCCGGCGGCTGGGATACGGCAGCGAGCCGATGCCGCCGCATAATCTGACCTACACCGCCGTCGGCGCGACGATGCTCTGGGTCGGCTGGTTCGGCTTCAACGCCGGCAGCGCCCTGGAGGCCAACGCCCTGGCCGCCAGCGCCTTTGCCGCCACCCACCTCGCCGCGGCCGCCGGCGTGCTGGCGTGGTCCGGCATGGAGTGGATCACCCGGGGCAAACCCTCGGTGCTCGGCGCGTGTTCCGGACTGGTGGCCGGGCTGGTGTGCATTACGCCCGGCTCCGGGTTCGTTCAGCCGACCTCGGCCATCGCGATCGGCGCCGCGGCGGGGGTGTGTTGCTTCTTCGCCTGCACCGCGCTGAAGTCGCGGTTTGGTTACGACGACTCGCTGGACGTCTTCGGCGTCCACGGCGTCGGCGGAACGCTCGGCGCCATCCTGACCGGCGTCTTCGCCACCCGGGTTGTCAACAACGTCGCCGACGGCGCGCCGGTCGGGCTGCTCGAAGGCGGCTCCGTGTTGACTGCCCAGCTCATCGCAACGGCAATCACCTGGGCGTTGGCCATCGTCGTCACGTTCGTCCTGTTGAAGGTCCTGGACGCCACGATGGGCCTGAGGGTCTCGCACGCCGAGGAAATCGAGGGCCTGGACATGAGCCAGCACGGCGAAGAAGGCTATATTTTCCTGTAAGTACCCGCACGAGGAGTCCGCCGATGAGGAAGGTCGAAGCGATCATTCGACATTTCAAGCTGGAAGAGGTCAAAAACGCGCTCGCGGAACAGGGCGTGCACGGAATGACGATCACCGAAGTCAAGGGCTTCGGACGCCAAAAGGGACACACGGAGATGTATCGCGGGACGGAGTACCAGGTCGATTTCGTCCCCAAGATCAAGCTCGAAGTCGTCGTGGCCGAGGGCGAAGTCCAGCGTGTTCTCGACACGATCCTCCGCGCGGCCCAAACCGGCCAGGTCGGCGACGGCAAGGTCTTCGTCTCCGAGTTGACCGAAGTCGTCCGCATCCGAACCGGCGAACTGGGCCGCGACGCACTGTAAGGGAATCCGCCCTCATGTGCCCGCTCGACGCTCATGTCCTCGACGCCAGACAACGCCTGGCCGAAGGGATGGAACAGCTCCGACGGCGTCACGACTCCGGCGGCGGGGGGGCTGACATCTGCGCGGCCGTGAGCGCGCTGCGGGACGAAGTGATTCTCGGGCTGTTCGACGCGGCGGTCGACGACCTTGCGCCGGACGCGACCGATCCGTTGCGCGAGCATATCGCCTTGGTTGCGCACGGCGGCTACGGCCGGGGCGAGACGGCCCCCTATTCCGACGTCGATCTGATGATCCTCCACGACCCGGCGTCGGCCGACGCGGTGGCCCCGTTGGCCCGGCGGCTGATGCACGACGTGTTCGACGCGGGACTGGCGCTCGGCCATAGCGTGCGGACGCCGCGGGAGGCCTGCCGGCTGGCGATGCGCGACGCGGTGATCGGAACGTCGCTGATGGAGTCGCGGCTCTTGACCGGCAGCGTCGCTCTCCTCCAGGGGTTCACCGAGGAGCTGGACCGTCAGATCGCCCGGCGACGCGGGCCCCTTGCGGCGGCCATCCTGAAAAATCGAACCGAAGAGCGGCTCCGCCACGGCGAGACCGTCTATCTGCTGGAGCCCAACGTCAAACGGTCGCGGGGCGGCCTGCGCGACCTGCAACTGCTGGGCTGGATCGCCCGGGTACGCTACGGGGTCTCGCGGGTGCCACTGGCTTCGCGAGCGCTCGACGCCTTGCTCGACCGGGGCGAGCTTACCCAAGCCGACGCCGACGCCCTCGGCCGGGCGACCGAGTTCCTGCTCCGCTTGCGCAACGAACTGCATTTCCACGCCGGCCGGGCCCACGACGTCCTCGACCGCGCCGAGCAAGTCCGCGTCGCGGAGCGTTTCGGCCACCGGGGCACATCGGGCATGATGCCGGTCGAGAGCTTCATGCGAGACTACTTCCGCCACACGGAGGCGGTCAGCCACGTCGTCACCCGGTTCGCGGAAAAAGCCCTCGCCGAGCGCGGCTTCGGCTTGGCGGTCGATTCGGTGGTGAGCCATCGGGTGGGCAACGACTATCGCGTCGGGCCCCGCGAAATCCGCGCGACCCGAACGGGGCTTGGTCAACTCCGCCGCGACCTCGTCGCCGTACTCCAGTTGGCCGAGTTGGCCAACCTCTACGACAAGCGAATTGCCCCGGAAACCTGGGACGTGATTCGCCGCGCTGCCCCCGGCCTCGTCGGGCCGATCACGCCGGAAGCCCGATCGCGGTTCCTCTCGCTCTTGAACCACCCCGCCCGACTCGGCGAGTTGCTCCGCGGCCTGCACGAAGTCGAGCTGCTCGAACAGTTCGTTCCCGCCCTGCGCCACGCCCGGGGACTGCTGCAATTCAACCAGTACCACAAGTACACGGTCGACGAGCACTGCCTCCGGGCGGTCGAACAGGCGACCGCGCTGGTGTCCGACGCCGGGCCGCTCGGCCGGGCGTACCGTCAGGTGCAACAGAAGGCTCTGCTGCACCTGGCCCTCCTGATTCACGACTTAGGCAAGGGCTATCCCGGCGACCACTCCGAGATCGGACGGCAAATCGCCTGCGAGACCGCCGTCCGCTTGGGCCTTTCGCCCGGCGCCGCCGAGACGCTCGAGTTCCTGGTTCACAAGCATCTCGTGATGAACCATCTCGCCCTGCGCCGCGACATCGACGACGAGTCGGTCGTGGTCCGCTTCGCCGTCGAGGTCGGATCGCCCGAGCGACTGCGAATGCTCTACGTCCTGACCGCCTGCGACCTCGGCGCGGTCGGTCCCGGCGTCTGGAATAGTTGGAAAGCCGAGGTCGTCACGGTGCTCTTTCATCGGGCAATGCAGCATCTGGCCGGCGAAACCCCGGCCACGGACGTTGACACCCAGCGGCAACTCCGTCGCGACGCGGTGGCCGAGTTCCTGGGCGCCGGCCGCGACCACCCCTGGTTCGTCCGGCAACTCGACTCGCTGCCCGAAAGCTACCTTGCGGGCACGCCGCCGGCCCAAGTCGCCGACGATCTCGAACTGCTTCGCCAGCTATCCATCGGCGAGGTGATCGCCCGGGCACGTTACCTCGCCGAGACCGACGCCGTCCGGTGCACCGTCGTCACGCGGGAAGACGTCGCGCCGGGCATCTTTCACAGGCTTGCCGGCGCGCTTGCCTCCGCGGGGCTCGAAATCCTCACGGCCGAGATCAACACGTTCGCCGAGGGACTCGTCCTGGATCGGTTCTGGGGCCACGATCCCGACTTCGCCGGCCCTCCGCCGAAGGAGCGACTGGCCGAGATCGAAGCGGCGTTGGCCGACTCGTTGCGGAGCCCCGCGGCGAAACCGCCCCAGCCACGCCGCACCTGGCAGACCGCCCGGGCCGCCTCGCTGCCGACATGCCCGAGTCCCATCCGCGTCGAAGCCGACAACACGACCTCGCGCGACTACACGATTGTCGACGTTTTCGCCCCGGATCGGCCCGGGCTGCTTTACGCGATCAGCCGTGCCCTGTTCGAGATGGGACTTTCGGTCTGGCGAGCCAAGATCGGCACGTACCTCGACCAGGTGGTCGATGTGTTCTACGTCACGACGTTTGACGGCGAGAAGATCGAGGACGAGACCCGGCTCGAGCAAATTCGCGCTCGGCTTGTGGAGGCGGCGAGGCGCGGGTGCAAGTTGCACCCGACGCAAGTCGAGCCGCGTGATTCGCCTTAACGGGATTGTGATTCTAAGGTAGAAAGGGAGAAATACGACACGTTCACGCGAGACCCCCCCGAAAGGCGAGTCTCACACCAGCCTCGAACTGGAGTTTACGGCACCATGACTGCCCATTGGCTTGCCGAACGCACGAAATGTTTTGACGCCTCGGGCATCCGCAAGGTGTTCGACCTCGGTTCAAAGCTGGCCAACCCGATCAACCTGTCGATCGGCCAGCCCGACTTCGACGTCCCCGAGGACGCCCGCCGGGCCGCCATCGACGCCATCGAAGGCGGCAAGAATGGCTACTCGCTCACCCAGGGCATCGCCCCGCTGCGGGCGAAGCTGCAAGACCGGGTTGACGTGGCGTATGGACATCCGGATCGCGAGTTGTTCGTCACGAGCGGAACCAGCGGCGGATTGATGCTGGCCATCTTGACGCTGGTCAACCCGGGCGACGAGGTGATCGTCTTCGACCCGTTCTTCGTGATGTATGGCGCTCTGGCCGGCGTCGCGGGGGCGAAGGTGGTCTGCGTCGACACCTACCCCGACTTCCGCGTCGACCCGGAGAAAGTGGCCGACGCGATCACCCCCCGGACGAAGATGATCCTCTTCAACTGCCCCACCAATCCGACGGGCGCGGTCGCCGACGAGGCGGACGTCCGGGCGTTGGCCGAACTGGCGGCCGACCGGAACGTGGTGCTGGTAAGCGATGAGATCTATCGCGACTTCTGCTACGACGGCCCGTTCGTCTCGCTGGCCCAGTTCAATCCGCAAACGATCGTGATCGACGGTTTCAGCAAGAGCCATGGGATGCCCGGCTGGCGGCTCGGGTTCGCCCACGGGCCGTCGGCGATCATCGAGGAGATGATCAAGCTGCAGCAGTACAGTTTTGTCTGCGCGCCGCATCCGTTTCAATGGGCGGCGGTGGCGGCGATGGACCTGGACAACCGAGAGCACATCGACGCCTACCGCCGCAAGCGCGATCTCGTGGTCGAGGGCCTGGCCGGCCGCTACGAACTGGTCGCGCCGCGCGGGGCGTTCTACGCCTTCCCCAAGACCCCCTGGGGCACCGGCGCCGAGTTCGTCGAAAAGGCGATCACCGAGCACCAATTGCTGATCATCCCCGGCGGCGTTTTCAGCCATCGGGACACCCATTTCCGCATCGCCTACGCCGCCCCCGACGCCGTGATCCAACGCGGCATCGAGGTGCTCCGCGCGATGGCGTAGGCGGTTGTCGGTTGCCGGTTCGGGGGACGATAGCCGCCAGGCGGAAGCCCGCGGTTGGTGGCCCGCAGCCGGTAGGTGGCGGCAGGGGCGTGCGTTGTGTCCGAACTCTTTGCCGTCTTTCCATCAACGCTATCGCAAGGATCGATCCCGGTCGCTAGAATAGGGACTCCGTTGGGTGATGATCGTGACGCAAGCTAAGGAGGGATGCGATGAGAAGTCCGGCCGTCTGCTTTCTGACCATGGTGCTGCTCGGTGGCACGGGACACGCCCAAGGCGCGATCAGCGCGACCGAGATCTTGGCCAACTGGACGAAGATGGAGAGTCCGATTAGCGGGACGAACAACTCCCTCTGGTCCGCCGTCGCTGGGCTGGTCGTCGCCGATCCCGACCATAGCGGTTCGCTGATAAGCGATTTTTCCGTCGCCGGTGATTTCACCTTCGCCGGCACGATGGAGGCCCCCGGCGACAACGACACGATGGGCCTGATGTTCGGGTTCCAGGATATCCATAACCACTACCGACTGAGCTTTTCCGGCGGGGGAACCCAGGAACAGGCTGGCCTGACCGTCGTGCGGGAACTCGGTGGAAGCGACACGTACCTTGCCTCGGACTCGGGCCTGACCTGGGTTGCCGGCACGCTGTACGATTTCTCCATTGCAAGGGAAGGCAACGACCTGACGATCAACGTCAGCCACGGTGGCACGAGCCTCTTTGACCGCACCGTCGCCAACACGACATTCACCAGCGGTCGCGTCGGCTTTCACGTCTACGGCCAGACCGCCGAGTACGGCAACATCGAGGTGGTGCCCGAGCCGGGCGGCTTGTTCGCCTGGGCACTGTTGGGACTGGCGCTCGCCGCCGGGCGGGCGAGCTTCCCACGGCGCCGCGCACGCCGCGCCGCGCCGGCAACAGAGTAGTCCGGATGACGCCTCCCACGCTCAATCGCCGGCAGTCCCGGCGGCTCGATGCCCTGGCGATCGAACAGTACGGCATGACCGGCTTGGTGCTGATGGAGAACGCCGGCCGCGGAGTCGCCGATACGCTCTGCCGGCTGGGCATCTCCGGCAAGGTCGTCATTTGCGGCGGCCGGGGCAACAACGCCGGCGACGGCTTCGTCCTGGCGCGGCATCTCGACCTGCGACGCCACGACGTCCGCGTGCTCCTCTGGGCCGATCCGTCCGATCTCACCGGTGACGCCGGGGTCAACTACCGCATTCTCGAAAAGACGGGCGTGCCAATCGTGCCCATGGCTGCCCAGACCGATGCCTCGCGGCTCGACCAGGAGTTGGCCGGCTCGGCATGGCTGGTCGACGCCCTGCTGGGCACCGGCGCCCAGGGCGAGCCGCGACCGCCGCTGGACGTGGTCATCGACCGCATGAACGCGGCCGCTGCTCCCATCTTGGCGGTCGACGTGCCCAGCGGCCTGGACTGCGACACGGGCGAGCCGGCCCGGCACACGATCCGCGCCGCCCACACCTGCACGTTCGCCACGGCCAAGCCCGGCTTCTTCGCCCCCGAGGCCGAGCCCTACGTCGGCCACCTTCACGTGCTGGACATCGGCGTCCCCCGGAAGCTGATCGAGGATCTGCTGGCCGGGCAAGACTGAACGCCGATCACCCCCCTCATGCAATGAGGGGGCGTTTCTTCTGGCAATCTTCCATGTTCAACCGTCAACGTTCAACCGTCAACCTTCAACCGGCAGCCGACGACCGGCAGCCGTTTTTCTGACGTAACGAGCCGCGGCCGGCGTCTATACTGGTGGTAGCACCCTGGGAACGACCGGATGAGCGGCATTGGCCCGGAAACCCTGAAGCACCTCCTCGACGATCATGGCGGTCCGTTGGTGCTTTACGCGCGCCAATGGTCCGCGTCGCCCGAGGACGTCGTCCAGGAAGCGCTCGTGAACCTGATCCAGCAGGAGCCACCACCCGAGAATGTCGTCGGATGGCTCTATCGGGCGGTGCGGAATCGGGCGATCAGCTCGTCGCGCCGCCTGGGCCGGCGGTCCCGCCACGAGGCGGCGGCCTCGCATCGCGGCGAGCCGTGGTTCCAGCCGACCGACGGACAGCGCCTCGACGCCGCCACGGCCACCGAGGCCCTCGGGCGGCTGCCGATCCAGGAGCGGGAAGTGGTCGTCGCCCGGCTCTGGGGTGGCCTGTCGTTCAATGAGGTCGCCGAGTTGACCGGCACGTCGCCGAGCACGGCGGCCCGACGCTATCAAAGCGGCTTGGTGAATCTGCGAGAAAGGTTGGCAGTCGAATGTCCCGAGACACCGACAACGAGTTCCCGCCCGAGCTAAGGGCGCTGGAGGCCGAGTTGGCCTCGCTGGTCCCGCGCGACGACGGCCTGGACCCCGCGCGGCTGATGTTTCTGGCCGGCCGGGCGTCGGTCGGCAAGCCCCGGGCGACCGTTCTGGTTTGGCCGGCGGCGTTCGGGGGCATGACCGTGGTGGCGACGGCGTTGGCGGTGCTCTTGCTGTTGCGGACCGCTCAGGAGGTCATCGAGCGGGTTGTCCGCGTGCCCGTCGCAGTGTCGGTAGACGCCGCGCCGAGCCACGAGCAGCCCGCGCCGGTGACGGCGGAGCATGAACCGGTTATCGAGAGGGCCGTGGCGAAGTCGTCGTCCGCCGTGTCGGCGTCCGAGCGCGTGCTGGCCTCGTTGCCGTGGGGTCAAGGGAAACAGGGTGACCGCGGCGAGCGATGGAAGACTTCCTACCCCGACCTGCGCGATCGGATTCTCGAGCGTGGGTTGGACAGTTGGCCGGTCCCGGTTTCCGACGGCGGCCCGGCGCGTCCGCCCCTTTCGCAACGAGAGTTGCTCGATCAGATGATCCAGGAAATACGGCAGCCAACGGCATCGTAAGGTGCGTGCTCGCACGCACTAGCTATCGTCGGCGCATGAGCAAGAAGGGTCGGTGCGTGCGAGCACGCACCCTACGGCTCACAGATACTCAAAGGACACCCCCATGAAACGAATCCTCATTGGTATCGTCGTGACGGCCGCCGTGTTGGCCGCCGGGCCGGCGCGGGCGCAGGTCACGTCACTCTTGTCGCCCAACGGTCAGGAGGAGAAGATCCCGACGGTGAAATTCAAGCTTCGTCCGGCGGCCGAGCCGCAGGCGGCGCTGGAGTATCAGCTTCTGCCTGGCTTTCTCGACCGCAAGCCGGGCAACGCGGCGGTGATCTACAACAAGATCGGGTTCATGATGCCCCACGGCAGCGACGCCAATAACCTGCAAGAGCGGTTGTCCAAGTGGCTCGAAACGCCCCTGGCCGAGCTGCCTCGCGAGGAGATCGAGAAGACGTTGGCCGGGCAGCATTACGTTCTGGAGTCGCTCGACCGCGCGGCTCGGCGCGAAACGTGCGACTGGGAGTTGCCGCTTCGGGAGGAGAGCCTCATTACGATGTTGCTTCCCGAACTGCAAGAGACCCGCGGCGATGCCCGATTGCTGGCCGTCAAGGCCCGGCTCGAGATTGCCAAGGGAGAGTTCGACGAGGCGATCCACACGCTCCAGACCGGCTATGCGCTGGGATGCCACGTGGCCGAAGGCCCGACGCTCGTTAGTGCTCTGGTCGGTATGGCAATCTGCGGCATCATGTCCAACCAGGTCGAGGAGTTGATGCAGCAGCCCGGCAGCCCCAATCTTTACTGGGCGTTGACCTCGTTGCCCCGGCCGATCATCAGCGTCCGCAAGGCGGCCGAGGTCGAGATGAACATGCTCTACCTAATGTATCCCGAACTCCGCGAGGTCGACGGGAAGACGCGCGACGCAGCCTACTGGCGGGCGTTTCTCGATCGGGCGTCCGAGGAGATGAGCGGATGGTGGGGAGGCCCGAATCCCAAATCAAGCCTCCGGCCCGCGCTGACGGCGCTGGCCATCAAGGGTTATCCGCAGGCCAAGCGGGCATTGATCGAACAGGGCCGCTCGGACGAAGAGGTCGAAGCCATGCCCGTTGCCCAAGTCGTTCTGATCTATACCGTCCGGACGTACGACGAATTCCGCGACCGTATTTTCAAATGGTTTGCGCTACCCTACTGGGAAGCCCTGCCGGGAATGATGGAGGCGGACCAGTACCTGCGCGACGAAGGACGAAAACGCGAGATTTTCCCCATAGCAAGTCTCCTGCTGCCGGCGGTTCAGGCGGCGAAAGGGGCCGAGGCTCGGACCGACCGGACCATCGCCGCGCTGCGGGTGCTCGAAGCGTTGCGGATGCACGCCGCCGGCCACGAGGGCCGGCTGCCGTCGAAGCTCGAGGACATCACCGCGGTGCCGGTTCCGATCGACCCGATGACGGGCAAGCCGTTTGCCTACACGTGCGACGGCAACACCGCCGTCCTCGAAGTTCCCTCGCCCGAGATACCCGAGCGCGGAAAGCGTTATGAGATCGAGGTCGCCAAGTAACGGGAAAGGGTTTGTCGGGGCATACCAAGATCTGCCGATCACTCTCGATACCGTGGCGTCAATGTCGGGAGAAAGGCTCACGCAAAGGCGCCAAGGCGCAAAGAAGTGGGCCGGGAGAGGCTGAAAGCTTGAGTGGCGTTGACGGACTTGTGCCGAACGTGATTCCGCCCGCCAGAAACTCCTTTGCGCCTTGGCGCCTTTGCGTGAGACATTCGAACGTTGCCCGATATTCATGCCAAAGTCTCGCTTCCGGTGCGTCCAGACACACCCTACTTAGGAGAAATACGTGATGAATACGATGATTCGATTCGGCATGGTCGCGGCGCTGGTTGCCGCTGCTGGGATTGTCCGCGGCGCGGATGAGAAACCTCTTGACGCGGCCGCGCGGGCGAAGGTGATCGCGCCGTTTCTCGAAGAGCAGACCGTCGCCATCCTGCACGTCGACTTCACGCGGCTCGACCTCGGCGCGACCCTGGACGAGGTCGTCCGGCTGGTGCCCGAAACGCAGCCGCAGATGGCGGTCGGCAAGGCGGCGGGCACGGCCACGCTGGCCGCGTTCAACCAGGCCGGCGGGAGGGACGTTTACATCTTCGTGACGCTGGCCGGGTCGCTTTCGGAGATAGACCTTCTCTATGTCGTGCTGCCCCTTTCGCCCGGCGCCAACCAGGACGTGCTCGCCGGCATGGTCCGGCAGTGCAACCCCCCGGCGTTTGCCGCAAGCGAGCGCGTCGGCGACGTGCTCATGGTCGGCAGCCGAGCGACCATCAACCGGCTCAAGTCCCTTCCGCCCGTCTCCGAGCGGAAGATTTCCCCCGACATCGAGAAGGCATTCGCGGCGGCCGGCGACACGGCGGCCCAACTGCTGGTCTTGCCGCCGGAGTACAGTCGCCGGGTGATCGCCGAGATGATGCCCACGCTGCCCGAGGAAGTCGGCGGCGGGCCGAGCAGCGTGCTCACCGACGGGCTGCGCTGGGCGGCTGTCGGCGTCGACCTTCCGCCCAAGTTGGCGCTTCGCGTCACGATCCAATCGAAGGACAACGCGGCGGCCGAGGCGCTCGAGAAGGAGTTGGCCGTCCTCTGGCAGAAGCTGGGCGAGAACGAAGAGGTCCGTCGCAGCGTGCCGGACCTCCAACGGACCGCCAAGGTGCTGGCCCCGCAGGCGCAAGGCGATCGGCTCGTCCTCGTCCTCGACGAGGCCCACCAGGGCGCGGCGGCCCTGGTCGACGCCCTCCGGCCGCCCTATCTCGAAGAGAAGGCCCTCTACGACCAATTCCATCTCGACGAGCCGTGGGACAGCCCGAACAATAAGAAGCTGATCGACCGGATGTCCTCCGCTTACCGTTCACCCGGCTCAAAGCTAACGGAGCCCGGCCGGACGAACTACGTCGTGGCCGTCGGCCAGGGAACCGTCTTCGGAGAGAAGGAAGGAGTGAAGATCAAGGACATCACCGACGGCACGAGCAACACGCTCATGCTCGTCGAGGTGGACGACGATCACGCCGTCATCTGGACCAAGCCGGACGACCTGCCGTTTGATCCCAAGCAGCCGAACAAGGGTCTCGGCGGGCTGTGGGGCGACGACTCCTTCCTGACGACCTTCTGCGACGGCAGCGTCCGCGTGATCAAACGCAACGTCGATCCGGAGACCCTCCGACGCCTGTTCATCCGCAACGACGGCCAGCCGGTCAAGGATTTCTGAGATGGAGGAACCTGTAGGGTGGGTCGAGGCCGCCGGATGCTTCGTGTGGTTTCACAAACCGGCCAATCGGCAAGTATACTTGGCGGCATGAATCACGTTCGACCGGCGGCCGAGCCCCACCAGCATGGTTTCATGGTGGGACTCGCTCCGCTCGGCCCCATACGCACGAAGTTAAGGTATTTGATCTTCCAATAAAAGCGGGAAGTCCTTAAACCAGCACTGTTTGGAACAAAACACGGCTGGAAGAAGGAGCTTCCCAATGCAGATCGT
>JAPLNP010000107.1 GCA_026401055.1 Planctomycetia bacterium
TTACGGCCGCCGCTGGGACCGGCCCAACGCCACGGCCGTCGCGGCCCTCGACACGCTGGACAGAAACGGCCAATGGCGCCAGGTCTGGCCAAACCCCCGCCCCGTCACGACTTAGGGCCGCCCAGAACGCTGGGCACACACTCTCCGTGTCCTCCGTGGTGGATCTCACGCCTTCGTGTTAGAATCGACGAGAACGGGAGTATTCCATGTCCAACGCAACGCACAAAACCCGGTGGAACCGCGGCATCTCACGCCGCGGCTTTCTCGCCGGCGCGGCTGGGTCAATGCTCGCCATCGGCGCCGCCGGAATGCCCGTTCGTCGAGTCCGGGCCGCCGAGCGACCGGCGCCGTCCGCCGACGAGCCCTTCTTCAAGACGCGGGGCGTCGTCCTCGTGCCGGGGGACATGGCCACCTGGCCGTGGCCGCGAAAGGCCAAGCAAGCCGGACTGTCGACCATCGGCACCCACATCTTCCCCAGCCAGGTCGCCGAGTTCGTCCGGACCGACGCGGGCAAGGCGTTTCTCGACGGTTGTCGCAAAGAGGGCTTGGAGGTCGAACACGAACTGCACGCCATGCGAGATCTCTTGCCGCGGGAGTTGTTCGCCAAGGACCCGACCATGTTCCGCATGGACGAGAAGGGCCAACGCCTCGCCGACTGCAACTTCTGCGTCCACTCCGACGCGGCCATGGACGTCATCCGCGAAAACGCCGTGCGCTACGCCAAGATCCTCAAACCGACCACCGGGCGGTACTTCTACTGGATCGACGACGGCGAGCCCATGTGCCGCTGTCCGCGCTGCCGGGGACTCTCGGACAGCGATCAGGCCTTGCTGTTGGAAAATCGACTGCTCGGGGCGCTGCGTGAGTTCGACCCCCGGGCGACGCTCGCCCATCTGACCTACGCCAACACGATGGCGGCGCCGACGCAGGTCAAGCCCGAGCCGGGCATCTTCATGGAGTTCGCCCCGATCCACCGCCGCCACGACGTGCCCTTGAGCCGTCGCGAGGCGGTGGGCCAGGGGGGGCGGCTCCACGGCAAGATGCTCGACGACCTGGACGCCAACCTCGCCGTGTTCGGCGCCGAGGACGCCCAAGTGCTCGAATACTGGCTCGACGTGTCCCGGTTCTCCGGCTGGCGGCGCGAAAACCTCACGAGAATCCCATGGAACAACGAGGTCTTCTTGGACGACCTCGCCACCTATGCCGCCCGGGGCATCCGCCACGTCACCACCTTCGCCGCCTGGCTCGACGCCGACTATGTCAAACGTTTCGGCGAGCCCCCGCTTGCCGAGTACGGCAAGGGCCTACTGGGGACGAAGCGGGGATGAGTCACCGATCCGCCGGTGCTAATTCTGGCCCGGCAACTTGACCGCCTCGCCGCCGGCGACGGTGAGCAGGGCCTTCCAGATATTGGGGTCGATGCCCGCCGCGATGAAACGGACGCTGCCGTCGCACAGCGCGGCGGAGAACCCGCCGGGATGCGCACCGCCCAGGCCGGCAAACGGCTGGTCGGGGGTGTACTGCCAGTCGTCGGGCTTGGTCCAGACGACCGCCCGATCGTCGTTCGCCTCGACCAGCAAGACGGTGTTGGACGTGCCGTCGGAGATCTTCGTGATGGCGACGCCTTCTTTGCCCTCGCCGATCGTGCCGGGACCCACCGGCATCAAATAGGTCGTCGTGTTCGGCGGGGCGCCGCTGCTGGGATTGCGGAAGACGGCGGGCATCCGCTCGACGAGCTTCTTGTTGTGGTCGCTGTCCCAGGGTTCGTCCAAATGAAATTCTTTGTAGAGGGCTTCCTGTTCGAGGAAGGGCAATATGTGAACCCGCCAGCTCAGAAGCGGTTTCCCGTCCGCGCCGAGATTCGCTTGGGCGGGAAACGCCTTCTTGGCCGATTCGTGGTTGAGCATGCCCAGGACAAGCTGCTTCATGTTGTTCATCGACTGCGCCCGCCGGGCCGCCTCGCGCGCGGCCTGAATTGCCGGGAGCGCCATGGCCACGGCCATGCCTGCGCCAGGCGGTAGCTCCTGAACCACCTCTAGCCGGCTTCCCTTGCGGACGGGCCGAAACGCATCCACCGCCCGCAGCATCTGTTGCTGCATCTGTTGCACCATGGCTCCGCCCGGACCGGCGCCGGCCGGCTTGGCGGCCATTTCCCGGGTCATGTTCTCTTTAGCCATGGCGAGAAGGTCATTGATGATCCGCTCCGCCTCCTGCGCGGACGCTTCGTCGCGACACCGAGCACTGAGCGCCAAGCCGCCGGCGCGCGAGACGTTGGCCTTCAGGCCGAGCGTGTCGATCAGTTCGGGGAGCTTCGCGGCGTCGGCCATCGGCGGCGGGGGCGGATTCTTCTCGATCTGGGCTTTGAGCATGGGCCGAAGCGGCTCGACAAGAAGGATGGCCAGCGCGTCGTTCGAGTCGTCGCATCGCCCGAAAACGCCGCTGAGTCTTCCGGCGACCGGAGCAGTCCGATTGGCGACCATGCCGCGCAGCATCGGGTCGTGGCCCAGCAGCACGGTGCGATCGTCCGGCATGTAGACGCTCGGATCGCTGGCGGTCTTGGCCTGGCGATAAGCCTTGCCGTCGATCGTGCCCTCGGCGGCCTTCTCGGTCAGCTTCGGGAGGACCTTGTTGGCCTCGTACGCCTTGGACAGCCGGACGACCATCCCGACGTCGGGCTCCCCGCCGGGTTGCGACGGCAGGCTGACGATGACCATAACCTGTTCGACGTCGAGCGGATCGAAGCCGAGTTGTTCCTTCGCCTGGAGCATCATGGGACCGAGCATCGGGCGCATCTGCTGCACCATCGGCGACTTCAGGACGCGAGTGGGGAAGATGACGGCGCCGAAGACGGCCTCCGGCACCACGTAAGCGACGTCGAGCTTTCCGCCGGTTTGCCCCGTCGTTGCCGCCGCGTCGCCGGCCGCTTGAGCGTAGAGCGGCGACGCCGCCGTCGCCATTGCCAGCATGAGTGTCCAACCGATCACCGCTTTGTGCATCGCAGACATGACTCGAACTCCTCGCCTGAAGACCTGGTAATCGAGCACAACGGACCGCCACATTGTTGACCTGAGATGTGAGTTTATCCCATCCGTCCGCGATTTACCACCCCCTCTTCATAGGGGATCCCGATGAGGACACGGCGCAACGGTCGGCGGACTTGCCCGAAAGCATGTCCACGGCGCGAGGGGACACGGCGCCCCGGCGGTCATTTGAGCGTGACCATCAGTCTCTTATAGGCGGCGCGCTCGATGGCCTGGAGATGCTCTTCCTTGAGCCCCAGCGATTCGGCCTTCGCGAGCGCTTCGACGGCGGACGTGCGCTGGCCCCTTTGTTGATAGGCCTGGGCCTGATGGAAATACAGGGCGGCGGTGGGGCCTTTCTGGATGGCCTGCTGCAAATCGGCCAGCGCCAGTTCGGGCTTTTCCATGGCGATGCGGACCATGGCCCGCGAATCGAGCAATCCCGCCGTGGGGCCGACCTTGGCAATGGCGAGGTCGATCAACTTGGACGCTTCGTCGAGGTTCTTGCGCTCGAGCGCCAAGAGGACCGCGAGGTTGTTGAGCACGGTGGGATTCTCGGGTTCCTTCGCGAGAATGTCCCGGTAGATCGTCTCGGCCACGTCGTACTGCCCTTCGAAGTCGCGCAAGATCGCCAAGGCCACCAGCAAGGGGACGGACTGCTTATGCTTCTCGAGCGCGGCTTCGAGGATTCGGTCGACGCGGCGGAGCTGTTCGGGCGCGGGGCCGGTGCGGTCGAGCATGGCGAAGCAGGCCGTGGCCAGTTGGACCGGATCGCTCGTGGGGGCCTTGGCTTCGATCAAGTCCAATGCCTCGCCCAGTCGCTGTTGCCGGGCGAAGAACATGGCCATGAGAAGCTCCTGACCGGGCTTGAGGTCGACGTACCGCTGATAGACGCTTTGCGCTTCCTTGGAGAACGTGGCGGCCGTGGCCGCGTCCCCGCTGTCCCGCAGCCGCCTGGCGAAGCCCTCGAGCATTCTGGCCGCCGCCGGCAATTGCGGTTCCTGGCGGGCCGGATCGCCGGCGGCGCGATCGGCCCAGTCTTGGAGGCGCTTGCGGACGCTGTCGAACCGACCTTGCCGGAACGCGAGTTCCGACTCGAGCGCGACGGTGGCCTCGGCGTCGGGAGCCGACTTCTCGAGTTCCGCCACCCAAACCGCCGCCTCATCGAGTTCGTCCGCCTTGACCAGCATGTCCGCGAAGGTCTGCACGTACCGAACGCTCTTATGCTCCTTCAACAGGGCTCGCATCAACGTTTTGAACTTGCGGGAATCGTCCTCGGCGAGATAGAGGGTCGCCAGGACGTACTGGATTTCCGAATCGGGGTTGCTCTGGGTCGCGAGGAATTTCTCCAGCGAGTCGATGGCCTCGCGGCGCCGCTTGCCGCTGGCGTCCGAGGCCAACATCACCGCTCTCATGTACTGGTCTTGGGCCGACGTGGGATTCAAGCGGAGGTTCTGTTCGATCAGTTTCAACGCTCGCTCCTGCCCCTCCGCGTCACCGCGCGCGAGATACATCGAGGCCAGCGCCTGGCGCGCCCAGGTCTTCTGGGCATCGTTCGCGTCGACCGTGCCGTCGAGGAACCGGTTCAACTGCGCCTCGGCCTTGTCGGTCTGGTTGCCGCGGAGATGGAAGGCGAAGGCGAGTCGGGCGATCGCGGGGTCCTTCGGCGCGCCGGCGACGGCCAGTTCGTACTGCCGGGCGGCTTCGTCGGTTTTCCCCAGCACGTCGTAGCACTGGGCCAGCGCGGCGGTGGCTTGCGCGGGGTCGAGTCTCCGCTTGGCCTGCGCGAGGATCCGCTCGGCCTTGTCGAGTTGGCCGGTCTGCCCGTAAAACTGGACGAGCGCCACCCAGGTCTCGGCCGCGTCGCTCTTGAGCAACACCGCCTGACGCAGGGCTTCTTCGGCCTCGGCCAGCGACTTCTTGGCCAACTCGGTCTGCTGGCGGCTGGCGGCTTGTCTGCCCACGACGCTCAGCAGTTGGCCGAGCCAGATGTGATCTTCGAATTTGTCGGAGGAGGAAGCGATTTTCCGGGCGACGTCGGCGGCTTGCTCGAACTCGCCGAGGCGCGCCTTGACGGAGCGCAGTTCGCGTCCGGCCTCGTCGGAGAGGGTGGGCTGGGTCTCGCCGAGCAGGCGGAACATGTGGTCGGCCTCGCGAAACCGGTTCTTTGCCGACAGCAGTTGCGCCACGTGCCGGATGGTGTTGGGATCGTTGATGCCCAGGTCGATGGCCTGAAGATACGCTTCGAGAGCGGCGTTCTCGTCGTGCCGCCGCTCGTGGAGGAGGGCCGCCAGCAGTTTCGCCTGTGCCCAGTTCGGCTGCAATTCGAGCGATTTCGCCAGGGACGCCTGCGCGTCATCGAGGAGTTTATCGCTGCCTCCTTTCTCGGCCAGCATCGTCAGCCGGACCGCCTCGCCGTAGTGCCAGAACGCCCCGGGCGTCTGTTGGACTTCCTTGATCTTGTCCAAGATCTGTTGCATGGCGTCCAGGTCTTGGCTAGCGGCTGCAATCTGGAATCGCAGGCCCTGAATTTCCAGGTTGCCCGGCTCCGCTTCCAGGACTCTGTCGCAGAGCTTCTGGGCTTGCTCGACGTCTCCCGCCTGATAGGACAATCGGGCCAACTCGCGCCAGAGTTGGATCCGTTCCGGGGGCGAGAACTGCCCGGCGTTCTCGGCGAGGTTGCGGATGTCCGTCGCCGCGTCTTTGCCGTGCCGTTCGACAAGGTGCTTTGCTCGCGTAGCGCGCATCAGGGGCGTATCGCCGAGTTGTTTCTCGGCGGCCGAAAGTTCCGCCTCCGCGCCGGTCCAGTCCTGCTGGCTCTCGGCAAGGCCGATCAACATCTGCCAGAGGGCCGGCTGCGCGGCTTCGTTGTCCCGCGCGGTCGCGAGCAACTTTTCGGCCTCGGCCAATTTCGCGGCCTTGGCTTCCCCGGAGAGCGTCTCCGCCTCGGAGAGAGCCTTCTGCCCCTCGGCGCGACATTTCTGGGCCTTTTCGACGAGTCCCTGCCGGAGGCCAGTCAGAAGCCGCGTCGCTTCTTGCGGGTCGTTTTTGGCAACCAGGAGTTCCGCGCGCAAGAGGAGTCCGGCAGCGCCGCCGGGGCCTGCCTGCTCCGCTTCGTTCAATGCCGTTTCGACCTCGTTCCAGTTCCGTTCGGACTCCGGCAGACGCGAGTTCTTGAGGTACAGCAGGCGAGCCACTTCGTACTTGACCGCCGGCGGCGCGTTGCCGAGTCGGAGAATCAGCCGGTAGTCCTCGACGGCCTCCTCGATTTGGCCCGCTTTCGCCTTCGTCTCGGCCAACCCGAGCAGGGCGGGCATCCACGTCCGATCCGTCGCGGCGCACCGCAGGTAGGCGTCGCGCTGATCCTTCAGCCGTCCGAGCTTCCCGTAGCACTCGGCCAGCAGGAGGTCGACCTTGCGGGCCTCGGTGGGCCAGGGCACGAGGGCGGGGCGCACCTTGTCGAACCGGGTGGCCGCCGCCAGCCATTTGCCCTGCGAATAGTCGATGCACCCCTGCAAATGGTCGAGGAAGGCTTCCGGAACCCCGGTCTTGCCCAGATCGCCGATGGCCTTGCGCGCCCCGTCCAGGTCGCCGGCGTCGATGAGAAGGCCGGCCAGACGCCACAGCACCTCGGGATTGTCGCCGGTTGCTTTGCGCCCCTGCCGGAGACACTCGATCGCTTCTTTCGGCCGTCCCGCGCGCTGCTCGATTTCGGCCAAGATCAGATACGGCGCGGCGTCCTTCGGCGACAACTCGATGGCGGCGCTCGCGAAATCCCTCGCAATAGCGACGTTCGCCGTCGCGTCGCCGGGGTCTTGCGTCGGCGGGGCCGGCGCGCAGCCGGCAGCCAGCGTCAACGCATCGCGGATGCCCGCCATCTCCACGTCCGCCTTGACGACGTCGCCGGCGGCTTTAGCGGCTTGGGCCACCTTGACCAGCGCGCCGGCGTATTGCGGCGTCATCGCGTTATCGGCCGGCGGCGCGACCTTGGCCGCCTCCTCCAGCGCGTCGCCGAGCGCCTTGGCCGCGCCGGCCGCGGCGTCGCCGCCGACCGCTTTCTTCTGGAGTTGCTCGCCGGCCTTCTGGAGTGACTTGGCCGCGTCTGACATCGCGCCCCGGGCCAGACTGGTCGCCTCCTCGCCCTTGCCCAGGCCGATCAACGACTTCCGATACTCGCCGCGCATCCGAAGGGCTTGGAACGAGTCGCGGTTGGAATCGACCATCTCCGTCATCCAGTAGTCCGCGACGTCGGCCTTGTCCAGCTTGCGCAATTGGTCGGCCAGATGGCGGTAGGTCTCCAGGATCCGCGGCACCAGCACGATGGATTTCTCCAACGACTTGACCGCCGACTCCGGCCGGTTCAGGCCGGCCTGGCACTGCCCGCAAATCGACAGCAACTCGCTGTCCTCCGACAGCATCCAGAAGTCGTCACCCAGCAGCTTCAGCAGTTTCTCGCGATCGACCCTCTCCGTTCCGAACTCGAACAGCGAAGCGAACGAATCCGGTCCGCCGACGACGGACGGCGAGGCGCCGGCCTCGAGCCGATCGTTCAGGCTGTAACGATCGAAAAGTCGCTGCAGGCCCTCGCGATCCTTCGGCGTCTCGCACAAAAGCCGAATATGCTCGATCGCCGACGAGTACTGTTCCAGCCCGAAGAGCATCTCGACCATCCTGCGGCGGACGTCCTTTCGCTCGGGCGCCTCGCGCAGCACCGGCATCAGGTACTTATCGTAGGCGTCCGACGCCTTGTACCCTTGCTCCAGCTTCTGCTGCGGACCATCACACTGCTCGATCCGGGCTCTTTCGCTCCGGGCGACGTCAAGATAAAACGCCGAGTGGCGTTGCATCTGGTAGGCATGCAGAAAAAAAACGCCCACCGCCAAGGCCAGCCCACCGAACACCAGCACCGCCAGCAAGCGAACGTTCAGCGGAAGAATCTCGGTCTTCATCAATACACCCTAAGCCGATGACCAGACACCCGCCTGAACGGGCACCCGGTCGCACTCTGTTCCGCGACCACCCCGAGCGAATCGCACCCGCCGCCGCCGATCACCCCCGCCGCCGCCGATCACCCCCGCCGGCCGGCATACCCGAAGGTACCGACTCTTATTATGTCACCGCCGGCCCTCTTTGCCAAGACGCCGCGGACTCCTCGCGCGGCGAGTCACCCCCCTGGTTTGCCGGAAAGGTGAAAAAACAGGCATCAACAGAGAAAACCATAGAACCCGAACAACCGCTATGCCCCGTCCTCCGTGACCGAAACCAGGGACTCCCCTCATTATGAGCTAAGGTTGATAAACATACGACGCAACGGTGATCGCGTCGGACGGACGAGACCTTTTGCACCAAGGAGCTTTCTGTGGCCGAGAACAACGAGAAGACCAACAGTGACACCCCGGAGACAACCGCCACGGGCACGCCCGCCGGACAGCAGAGGCCGCAACGCCCTCAAGTCCAGGTCGACGACAGCAAGGCGCACGTCGCCTACGCCAATTTCTGCCGCGTGACGGGCACACCCGAGGAATTGATCCTCGATTTTGGGGTCAACCCGCAGCCCTTCGGCGTGCCCACCGAGCCAATCCCGATAAATCACAGGCTGATTGTGAACTTTTACACGGCCAAGCGGATGTTGCAGGCCCTGCACCTGACCATCCAGCGACAGGAAGCCACGTTCGGCGTCCTCGAGACCGACGTGCAAAAGCGCGTCATGCCGGGCACGTTCCGACAAGCGGCGCCGATGCCGCAGTCTCAGTCGCCGGCCGAGGCCTAAGAATGCGTCCGACAACGCGGTAATCTATCGATCGGGTGGCACGCCCTGAAAGGGCGTGATTGTCGACGTCGCCACGCCCTTTCGGGGCGCGCCACCCTCACGCTTCGCTTCGCTCCGCTCGGGCCGCGCCACCCGTTGTGGAATCGGCACAAGTCGTCTATGATTGCGTCCTTGGGGCGTGCCACCCTCGCCGGACTCCCCGTCCGGATCTCTTAGCCAAATTCAAGAGGCTCCATGATGGACCGCGACGCGCAAGATCTGTTCAAAAAAATCCTTGAGACCCCGAGCCCCTCCGGCTATGAATGGCCGTTGCAGGAGATCGTCCGAGAGTACGTCGGCCGCTTCGCCGACGAAGTCTCGACCGACGTTCACGGCAACGTCATCGCCGTCAAGAACCCCGGAGCGCCGATCCGGGTGATGCTGGCCGGGCACTGCGACCAGATCGGACTGATCGTCCAGCACGTCGATGACAACGGGTTCGTCTACGTCCAACAGATCGGCGGCTGGGATCCGCTGATGCTCATCGGCCAGCGTATGAAAGTCTGGACCGCCGCCGGACCGGTCTTCGGCGTCATCGCCCGAAAACCGATTCACCTCCTGACCGACGAAGAGAAGGCGAAGGCGCCCAAGCTGAAGGACCTCTGGCTGGACATCGGGGCCGCCAACAAGGAGGAAGGCCAGAAAATGGTCCGCGTCGGCGACCCGATCACCGTCGAACTCGAATACCGCGAGGCGGCCAACCGGCGCGCCGTCGCGCCGGGCATGGACGACAAGACCGGCGTCTGGGTCGTCGTCGAGGCGCTGCGCCGCGCGGCGAAGGAAAACCTCGGCTGCGCGCTCTACGCGGTCTCGACCGTCCAGGAGGAGGTCGGGTTGCGAGGCGCCAAGACCAGCGCCTTCGGCGTCGATCCGCACGTCGGCGTCGCCGTGGACGTCACCTTCTCGACCGACTGCCCCACGATCGAAAAGAAGGAGGAGGGCGACGTCAGCCTCGGCAAGGGGCCCGTCATCTCCCGCGGACCCAACTTCAATCCCAAGGTCGTCGAGCGGCTCATCGCCGCCGCCGACGCCGCGCAGATCCCGTACCAGTTGGCCGCCGCCGGCAAGCCCCCGGGCACCGACGCCAACGCGATGCAGATCAGCCGCGCGGGCGTGGCCACCGGTCTGGTGAGCATCCCCAACCGCTACATGCATAGCCCGGTCGAAATGATCTCGCTGGACGACCTCGACCGCACGGCCGATCTTCTGGCCCGATTCGCCGAAACCATCAAGCCCGGCGACGACTTCACGCCGTGACGCCACCGTGTGGGCGATGGGGTGGCGCCATCACCGTAAACCGAGCCGCGACCGTAAGGGAGCGGTGTTCGAAACGCCCCGTATCCCGCCACGTTATGCCGCTCCCTTACGGTCGCGGCTCGGTCCGGGAGTCGCGGCGACAAACCTGCCCGCCAAACAGCGTTCTGAGAAACCGCTCCGCGAGGACGGCGATACCGGGCGACTGGCTTTCGCGCAGACCGGCGACGTTGAGGACCTCGACGCGGTTGACGCGAAGCCAGCGATGCACGCTTTCCACTTCGTCCGGCTTGGCCAGGTCGATCGCCAGGCACGGCTTGTCGTGACGGCGGGCAAGCTCGCGCGTTAGCAGGGTTCCGCCCTGCAAGCGGCCCAGGTGAAGAATGAACGTCGCGTCGGGATCCGTGACGTCCGTTTCACGTTCCTGCCATGCCGGCTGTGGGGACTGTTCCGATTTTCGCGGCGCGGAGGGTGCTGCCGCGCCGACTGACGTTGTCGCCGCGAAAATGGGACTGTCCCCCTCGCGACGCCTCCCAGTATACGGTTCTCGCTGGCAGGGAATCAATAGCAGGGAACCGCCGGGCGGAACCGGGGCAACTCGAACGAGGATCGCGAAAACACGAAAGTGCGAAAACGCGAAAGGGGAAGATGAATCGTTGCTCCTCCTTCGCGTTTTCGCGATAAGAAAGTGAAAGGGCATCCATCGCAACGGGCCCGGCCCTGGTGCGTCGCGACGCACCCTTACTTGGGCTGGAACAGAGTGTCGGGCATTTCGACGTCAAAGTCGAGCCAGAAGCGGTAGACCTGGTCACTCTCGAAGACACCGTCGTCATTCGGGTCCCCGGCGTTCTTTCTGCGGACGACCGTGGGATACCAGACGCCCTTCGGGGATCGTTTGAGGTCTTCCATCACGTAGACGTCTTTCCGCACGGCCGACTTCTTGGCGGCCTCGCCCTCGGGCTGCTTCAGGCCGTCCAATTCATGGCGGCAGGTCACGTAGCCGCGCGACGGATCGAGCCAGAAACGCTCGATGTGATACGCGCCGGCTCCGTAGTCGCGGGTTGCGCGGACGGTCAGTAGCACGGTCCCGGGTGGGCCATCCTTGGGATGAAGGTCCAACGTACCGGTCGAGTACTCGCTGGGAACCGGCAGCGACGGGTAGGCGTAGCCTTCCACAGCGTAGGCCCCGCCGAGACCCTGTGCCAGCGGCTTGGCCTTGCTCCACGGCTTCCATTTCCGCGTCTCCGGCTTGTCGCCTTCCGGCCGATAGACCGATTTTCCGTCGCACACGGCGATGTCTGCCATTTCAAACTGCGGCAGATACTTCTTCCACCAGGCGTCCGTGCCAACGTCCGCAGAGAGTCGGTCGGCTGCTCGCGTTGCTCTGACGGCCTGGAAGGCTTCGAGCGAAGGCACCGCCATTTCGAGCCGCCAACGATCTCCCTTCCTCCAAAGACGACTCACTTGCATCAGGTTACGAGGTCCGTCAACGGACTCGTGCAATTTCACGCAATACGCACAGTACGTTGCCAACCCTTCCCGGCCGGCTCGGTTGGCCGCGACGATCTGGGCGAGATCGCCCACCGGCACGCGGTCGTCGAGCTTCGCCGATCGTGGAGCCCCCAGCGCGTAGATGTCCGCCGGCCCTTCGTCCGGATAATCGAACTGGATAACGACCTCATTTCGTGCCTGAACATCCTCCCGGCAAGTCGTGACCCGCATCGAATGTGGCAGCCGCGTCTCCGGATCGACGCGGACCACCAACTCGCCGGTCCGAACGCTTTCCGGGGGGCCGCCCAACTGCTGGCGTATCGCCAGTTCGTACTCGATCCACTTGCGGCCGTCCTGCTCGATTTCGCGTCGGCGCTGGTCGACGACCTCCGCATCGGGCAAACGCGAACCGATATCGGTCTTGCCGCCGAGGATTCCACGCAGCATCGCGTCGTACAACTGGACCTCGCCGGCGATCATCTCCGGCAGCGGAGTGCGAACGATGGACCCCCGCGCCGGATCGTACGTTTCCCGCGTCTTCGATCGCAAGTTGTCGAACGTCACGGTCTTGCCGTAGCGCGACGCCGCGACCGCCATGGTCGGCGAGTACCACATTTCGCCTCTTTTGCCTTCATCGTCCTTTCCATCTTCCTTGTCGCTCTTGCCCTTCTCACCGTCGGCGGCCGTTATCACGCCGTGAATCCACGGCCTGGCGCGGACGGCCTCGACCACCTGGGCCCAGCCCACCGACTGACCCCCGGGCCACGGAAACAGCGCGACGAGCACCGCCGCGGCGATCCCGACCCCTGCCAGCAGGGCAACGCGCCGCAGCCACCGGGCTGGTCGCCGGGATGTTTCGGTCTGATCGAGCAGCAGCCGACGGACACGCTCGACGTGCCCGGCGTCGGGTTCGACCTTCGGATCGCCCGCCTCGCGGATCCAGAGATCGAGCTGCGCGTCTTCACGTTCCTGATCGTGTGCCATCGTTGGGTTCCTTTCGTTCTTGCTCGCCGGATGCGGAGAAGTATCCCCGCAGCAACTCTCGCATCCGTGCCCTCGCCCGGGTCAGTCGCGACTCGATCGTCTTCGCGGTTGCGCCCGCTTGCGAGGCGATTTGGTCGACCGACAGGCCCTCGACGTACTTCCAGACCAACACGTCGCGGTGCTCTTCCTTCAGCAACGACAACGCCGCGCGAACCGCGTCCGCCCGCTCGATTTGCTCGAGCACGTCGTCCGGCACGAGCGAGGTATCGGGCACGTCCGGCGCGTCGTCATCGCCGCCGCGAGCGTGCGATCTCGGCCCGCCGGCCGCCCGGCTTCGGTAATAGAGGGCGACCTGCCGTCGTGCGATGCCGAAAAGCCAACCTCGGAGGGTCCCTCGGGCGGGATCGAATTGGTCGATGTGGCCGAGGCTCGCCAGCCAGGTGTTCTGACTCAGATCCTCGGCCAAGGATCGATCGCCCCCAACCAGATGGAAGATGAACCCGAAAATCTCGCCCACGTGGCGGCCGTAGACGGCATTCCAGGCGGATCGCTTGCGCCGCTTCAGGTCCGCCGCGAGGCGGTCTTCTTGGGTTTGCGTCATCCTGTCTCCGTCCGGCGTCGGCTCCGCGGCGACCTGTAGTGGGTATGCGCGAACTGGGAGAATCCTTCGGCGTTTTCTGAAAAGGGGGTTTTCGAGGCAACGCGAGCGGGACAGTCCCCCGGGAAGGGTTGCCGACCAGTGGCACCGACCCGGAACTCCTGGTCAGTCTATGACTTGCAGACGGCGTCTGCCAAGCCCTCGAAGCCAGCTTACGGCCTTGGCCCGCCCTGCTTCGCCTCAAGGTGCTTTCGCCGGGTGCCGCCGCTGGCTTGCCCAGCAGTGCCGCGGGGTGGCACGCCCTGAAATCGCGTGGTTGGTTTGCCGCCGATCTCGGCCACGCTCTTCGCCGGGGGCTCAGGGACGTGCCACCCGATCGCCGTCCTGGAGGTATTCACTCGCAGGATCCGCTGGAAGATCCGCGTGGCAAACGGCATCAAGCCCGCGCGAATGATGGCGACCCATAGCGGGTCCACGCGCATCCACGCCACGTTGTAGGCGATCCGCTTCAGCGGGCCGGGCACGCCCAGCGAGCGGCGAAGGATCGAGCCCGCTGTGGCGAAACGACGCCGCGCGTGGCCGTAGCCCGCCTCAAGTTGCTCCGGCGTCATCCGGCGCGGCTGGAACACCGCATGATACGTATCGTACAGCGTCCAGTTCCGATGGAGAAGCCGGCCTTCGGCCTCCAGACGCGAGTACGCCCGCGTGCCGGGCAAGGGCGTCAGGATATGAAACGACGCCGTCAGGACCTTGTTTTCGATCGTGAAATCCACGGTGCGATCGAACACGTCCGGCCCGTCGCAATCGAAACCGAAAACGAAGCTGGCGTTGATCATGATCCCCGCGTCGTGGAAGCGGCGGCACGCCTCGGCGTAGTCGGTGGCGGCGTTGACCGGCTTGTTGTTGCCCCGCATGTTCTCGGGCGAGAGCGACTCGAAGCCGACAAACAGGCTCCGGCAGCCGGCCGCGTAGGCCTCGTCGAGGTAGCGCGAATCCCGCGCGACGTCCAACGACGCGGCTGCCTGCCACACGACGCCCGAGCCGCGGAGCACCTCGAACAACGCCCTCGCATGACGCCGGTTGGCCAGCAGGTTGTCGTCCAGGAAGAACACCAGGCCGTCGTCCATGAGGCTCAACTCCCGCTCGACGTCCGCCAGCGGACGCGGCTCGTAGTACGTCGGGCCCCAGAAATTCGACTTGTAGCAGAAATCGCACGCATGGGGGCAGCCGCGAGAGGTGATCATCGTGTGACGCACGAGGTACGCCCGGGGGTTCATCAGGTCGCGCCGCGGGATCGGCACCAGGGCGGCGGAGCCGTCGATGCCGCCGCGGTAGAACGTGGCGAGGCGGTCGTGCTCGAAATCGTCGAGAATCCGCCGCCAAACCGTTTCGGCCGGACCGATGCAAACGGCGTCGGCGTGCCGGGCGGCCTCGTCGGGCATGCTCGTCGGATGCAAACCCCCGAGTACCACCTTCGCACCCCGCCGCCGCCACCGCTCGGCCAGTTCGTACGCCCGGGGAGCCGACGAAATGTACGTCTGAATGCCCACCACGTCGAAGTCACCGTCGACCTCGGACGATTCGACGTGTTCGTCCCGCACGGTAATCTCCCAGCCGTCGGGCGTCATGCCGGCGAGGGTCATCAGCCCGAGCGGCGGGAACTGCGAGTACTTGATCAGCCGGAAGTGTTCGCTGCCGGGTCGTTGGACGGCGGCGAGGATCAGCAGCAGTCGTCGTTTCATGGTTTCCTCCTACAAAGGACTTTGCGTTACAAAGTGAGGTTCCAAAAAAAAGAAAACAGAGTGGTTGCCGCATTCGCTCGGAAACACCTGACGCATCGTCGCCTTTCGCTCCGCGAAAGCAGCGTTCTTTCGCGTAGCGAAAGGCGACGGTCGTCTCCCCGCCAATCCCCGGGTCGGCGGCGGATGGTGGGACTCGCTCTGCTCGGCCCATCCTGCCGCCCCTAATCAATGTAGTTCCACCGCCGCTCGTCAAAGTCGTAGATTCTTCGGTTAAACGGTGGAACAACGCACCATACAAGTAGCGGGTGGCCATCCAGATTCAAATAAAGGAATTCGCCGTAGTCCAGGCAGTACTTGGCACGTGGAATGGACGGCATGTACCGAGGCACCAGTTCGTCAAGAGTCTTCGGGAACGTACCGTTGGCAGCGTGGAATTCCTCGCAAGCCGCGACAATTCGCGCGGCGTTCGCCTCCGCGACCCTGAGTTGAACAGCGTTGTTGGCCAAAACGAGTCCCAACGTCAGGGCCGGCACTGCAATCCTCAGAATCGCGAGTCCCCAACCGGGGCGTCGGATGGCATTTTTCAGAATGCTGACAAGAAACCAAATCGGACAAACAAGGAATGACAATACAAACGATCCAGTGAACGCTACGTCCCAGGCCAGCACTAGACACGCGCCGCCAATACTCACTCGAATGCCACGTTGACACCAAACGTAGCGAACAAGGATCGTCAGCCACACTTCATTCTGCGCGCGTTCAGCCGGTTGGTGTTTGCTGTCCTGCATCACAAGCCACTCCTTGAAGTCGTGCCCGTAAGCATAGTCCCTAAATGGGTGTGTGCTCGCACGCACCCGTCCCATTACAGGCTCCTCATGGCACCGCATCGCCGTCGCGGTCTCCCCGATCGACAATCTGACGCAACGTCTTCAGGTACCGCTCGAACGCCTTGCGGCCCTTGAGCGTCAGGCGCATCGTCGTGTGCGGTCGGCGCCCGCGAAACGTCTTCTCAACGACGATGTAGCCCGACTCCTCCAGCGTCCGCGAGTGCGCCGAGAGGTTGCCGTCGGTCAACTCCAGCATCGACTTCAGTTCGTTGAAGCTCAATTGCGGCGAGACCGCCAGCGCCGCCACGATGGCCAGTCGCACGCGCTCGTGAATGACCGTGTCGATGTCGTCGGGTTTGACGGGCTCGTTCATGGGGCCACCGCCTCGCGCTGCTTCCGGACGACGTACAGTCCAAACACGATGTGCAGCAGACCGAACGACAGCGCCGCCGAGACGACGCCGTACCCCGGAAAACACAACAAGGCGACCACGCCCGAGGCGAGAAACGCAAGCCCCAGAACCCGCGGCGCGCGGATCGAGAACAACCCCGCCGTGTAAACGCCCGTGCCGTAGAGCATCATCCAGACGGGCACGATGTACTGGATTTCCTCGGGCCTCGGCTCCAGGGGAATCAGGAACTTGAACGTCAACACCATGGCCACGATGACGCTCGGCGTAAGCGAGAACGCGGCGACCCGGGCCGGCCGGTCGATCGGCACAAGTCCATGCCTCGCGGACGCCCGGGTCGTGTAAACCACCTCCAAGAGCACGCCGAGGACGCCGATGACGAACCACATCACGCAAAACCAGGCCTGGGCGTCGAACGACAGATTGAGGATGTCGGCGAAGTCCGGCGACCGGAACATGGCGTAGCTGACCGCGCAGCCGCCGAGCACCATGAGCCCGCCGACCACCGCCGGCACGCCGGGCAGCAGCGTGAAGAGCGTCGCCCGCTCCATGATCCGTTGGATTTCCCGCATCCGGTCTTGCGCTTCGTCGACGTTCATGGGGGGACCTCCTGACATTCTGGCTCGCACTGGCTCGGGTCGAGCTTTGTTACACAAAGTAGTTTACGGGAACGAGAAAGGAATGTCAAGAGGTACTTCTCCAAGGGTTCTGCCGCAACTGCGAAAACTGCCCGGCTGCTGAGCGTCTGGAGCGGGCGTTGGAGGAGTTGCGACCTTGAACGGGATGGCCGGGGCCATGGCGGCGGCCGTTTCGTTCTGCTTCGATTGGACCGTCCTGCCGAGGGTCAGGTCGGACACCCCAACGCGGGTGAGGTTAGGAATGGAGAGGCAAGAATGAACTGCACCGGCGTTCCGGGTCCGTTTCGACGCCCGCGTCACTTCGCCTCCACCATCGCGTTCGGCTTCGACCAGAACACCCAGGACGTGAAGATGCTGCCGTCGGCGCCGCGGGGATGGGTCGTCTCGCCGATCATGAACTCGCCGTCGGTGATCACCGACCGGTCCCGGTCGATCGTCGCGGCGCCGAAGTTGCCCAGCGGCACGCCTCGCTCCGGCACGGCGACCTGCTCCGTGTCGCGGAGCACGCAAAGCCGCTTCGGGTCGACTTGGGCGAGGAACAAGGGCGCGCGGTTGCGCATGATATGGTCGTTGTTCGCCCCGCGGCGCGTGTACGCCAGGAACAAGCCGTCGCTGTGCGCGAGCCAGTGCTGCTGCGTGTTGTAGCTGCCGAGTTCCCCGCCGTCGTCGAACGTCCACGGCCGGATCGGCTCGAAATCGAGCCCGTTGTCGCCGACGGTGACGTAGCCCTTGACGTCGTTGCGCAGCGACAGGTAATATCGCCCCTGGAACCGCGCCAACTGCGGCTCGCACAGCCCGCGGACAACGTCCAACGCGAGTTCGGTGCCGTGCTTCACGTAGCGGAGCGTCTCGCCGTCGAACGAGCAGCGGGCGACGGTGACCGAGGCCGGCACGCTGTCCGAAGCACCGAAGTACAGCGGCACCAAGAGCGTCCCGTCCGGCTCGACCAGCCATTGGGAGCAGCCGTTGCGAGAGAAGTCAAACTTCTTATCCGGCGGCATTTCGAGGATCTTCCACTTCGACCACGCGCCGGTCTTGGGATCGTGTACGGCGTAGGCCGTTTCGCTCGATCGGGTCTTGTCGCTGAGCTGATCGCCCCGGGCGCCGTAGCGGACCTTCACGCCGATGGCCAGGAGCTTGCCGGTCGGGGCGTGCCAGCCAGGCGTCACGTCGGCCACGGCGACGACGACGTCGCCCGGCTCGCGGACCCAGGCCAGCTCCGGCACCTCGGTGGGCCCGGTCCAACTCTTGCCCAGGTCGTCGCTCCGCATGACGTACATGCCCGAGTAGTAGTCCGAAATCTTCAGATGTTTCTGCAAGGTCATCACGATTCGCGGCTGCCCGTCGCGTCCCATGCCCGGAATCGCCGCCACGCGGGGATGGAACCAGCAGAACGTCGGACTGAGTTCGTGAAGGGCGACCTCGGGCTTGACGGTGAAGGCGAGTCGTTGGACCGGCGGATCGTCGGCCCGGGCGGGACCTGTGCTCCAAAAGAAAACCATCGGGGTCAAGGCGGCCAGGGCGACGGCAACGCGGCATGGGGCGTGTTTCATGGCATGGTTCTCCCGAGGAAGGTGGGGTGAGTTGAGGGGGGCAGTCCCCCGCGAACGGCTGCCGCAACCGGGAGTCATTGTAAGCCGCGCGGCGCGGCGCCGCAACAAGGACGGCCTTGGGGACGCGCCTGACACGCTCCGGGGAGAATCGGCGAAGACCCGACGCGGCGACATGGCGTCGCCCGTCGAAACTAGCCGAGGCCGCCGCGCCGCTTGGACTAGCCCGCGCGACGGCGGCGCAGGCGGAAAATCACGAGTGCCGCCAACAGAGCGACGCACGTCGACGACGTGGCCGGTTCGGGAACCATGACGGAACCGGTAGGCGAGCCGTAGCTGACAACAACCGCATTGTCTTGCACGTGGGAAAGCAGACTGTCCCAGTCCGTCTCGGCGGGTCCGTCCAGATAGAGACTGAACACCAGGCCGTTGCGAATGGTCGCTTTGGCCGGGTGTCCCCGGGTGGGCTCCGGACCCTGCAATCCATAGTCGAAACGACAAACGCGTGAAGGGCTCTCGTAGGCAACATCTCGGCTCTTCCGGCAATCGGTGCGAACGCCGCATCTTCCCTGGGGATCAGGCGAAGGCTTCTACCGTGTCCAAGGCCGAGAGGCCAGAAGCAAGAACGCAAGCAGGCCACAAGCCCAGTTTGAGCTCATCGCCTGTCTGGTGTTCGGCAGCGGCCGCACACTGAGGCTGCCTGCGCATGAAAACGCCCCGCCGGAACACTCCGGCAGGGCTTTGGGAGATTCAGGTTTCGCACCCGAGCTCAGCTTCGACGACGCCAGGCGTAGCACACCAAGCCCAGCAGGCCCATGACAAGCAGCACGAGCGTGCTCGGCTCGGGCACGGGCACGGGAACGTCACTCGGCGAATACGTGCCGCTGAGGAAGATCTCCTCCGCGCCATCGCTGAGCCGACTCATGCTGATGTTGAACAGCAGCACGTCGTCGTTCTCGAGGCCAAACGGGTTGATGCCGGTGAAGATCGCGTAGTCGGCGAAGCCCGCCCCTTGGTTGGTGACGGGCAGGTTAGCAGCGGGTTGCGGCTTGAGGTTGGCAATCGTCGTCCCGCCGGAGTAGACCTGGTCGATCGCCGCCTGCGCGGCGCTCGAAACGTCACCGGATGGATTGGGATTGCCTTGGATGCTCGTCGGATTGAGAACGACGTCCAACTTCACTAGCGTATTGTTCGGTTCACCCGGGCCCGTCTCGTTAAGGTCCAGGAATAGCAGTATTTCGTGAATGGACCCTGGCGGCTGGAAATTCAGGTTGTAGTAGGCCTTCAATTCGCCGGCCGTGGTGACATAGGACTCGACAAAGGAATGGGTGTCCGTTCCGCCGCCCTGGGGCAGGGTGTTGTTGCCATTGTCGCCATTGAACGCTCCCGCAGTGTTCTCGATCTCGGAGCCCGAATAGGTGAACATCCGCAGATCGAGGGCGCCGTTACCCGACCCAACCAAGCCCTTCGGTGTCGCCACGATGTCGGCGGTGGAGATCATTTCCGCGTGGGTGGTCTGGGGCACGAAGGCCAACGCCGCGATCAGGACTGCCAAGAATAAACACTTCATCGCTCACCTCGTCTAGGATACAAGTTCACGGAGATACACACCACGGAGCCATTTTGCGTTTTCGGGTAACGGTCCGCGACTTTTTTCAGCTCTTCCGTTTCCAGGTGCAAAGTCCTGAAAAACGTCCGAGCCGACTGGTTGCCGAGAATCATCCCCAGCAATACCTCTGACTACGCGAATGCTGTAAACACCCTTATTGCCCATCATTCTAATTCCGCCAAACCGCCTTGCAAGCTTTTTCCCGAATCTGCCGAAAAACTCCACTAATCAAGAGCGTATTTCTATCTGATACCCCCTAACAGTGTGGTTCTAGGCAGGTTGATTCGCGCGAAATCGTTCGCTTCGGCGGATCCGGCACAATGCGGATCTTCCGGCGGTTCCCGCCCGCTCGGACGGTAGTTTTTATATGCTACGTTATCCTGGCGGCACGCTCTGTCCCCCATGCCGGGTGTCGGCGCCGGGGCAACGCGCCGACGGGCCGACCGCGCCGGCGCCGGCCGCAACGGGCCGGGTTCGCGCTTGCCGGGCCAGAGTCGGACGGACAAAAAAGAGACAAAGACCCAGCTATGATCCCCATCATCGGATGCGCCGTGGTGCTCGGGGCGGTGCTCGCCGGCTTCACGCTGGCCGGCGGCAACGTCGGCGCGTTGATTCAAGTCTCCGAGTTTGTCACCATCATGGGGGCGGCCCTGGGCGCGATGATCGTGATGTCGCCGGGCAAGATCCTCAAGGACGTCGCGCGGGGCCTCCTTCAGACCGTCAAAGGGACTCCCTACAACAGGCAAGCCTATGGCGATCTCTTCAAGGTTCTCTACGGCCTGTGCCGCGTCGCCCGCCAAAATGGAGTCATCGCCCTGGAACCCCACATCGGCAACCCCCACGAGAGCAAGATATTCCAGATGTGCCCGCGGATCGCGGCGAATCACCACGTGACGTCGTTCATCTGCGAGGGTTTCACGCCGATCCTCGAGGCGACCGCCAAGCCCGAGCAAATGCCCGCCATGTTCGACGCCGACCTTAAAGTGATCGAGGAGGAGCATCACGGTCCGCTGGGGGTGTTGCAGAAGACGGCGGACGGATTGCCGGGCTTCGGCATCGTGGCAGCCGTCATGGGCATCGTCGTCACGATGGGCGCGATCGACGGGCCGGTCGAGGTGGTGGGCGAGAAGGTCGGCGCGGCGTTGGTGGGCACGTTCCTCGGAATTCTGCTGTCCTACGGCTTCGTCGGTCCGCTGTCGGTCCGGCTCGAGTTTCTCGGCGCCGCGGAGTTGGCTTTCTTCCGAAGCATTGCCACGGTCATCCAAGGATTTGCCATGGGCGTCGGTCCGAAGATCGCCGTCGAAATGGCCCGGCGGGGCATGGGTTCGGACATCCGAATCGCTCGTGACGAACTAGATCGGCTGTTCGCCGAAGTCGACGCATCGTAAGGGAGGCTCAATCATGGCGGGCCAACACCACGGCGGTTCATGGAAAGTGGCCTACGCGGATTTCGTCACCGCGATGATGGCCTTCTTCATGGTCATGTGGATCACCGGACAGAACGCCGAGGTGAAAGGGGCCATCGCCCACTACTTCAACCATCCGTTCGCCTTTCCGTCAAAAGTCTCCGGTTCGACCTCCATTCTCCCGATCAAGGGATCGGAGGGCGCAGGCGGCGCGGGCCGATGGAACGACAATTCCGACGGACCCGGACACGGACGCGGACAGGGAACCGCCAACACGTCCCTGGAGGAGAAGGGGAATCAACGAGCGACCTTCCGGCAGAAGGCTGGCGTGTTCGTGCTCCACGACGGCAAATGCCCCGTGAAGGGAACCGTGATCCAGTTCGCGGAATCTTCGGCCGACTTGACCGCGGAAGCCAAGGATCAACTGGGAAAAACGGCGCTCACGCTCCTCGGCCTGCCGAACAAGATCGAAATCCGGGGCCATTCGACGCGGCGTCCGCTTCCGCCCGGCAGCCCCTTCCACGATGTCTGGCAACTGACCTACGCCCGTTGCCTTGCCACGATGGAGTACCTTGTCGAGCGCGGCATCGAGTCGGAACGCATCCGCCTGAGCCAGGCCGGTCCGTTCGAGCCGCAAACGATCCGCCTCGCGCCGGACTGGGAAAAGCTCAACTCGCGAGTCGAGGTCTATCTGCTGGACGAAACCGTGGAAGACCTCACCGGAACCCGCGAAGAACGGAACGAACGCCTCCAAGCCCCGCCGGGCGAAGAAGCCGACGCGAAAAAGGATGCCGAAAAGGCGCCTGCGGCGGAGAAGCTCGGAAGTCTCCAACCTCGACTCGGCTCGCGAGACAAGTAGCCCTCGGGCCGACCGCATCGTTGGACTTGCCCCCCTTCTCTCTCGCGTGGGGGTCAGTCCTAAACGGAGATGTCCTCCTTCGGCCGAATGAGCAGCACGAGAACGGCGGAAAGGGCCGCGGCGCCGGCGAACAGGCCGAAGATAACGCTCAGCGGCACTTGCCGGTCCCGCAGCACGCCGAAGCCCCAGTCGGCCAATCCGCCGCAACTGATGCTGACGAAGTTCATGATGCCGTAGCCGGTGGCGCGCAGATGCGGCCGAACGATCTGCGACAGGATGGGCATGTTGTTGCAGTCGAAGAAGCCCCAGCCGAGACCGAAGAGGATGAGGAAGGTCACGGCCACGATCAGCGATTCCGCGTTGCCGACGCCGAAGATCGCCGGAACGATCATGCCCATGCCGATCGCGCTGGCATAGATGCGTCCGCGAGGATTGCGGCGCATCCACCGATCGGCCAGCCAGCCGCCGGCGACCGCGCCGACGATGGCCGCCGCCTGCCAGTAGAGCGTGGCCGCCACGCCGGCTTGGCCCTGGCCGATGTGAAACTCCTGTTTGAGGATGGCCGGCATCCAGTCGCGCACGACCCAGCCCGCCAGCGCCGGCAACGTGAAGTAGAGCACCAGCAGGATAAAGGAGAAGTTGGTCAGAAGCTCCGTTGCGGCGCGGATCGGCGAGGTTTTGGGAGCGACGGCGTCGTCTTCCCTCGGCGGCGCGTCGCGCAACAGGAGCATGAGTGGCAGCGCGTAGGCAATTCCGAACACGCCGCAGGCCGTGAAGGCGAGCCGCCAGCCCAGGGCGGGCGCGTCGGCCACGTAACCGCCGAAGCCGCCGGCGATCACGCCGAAATAGATGGCCATTTGGTGCAGCCCCACCGCCCGCGAGCGCGTCCGGCCGGTGTGGTAATCCGCGATCAGCGCCAGCGCCGCCGGGATGTAAAAGGCCTCGCTGATGCCCATGAGCGACCGGGCCAGGAGCAACTCGTTGAAGCTGGCGGCGTGCCCGGTCCACCACGTCACCGACGACCACACGAACAGACTCGCGCAGACCGTGAATCGTCGGCCGAACCGGTCCGCCACGTAGCCCCCGATGGGGCTCAAGAAGGCGTACACCCACTTGAACTGCCCGAGCATGAACCCCCAATTCTCCTCCGTGCCGATGCTGGGAATGTCTCCCATCACGGAGTACTTCATCGCCGCGAGCAACTGGCGGTCGAGGTAGTTCAGCATCGCCACCGGCATGAGCACGAGAACCACCAGCCACGCCATGCCGGCGAGCGTCGAGGGACGCGGTGTTATACGCACGGGTTGATCTCTCCTTCTTCCTCGACGTCCACGTCCACGCCTCCGGAGACGAGACACCAGGCGCCCCGGGTTGGTCGCGCGGCGCCGATGTCTCGGTTCCCATTGCCGCAATCCAAGGCATCTTGAGTCGCCATTCTAGCACGGCGTCCATCATCCGCCAACCGCAGGGTGCGCCTCGGCCGCCTGGGCGTACTTTCCGGCGAACAACAGCCGGCGGACCTCAGCCAACGCCGCCCGCGCCTCGGGATTGTCGGCCTGCCGTGGCGATCCCGACCAAGGTTTTCTCACAAACAGAAGCGTCTGGGCGGCGAGAAACGAAGAAATGCCAACACACTGCCTGCCTTGGACCGCGATCAGCCGTTCCCCGATGCGGAACCCGTCTGCTCGCGGTGGTGCCGGAAGATCACCAGCAGTGAGGGGAGCACGATCAACACGAGTGGGAGTTGTACGACGAGGCCGGAGATGATGGCGATGGCCAGCGGCTGTTCCATGGAGGCTCCCTGGCCGATCCCGAGGGCCAAAGGCAGGAGTGCCAGGATGGCCGCCAGGGTCGTCATGGCGATCGGCCGCATCCGGTGGATTCCGGCCAGCAGAAACCGTTCGCGGCGCTCGGTGTCGTCGGGCAGGTCGTAATACTCGGAGTAGTAGAAGATTGCCACCTCGGTCGCGATGCCGACCACCATGGTCATGCCCATCATCGCCGTGATGTTCAACTCGGTGTCGGTCAACCAGAGGCCGAGGAACACGGCGGCCACGGCCAACAACGTGGTGGCGAGCATCGCCACGGCCGCGAGGAAGCTCTCGTAGAGGAACAAGAGGAGCACGAACACCAGGACCGCGGCCGCGACGAACACCGTGATCAAGCCCCGGAATGCGATCTGCTGCTGCTGGTAAAGGCCACCCAGCTCGTAGTAGACGTCGTTGGGAAGGAAGCCCGGCCGACCGAGAATCGCCTTGACGCCGCGCACGGTCGAGCCCATGTCGCGCCCGCTGATCCGACCGGTAACGGCGACCATCCGCTTGAGGTTGTCGCGGTTGATTTCGGGCTGGACGGTGACGGTGCTAAGCGTGGCCACGCGGCTCAGCGGGAAGAGGTGGCCGTCGGGTGCCCGTAGACACAGGGCTTCCACGTCCTGGATCGTCGCC
>JAPLNP010000048.1 GCA_026401055.1 Planctomycetia bacterium
GGTTTCCGCCCGCGACGCTGGTGCTCGGGGGTCGACTCCAGGAATCGGGCAAACTCTGGGGCCAAGGGGAGCATCCTGTCCCGGTGGCCCTTTTCGAGTTCGGCGGGGACGCGGAGCATCGCATGGCGTCCGTCCAGGTCCACGCACAATCGGTCGGTCCGGTCCCAATAGACTTCCATGGCTTCGGCCATGCGAAGCCCGCTCCACCACAGCCCCCAGAGCAACCGCTCCCAAGATGCGACGATTGCCGCGTCGTGCTCGGCCTGGTCGCCGTCGTTCCGGCTGGCCAATACGACCGCGGGCACCTTGGCAATCATCCGTTCAAGCTCTTCCGACGTGATGGGCCGGCCCTTCATGGGCGTTGACCCACTCGACCGCTTCGACCGCTGCGGGCGCTTCATTTTCGGCACCGCGGCAATGAGCCCCATATCGGCGGCCCACTGCAGCGCGGCCCTCAGGTGGGCCAGACAAGCCCGCGATCGTGCTCTCGGCCCTGCCCGCGGTTCGCAGTTCGGTTTGCAGCGCGGACAGCCGGTCCGTGTTCAAGTCGCGGAGCCGTCCCTTGGCGACGCCGGGCAGGATGCTCTCGACGGTGTTGAACACGCCGCCGATTTTCAAGCCGGTTTTCTCGGCCAGCCCCGGCACGACTTCCAACTCGTACCGCTCGCGGAATTGCTCCCACGAGAGATTGCCGCCGGTCTGTTGGGCGCGGCCCGACGCCAACTCGGCTTCCCACTGGGCCGCCGCCCTCAGGGCATCCTTGCGATTCGCGGTCTTGGCCGACTTCCGTTTCACTCGGCCGGTTTCCGGGTCCGTCCAGCGCAGCGTCAAGTTGCTGCAATCTGGATACTGGACCACGTGGACTCTGGTTTCACTCATCGAAGGTTTCCTCTCGTTCGTGGCCGCCGGCTGCGTCGTGGCCACCTGGGGCGTCGTGTTGGCCCTGGACGTCGTGCCCGGGCGTTAGGTGTTCTTCGTTTTCAAAGCCCCGCCGCCGCCACGGCTACGCACCGCGACGGCGACGGGACGCGAGGGGTCAGGTTCGGGTGAACGCTTCGGGCTGGGGTATCGCGTTGACGCCACGGGACACTATCTCATCGTCGCGGACGTAGCGGTCCAACGTCACACGCAACCCGGCATGGCCGAGCGCAAGCTGCGCCGCCACCGGGTCGGTTGCGCACCATGTCGTGCCGAAGGTCTTGCGAATCATGTGCAAGCCGATGTGGGCCGCCACCGGGATTCCCGCGTCGTATTGCAGCCGGCGGAACACCGGGTCAAAGTGAGTTCGGCAATACGGCCACGGGAAGACGGGTTGGTCTGCCCCCTGTTGGATGCGTCGAAGGTGCTCTACCGCCGTCGGGTTCAAGCAGATGCGTTGCTCCCGGCGGGACTTCAGCCGGTTTGCGGGTACGTCAATCCAACCGCGCTCCAAGTCAACCTGCCCCCAGGTAATCGAGAAGAGCGACCGGCGACGTAGCCCCGTGTTGAACGTCACGACCATCAACGCCCGCCACCAGTCCGGCGCGGCGATGCCCGGCACCACCGGAACGACCATCATTTCCGCCGCGTTGTAGACGGCCTCGATTGCCGCGATGCTGGCGATTTTCGGCCGATGCTGTTCGGGCTTCGGCGGCTTGATCCAGGGGACGCGGGGAATCAGATCCGCGGCGTCGCGGTTGCGATAACCCGGGGGGCCGGCCTTTTGCAAGAGCCCGTTGATATACCGGCAGTAGTTCGCCACGCTACAGAGCGACAACTTGCTCCCGGGCGATTCGCCACGGCACGCGCGGAGAAAATCGCGGAACCGGGCCAACAGTTCGATCGTGATGGCCGCAAGCGGTGGGTCGCCCGTCACCAACCTCCAGCGTTTCAAGATGACCGCGTAGAGCCCCAAGGTGTTGTCGGATGCCTCCGTAAGGCAGTTCGGCAAATAGTGCCTGTCGTAGAACCCTTGGAGCGTGATGTCGTCCGGCTCGTGGCGGAAGAGCGTTTCTCCTTGCACGGCGAGCCACTTCTCCGCATTCTCGGCCATGCGCAAATAGCGATTGGGGTCGGCGAGACATAGCTGTTGCCTCCCGTGCGCAATGCGATGAGCGCGCACAAAAAGCCCGTGCTCATGCCGCCTCGAATCCGGCCGGGCGTCGGGAGCGTGTGCGCGCCACGCTCGACCGACGTTTGGTCCCCGGCCGCGCCACCCGCCGCGCCCGGACGGTCCAGGGGGCGGGGTGGCAATTGATGGAAAACGCCCGACGGTGTTTGAATGGAAGCCAGAGGAGAAGCCCCCCGGGGCCCACCGCCGGGCCACCTGGCCCCGCTTGCGCTCATGTTTTGAGTGGCGAAAAGTACCATGGGACGTACCATGCCGAGCCGAAACGGCCCGTTTCTCGGGGATTCCTGCTTGGGTGTGCGGATGATGAGTCCGCAACGCCACACCAAAGCAGATGCAAGCGACCCTCCAGGCTGTCGGCCGTGTCGGCGTCAAGTCGCTGGCGTAGGGCCCGCCAAGTTTGCTCCCAGCCGCCGGCCGAACCATGCGACCATCGGAACACTCGACCGGCTCAAGCCGCTTCGGATTCGAGGGCGTGCATGGTCGTCATGGGTTCGCCTCCCGCTGGCTGGACTCTCGCACGGCGTCGGCAAGGGACTGAATCGCGCGGGCGATAGCGAATAGGGCATCGGGTTCCACGGTGTCGTGGGCGTCGAGAAAATCCACGATGTCGCCCTTGGGTGGCAGCCCCGGCAACTCGACCACGCGAACCGTCGCGGGCGGGGTCAACTTCATCGTGATGCCCACCACGGCGTCGCGGTAGACTGCGCCGTCGCTGTCATTGTCTGGCAGGATGACGATTTCCTTGCCCGCCAGAGGGCTCCAGTCGGCGTGGTGTGCGGACTTGGAGCCATGGGGCGACGTCGTGGCAACCAGCCCGATAGACCGCGCCGCGTCGGCTGCCGGCTCGCCCTCTGTGACGAAGACCCGCGTGGCGCTGGCGAGGTCCGTGAGCCGGTATAACGGCCACGGCTTGGGCATCCCCGCGTTGGCCCAACCGGAGCCTCGCCGCGCTATCGGCTGGATATCCTTCTTCCCGCCGGGCAAGTTCCACCGCGCGTTAGACATAGTTTTCTCCAAGGAGAAGTGCGATGAAGAAGAACGAAGTGAAGATCGGCCGCGTGTACACCGCAAAGGTGACCAACAAGCTCGTCCAGGTGCGGATCGATGCCGCCGAGAAGGGCTACTGGAAATCGCCCGGCCGTAAGACGCCCCACGCCACAGTCTACTCGGCCATCCTCCGCGAGATCGTCACCAAGGGCGCCGAGTCCCGGTTCAAGAAGACCGATCGCGGCAAGTTCGCCCGGGCCTAACGCCGCGATCGGGTCTATGCCTACCGTGCCTATCTCAACGTTCTGGCTGAAGACGTGAGCGGGACCGGAGACGAGAACGCGGGATTCGGGCTACCCCGTTGACAAGCCAGGCCGTGGCCTTCATTCTTGGGGTAGCTGCAATGTTGTTACGCCCACGGACAGAAACGAGGTCGCCGTGGCTATCTCCGCAATCCTGCTATTGTTGGCGGTTACGTCGCAGAGCGTCGTAGGGCTGCTGGCGATCTGGGCGGGCCTGGGCCGCGGCCACTGGTTCGTCCGCGTCGCCGCGCTCGCGGCGGTGCTGGGCCTCGCCCTGCTGATCCCGGCGTATGAACTGGTCGTCGTGTTCACGGTCCAGTGCCTGGTGATCGTCCCGACGCTGCTCGTCGTCCGGCGCCTTCGCGCCCGATCGGAGGGCACACCGGCGTCGCAGTTCACGATCCGCGATCTGTTGCTGGCGACGGCGGTTGTGGCGGGGCTGTCCGCGGTGGGAGCCAGTGTGCCGCGCGATGTGTGGACGTCATACAGAGTCGTCGGCATTGTTCCGCCATTCCTCCAACCCTCCGATTGGCCGCCATGGGCAATCTACCCGCTCAACGGGCTGATAGCCGGCTGCGTCGCGCTCGCCGCCGCCGCACTGGTCTTGTGTCGCTGGCGACGGTGGCAACGAGTAGCGTTGCTGCTGTTTGTGGCGGTGCCGACTGTCGTGGCGGCCGGAATGGCGGCGTACCAAGTCGCCACGACTGAGGCCGACTGGCTTGAAGCCCTTCTATGGGGAGCCGCATTCCACGTGGATTGGTGGACTTGGGTGCCCTATTTGACGCTGAGTCTGCTGCTTCCTTCGATCCCCGTGGCTGTGTGGCTGCTGCGCGCTCGGGTTCGATATCGAGACGAGTCGGTGCGTACCGCGGCCCGGCCGCGTCACCAAGGCTACCAGGCTGCGGTTCTCGTATTGTTCGGGCTGCTTGGCGTCGTGCTACTTGCGCCGCCCATGTGGGCGTACTACGTCCTGATGACCACGCCGCCGATTCCGAACGATCCGTTGCCTGAGCCGAACGGCTATGACACACTGCTTCGCGTCGGTAAACGGCTTGAGAATGTAGCCGTGCCCGTGCATGATGAAGAGCTTCCCGAGGCGGAACGGGCGACTCCGAAGGAGTTTCGCGATTTTTCCGACCGCTACCGTGCCGTTCTCGACACGGTTCACCTGGCATTGGACAACCCGTACCGCGTGCCGCTGAAATACGACCCAACGGACCTCGACCTGGAGGCACTGCAGGGCGTCCGGCAGACGGCCAGGGCGCTGGTTGCCGACGCGGGAGTGGCGTCCATGAACGGCGACGACGAGGCGGCCTCGGACCGCTACCTGGATACGCTTCGGCTCGGCGACGCTTACGCCCGGGGCGGCCTGGTTCTTCACTGGCTGGTTGGGTCCGCGGTGCAAAGCATTGGGCTCTTCGGCGTGCATGAACGGATCGATTCGATGACGGCGTCCTTGCGCCGCGACTGGATTGGAAGGCTTCCCGCGTTGGAGGCCCAGTTCGAGTCCATGGACGCGTGTTCCGAGCGCGATGACATCTGGTCAAACCATGCCTACGGCTGGCAGGGACGCCTGATTCACGTTCTGACGGACGACCCCGGCGAGAGCGAGATGTGGGCTCAGTGTGAGATCCGCCGTCAAGCCCTTCACCGGCTCCTGATCGTCGAACTCGCCCTGGCCAACTACCGCGACGAGCACGGGACGCATCCGCGGGCGTTGGCGGACCTTGTGCCCGAGCATCTTGAGAGACTGCCGGACGATCCGTTCAGCGGCAAACCGCTGGTATATCGGCTCACCGACGAGGGATTTCGCCTTTACAGCGTCGGCCCCAACGGCGTGGACGACGGAGGGAAGTCGTTTGAGGATGACGGCGACGACGAGTGGTTCCAGTAGAACGGCGGGCTTTTGGAGTGCGGCGATTCATCGCCGCTTTTCGGAGCGAGTTGGCTCGCCACGCCACGATCTTTCCATGGCATCCGCAAATCGGGTGCGAAAGCGGCGATAAATCGCCGCACTCCAAAAAAGCAACATGGTGGGGCTCGCGAGCCGGTCCGTCGGCGAGTCCCCCTTTTCAACTCCCCCTCAAAACGCCTCGCCGTTGTCCGGCTGGTAGTCGCTGAATTCGGCGTAGGGCTGGTGGGCGAGGTTCTCGAACCGGGTGTACTTGTGCAGCCAGGCGAGCTTGATGTCGCCGGTCGGGCCGTTGCGCTGCTTCGAGACGAAGACCTCGCCTTGGCCGAGAATGCCCTCGCGCTCGGCTTCCTCGCGGGTGTGGTAGTACTCCTCGCGGTGGACGAACATGACGACGTCGGCGTCCTGCTCGATCGCGCCGGACTCGCGCAGATGGCTCAGCCGCGGACGGTGCGACTCGCGGCCCGTGCCCGCCTCGACCTGCCGGTTCAACTGGGCCAGGCACAGCACGGGCAGCTTGAGTTCCCGGGCGAGGCCTTTCATTCGCCGGGCGATCTTGGCCACCTGTTCCTGGCGCGGGTCCTTGGGGTTGTCCGGCTGGATGAGCTGAATGTAGTCGACCACCAGCAGGGCCAGACCGTGGCGCCGCTTGATCCGCCGGGCGCCGGCGGCGATTTCGGACATGGTGCGGGTGGGGCTGTCGTCGATGAAGAGCGGGGCCTTGCTCAGCCGGGCGGAGGCCTCGACCAGCTTCGCCCGCTCTTCGTGCGACATCATCCCGCTGCGGAACTTGATGCCGTCGATCCTGCCCTGAGAGGCAAGCAGCCGCTGGGCCAACTCGTGGCGGGACATTTCCAGGCTCACGAACAGCACCGGCAGGCCCTCGTCGATCGTCACGTGCTCGGCGATGTTCGTGGCCAGCGCGGTCTTGCCCATGCTTGGCCGGGCGGCCAGGACGATGAACTCCGAGTCGTGCAGGCCGCCGGTCAGGCCGTCCAGATCGGTGAAGCCGGTGGGCGTGCCGGCGGCGCCGCCGTGCTCCATCCGGTGGTCCAACAGGTCGAACGTTTCCATCAGGACGTCGTGGATCCCGACGATCTTGTTGGCGCTGCGCCGGTCGTTGATGATGAAGATTTCCTGTTCGGCCCGGCCCACGAGTTCGACCGGCTCGCTCGACTCGTCGTAGGCGTCGCGAAGGATCTCGGTGCTCGCGTGGATCAACTCGCGCAGGGTGGCCTTGTCGCGGACGATCTCGGCGTACTTCGCGGCGTGGGCGGCGACCGCCACGGATCGGGCCACCTCGGCCAGATAGGCCATCCCGCCGATCGCCTCGATGTCGCCGGCCGCCTTGAGACGCTCAAGCAGTAGCGTCACGTCGATCCGGACGCCGCCGTTGTGCATCTGGACCATGTGGTCGAAGAGCTTGCGGTTCGCGTCGGCGTAGAAGTCCTCGGGCCGGACGATCAAGAGGACGTCGTCGCAGAGCATCGGGTCCAACAGCAGGCTCCCGATCACGCCCTTCTCGGCGTCGAGGTTCTGCGGCGGAAGGCGATCGAGGATGTCGGAGCGGACGTTGTCCGATCGGTGGGCGGTGTCCGCGCGCGTGCTGGTAGCCATGGCGATCCGCCCTCCGTGGTAACGGTGCGCGCCGCGAAAATCGGGACAGTCCCCGTCCTCAGCCGGCCGACTCGTCGCCGCCGACGGACGGAACGACCCAGACCTTCACTTCGCCGTTGACGTCCTGGCCGAGGTGGATCTTGACCGTGTAGAGTCCCAGTTCCCGCAGCGGGCCGTCCAGCCGAATCTGGTCGGTCGTCAACGTGACGTTCGCGCGCTTCAGCGCGGCGACGATCTCCGTCGCGCCGACCGAGCCGTACAAATGGCCCTCGTCGTTCGCGTTCGCCTCGATCGTGACGCTCTGCTGGGCCAGGCTGTCGGCCATCGCCTGCAATCCGGCCAGCCGCGTCTTCTGGATCTCGGCCAACCGGGCGCGATGCTTCTCGACCATTCGCTTGTGATGCTCGCTGGCGACGGTGGCCAGTCCCTGCGGCAGCAGGTAGTTGTTGGCATAGCCGGGCTTCACCTGGACGACGTCGCCCTGCTTGCCGAGGTGCTCCACCGACTGAACCAGCAAGAGCTCGATTCCGCCGTGCTCGCCCTTCGGGAGCCGCTTGTTGCGACGGGGCACGCGTTTTTCGCGGATTTGCGATGTGGTCTTGGGCATGGAAGATCGTTTCCTGGTCTGTGCTGATTGTTCGCTTGTTACGGGCCCGGTCAGGACGAGTCCGGTCGGAGGGGACGTCTCAGAACGGGATGTCATTGTCGGGCGGCTCGTACTGCGGCGCGTCGTCGCCGGGCGGCGGACCTTCCTGGCTGTACTGCGACTCCTGCCGCGGCGCCGGGCGACTGCCGCCACCCCCACCACCGCCGCCACCGCCGCCACCGCCTCCACCGCCACCGCCTCCTCCGCCTCCTCCGCCGCCGCTGCCGCCGCGCGTCCCCAGCATCTGCATC
>JAPLNP010000595.1 GCA_026401055.1 Planctomycetia bacterium
CAACCGAAGCCCGAGATGAAGCACCCCACAACCCAACGCCCCCCAAGACGCCGCCCGGGGCCAAGCGGTCCGGCTGCGCCACGCCCGCTACACAGATTATCCGGGAAACCAAACATCGCTATTCGCTTGTTTAGGGACTAACTGCTTGTCGCGCGTCGCGCCGCGATTGTAGGCGGCGGGATTTCCCCAACGGTAGATGATGTCGCCGCCTTTTCCATGCTTGCCGCCGGTGTGGCTCGCCGCCTCCTTCGTGGTCGTGCTATGATCGAGGAACCAAATCTCATTGCAGCCGCGCACACTCAGCACGATCTGGTCGAGCTTTGCGTTGTAGGCGATGGAGTTCATGTGGTTCCAGAACGCAGGCACGGGTCGGCCGTTGCAGTGTACGTCGATCAATTCTGGATGTGCCGCCACGTCGCCGTAGTTGACCTTCGTGCGATCATAGTCCTGGATCAAGTGATCCCACACACGCCATTCCCAGACGACTTTGCCACCCTTAGGATAGGTTGGCTGTACCTCGATGACGGAATCGGGGAACAGTTGGCGGTCGCGTAGCATTTCCGGCTTGAAACCGGCGGCGAGACTTTCCTCGTAGGATTTCTTCTCGACGACCAGCATCAGGATGTTGCCGTTGGGCAGCGGTGCAATGTCGTGATGGGAGAGATGCTGGTCGCTCGAATACTCGAACTCCCAGACGATGTTGCCGTCCCAATCGAATTCCTCGACGCGGCCGCCTTCGCCGCCGCTGGTAAAGCCTTTGTTCTTCGTGAAGCAGCAATGCAGCAGATTGCCGTTGGGCTTGAGGTAGACCGACTGGCCCGGCTCGTAGTCGCTCTTCCACTGATGAACGATTTGGCCCGCGTTGTCCATGAGGTAGATGACGTTGTTGTGTTTCGGTGCAAACAACGTGTAGCCGGTGCATGCCTTGGGCGTGTTGAGAAACAGCCCGACGGTTTGGCCCGGATTCGGCGAAATCGGTATTCTGTTCTCCGCCATTGCCTCGCGTCCGCCACCGCGCGACTCCTGACCGCCTTGACCGCCACGACCATTGGGGCGATCTTCAGATTGGCCTCGTTCTCGATCCTCTGAACGCGGTAAACGGTCTCCTTGCACACGACTATCTTGCGGCGGTGGACGATCTCCATCACGCGAATCATCTCGCGGCGGCGGGCGATCATCTCCGCCTTGTCTGTCTCCGCCGGCCCCTCCACCACCAACCGCATCGACTTCCGCGCGGGTCAGCATGCCATCTCTATCGGCGTCGGCCGCCTTCAGAACAGCAGATGCGTTGGCAATCTCTTTGGTGGAGAGCTCGCCGCTCTGATCCGTGTCGAGCACGCGCATCAACGGTCCGCCAGCAGGGCGTTGTCGGCCGTCGGGACCAAGAACGCTTGTCTCGCTGGCTTCGTCCAACTCGTTCGCAGTCAGCTTACCATCGCCGCTCTTGTCGAGGGCTTTCAACACCTTCGTGGCGTTCTGCATCTCCACAGTGCTCAGCACGCCATCGTCGTCGGCGTCGAGTGCTTGTGACAACAGCGATCGGCCAAAGCCCCGACCGCCTCCTCCTCCCGGACGTTGCCCGCCGCCTTGACCACCACGCGGCGGACGGTCAGCCGGTGCTCGATCGTTGGGTCGCTCATCTCGTGGCGGACGGCGCTCATCCGATCCCTGGTCTTCGCCTTGTCGCGTATAGACAACCTGCAGTTCCGCACTGCCGAGGATGCCGTCCTTCATGGCGGCGAGCAGAACATCGCGGTTGACCTCGGTAGGCGGCACCGTGAGTTGTGGTGGCGCTGACAGCGCATAAACAGTGTAAATGTAAGTCTTGGGACCAGGCCCCTTGGAATGCGGCGGTGCGTATTCCGTTCGTTCGTTGACGCTGTTGTTGCCCAAGGTTCCGACTCCTCTCGCATTCTTGGGCAGACGTTGAACAGTTGCCGGAATGTTGTAGAGAATCCAATACCACTTGGCGTTTCCCTCGGGATCGATGTGATGCATGATGATCGCGTAGCCTTTGGTCCCCGCTGGCGCGCCGGTCCATGCGAGGGGCAGCGTGGCGCTGGCTCCATCGCCGGTAAACTCCGTCGGCAATGTCCCGCCATCTGCCACTTCTGAACTGCGTAGGACGAATGAGCCGCTGCGACTCCGTGGTTGCGCATCGGGACGCGGTGAACGGTCATTACCTTCTCCGCCTCCTCCTCGACGATTGGAATCTCTGGGCGGCCGACCGCCGGGCACGGTATTGCGGCGGTCCACTTCCTGCACCAGAGTTGGTTTGATGGCCGAACGGCTCTCGGCGTTGATGGGCAGAACGACACGAAAACCGAGGTGGTAGTAGGGGTGAGCCGGGTCTTGTGGGCCGCGGTAATAGGATGGGTTGCGGTTCGACACACGACCGTGGCCATTCTCGCCGTTATACCAGTTGCCACCACGCATGCCGCGATACGGCGTGCCGTCCTGCATCGGGCTGCCGCGCTCCGGACCCGGCGGATTCTCGGTGGGGCTATAGGCATAGTAGTCGCGCACATACCAGTCATTGATGAACTGCCAGACGTTGCCGCTCATGTCATAGAGTCCATATCCGTTCGCGCCGTTCGGGGTCTGGAAACTCTCCTGCGTACCCGGCCAGCCGACATCCGCCTTGCGATGTAGCTTTCCATCAAAGAACCCGACCGGCGTCGTCCAAGGCTGCGGGCCGACACGAAACGGATTCGTCGATTCAGGCCAATTGGCCTTTGTCGGGTCTGCTTCATTGGCCCACGGGAAATTCCAGTAAGGCTTCTGCTGTCCGCCGCGTGCGGCGTACTCCCATTCCGCTTCGGTCGGGAGCCGAAAGCCGCTCTTGTTGAAATCGCAATCCCATGTGGCCGTGTTGTAGCAGGTTGGCAACGTTTTCTGAGCGCTCAGCCAGTTGCAATACGCCGCTGCTCCGGGCCAGCGGATGCAGACAATCGGATGATCTTCCTTCCGGTCGAGCACGGTGAACTTTCCGCCGTCCCAACTGATGCGGCTGTACGGCGACATCGTGCGCATCTCGCAAAGCAAATCCTTTCCGCCGACGAGGTAAGCGCCTCCTTCTCGCACCGCAATCTGCTTCAGCGCCAACGCGGAATTCAGGAACTCACAATACTCTTGCGTCGTGACATCATTGATGCCGATGTAGAACGCATCGAGCCGTACATTGTGGATGGGCGTCTCATCACCGCCATGTTTGGGGTCTACAAAACCGTGGTGATCGCCCATCTCGAACGAGCCAGCGGGGATCATCGCCATGCCGGGCATGTTTTCCTGGCCCAGAGTTCCGATTGCCGACAACCCAAACATCACCGTTACAGTCAAAAGTGTTGTTCTCATCGGGTCATTCCTTTCGGTTGGGTTCTCTTCACCTGATTCCGCACGAAACGAACGTCGTTGCAGATCGGCTTACCGCACGCCAAACAAGAAGTCCGTGTTCTCGATCTTCGTCATGTCAATCGGGGCCGAGTACAGGAACGGGCCCTTTGGATCGGAAGGCTTGGAAGTCCGCATCCCGGCCAGCTTCTTCTTCTGGTCGGCCGTCAGCGTCTTGCCGACCTCCGCGAAGGCCGCGGCATAGAGGTACGACATCTCGCCGTCCAACTCCCCATATCGTCTCGACAAAGACAGCACTTTGTCCTGATCGGCCGACTCACCCTTCAGAAAACGTCGCAGTTCAGTGGCGATCGCCCGGCGAGTCTTGACAATCTCGGCCACGTCCTGGCGTTGAAGGTCAACGAGGTCCGTGATGCGTTTTCCCTGGGCGCCAGTGAGCGTGCTCAGAAAGGTCTCGCCGCTGTCGCCGGTGAGCGTCGTGCTGATCGAATAGTCCTTCTTCCCCATGGCCGGCGCGGTCTTCATGCCAAAACCGCCGAAGTACATGCCGTGCCGCTCGGGACAGAAGTAGGTGTCGGCCTCCAGCGAACCGGCGTACCAGGCGAACATCTCGCTGGCGTAGGTCATCACAGCCACATGGACCGTGTGGGACATGCTCCGCCTATCGAACTGCTCGGGCACATCCGGCCATGTCCCGGAATCGCCGAACTTCAGCTTGGCCAAGGCGGCTTTCTGATGGGCAGTCAAGCCGCAAAGGATGCCGCCCATGACCTTCGCTCGTTGAAACGCCAGCAGGCCGTCAAGCGCGTACAGGTCGGCCGAATACTTCACCACCGCATTCTTGTCCAGACCTTTGCTGCCGGCAGGGAGATCGCCTTCCAGGTTCCGACGGAATGCCTTGATTAACGGCAACCGCTTCTCGGCGAAACGCTGGATGTCATTTTCCTGCTCCTTGCCCAGGGCCACGAGTTGCGCCTTTTGGTCGTCGTTCAGGACGCCCAGCATGTTCAGCGCGATCCGCGTCAGGAACGACGTGTTATGCCCTCCCTCCTTGGCGTCGATGTCTCGCATGTACTGAAAGCCGAAGTAGTCGGAGACCTTGCCGGGCGGCAGGAAGGTGTCGCTGCCGAAGTCGCCCGTCAAGAAGGCTAGTTCTACAACATCATTTTCGCGGAACGGGGTTTAGGTGTTTTGCCAGCCATCTTTTGCGATGCGAGGCTTTGGCCTGCTTGTTGTGGGCGAGGTGGTAGTTCACCAGGTCCTCAGCGTCCTTCAGAGACAGTTGCG
>JAPLNP010000369.1 GCA_026401055.1 Planctomycetia bacterium
GTCCATGACCTGCTTGGCGAACTCTTCGAACTCCTGCTTCATCGAATCGGCGAACTGCTCCGGCGAAACTCGCGGCGACGTTTCCATCTCGTGCTCCCTGCGTGTGTGACTGTGACTGCCAACGCATACGCAAGCAGTTTATCTAAACCCCGCAGATCGCGCCAGTGGAAATTGTCACACACGCGCGCCCGACCGTAGGGTGGACTTTAGTCCACCACATGATCTCCAGGCGGACTGAAGTCCGCCCTACGACGAAATGCGCGGTTTGCTCTTCTACGGCAGCTACGTGGCGTCCGTCCGCGCAAGCACCGCCTTGAGAAAGAACAGGCCCTCGCGGTCGATCCACTCCACGCGGCGAAGTCCCGCCGCGGTCAGAAGAACGTCCCACCCCTGTAGGTCGGGCAAGTGATCGCCGGACACTTCGCCGCCGACGTGATCGTGGAACGCATTGATCGCCGCGATGCTGTTGAAATGCACGACCATCAGCCGGCCGCCCGGTTTCACCGCCTGAGCGAGATTCCGCGTGGCCGCCGGCTTGTCGCGGAAGTGAGGGAAACTGTGGAAGCACAGCGCCGCGTCAAAACACGCCCGGCCCAACTCGTCCCGGCAGGCGTCGGCGACGCGGAAGTCGGCGTCGATGCCCTTCGCCCGGGCCTTGGCCAGCATTCCCGGCGCGAAATCGACGGCGGTCACGCGACCCGGCGTCACGTGCTCGGCGAGCCAGCCGGTCAGTTGGCCGGTGCCGCAGCCGACCTCCAACACGGCTTCGCCGGAGCGGAACCCCAGAAGTTCGGCTACCCCCCCGATTCGGTGTACCGTATCCAAGGGGTCTTGTTCCGAGTCGTCCCAATCGGCGGCGAGCCGGTCGAAGAACCGAATTCGTGGATCGTGTGGGGGAGAGATGTCTCTTTTCTCGGTCATGATTCGATGCTTCCGCTGAGGTCAATCCGTTTCACGCCGCTCGGGTTTCTGGTATTATGGATCAAGTATTCGTAACACCGCCATTGCCGAACTGGGGGGATCGGCCTGTGGGAGGCGACTCCTGCAAGACACCTGCCATGAACCGTCCCAACGTCCTCCGAACCCTCGGCTGCCTGTTCATCGCCGCCGTCACCGCCGGCTGTACGGTGCATCCGGCGTCGACCAACTCCGGCGACGACATCGCCGTGACGAGTCCCTATCTGGAAGCGGTGGTCCGCGATCTGTTGGGCCAATCCGTTTCGGTCGTGCCGTTGGCGGGGGCGGGGATGTGTCCGGGCCATTTCGACATGCAGCCGAGCCAGATCGAACGGCTCGACTCCTGCCGGCTCGTCTTGCGATTCGATTTCCAGGATGTTTTGGCCGACAAGCTGGCGGCCCGGCTGAACGAAGGGGCGACGGTCGTCGCGATTCCCACCGCCGGCGGAATGTGCGACCCGGACGGTTACCGGAACGCCTGTCGCCATGCCGCCGACGCCCTGGTCGAGGCCAGACTGCTCGCGCAGGCCGACGCCGACGCGCGACTGGCGGCCATTTCCCGGCGATTGGCGGAACTCACGGCGTGGTTGAACGCCGAGATCGACGCGGCCCAGCTCCGCGGCACGCCAGTGCTGGCCAGCGGGCTTCAAGAGGCGTTCTGACGTATGCTGGGCTTGAA
>JAPLNP010000488.1 GCA_026401055.1 Planctomycetia bacterium
CTCTTCACCGAAGTCCGCGAGCGCCGCGGACTGTGCTACAGCGTTTACGCGGCGTGCCATTCGCTGCGCGACACGGGCGGCGTGTTCTGCTACGCCGGCACCAGCGCCGAACGTGCCCAGGAGACGCTCGACGTGACGCTCGGCGAACTGGTCCGCCTCCGCCAGGGCATCGAGGCCCACGAACTGGGCCGCCTCAAGGCACGGATCAAAAGCGCGCTGGTCATGCAGCAGGAATCGAGCTCCTCGCGAAGCGGGAGCATCGCCCGGGACTGGTACCACCTGGGCCGCGTCCGGCCCATGGAGGAACTCGGCCGACGGATCGACGCCTTGAGTTGCGAGAGCATCAATGCCTACTTAACCGCGCATCCGCCCGGCGATTTCACCGTCGTGACCCTCGGCCCGGCTGCGTTGGAGGTGCCCGTTGGAATTTCTTAGTCACATGCTCGAAAACGGCCTGGAAGTGGTTGCCGAGCGCAACGGCGACGCCTACTCGACGGCCGTGGCCTTCTTCGTCAAAACCGGCTCTCGCGACGAGACGGACGCGCTGGCCGGCGCGAGCCATTTTCTCGAGCACATGGTTTTCAAGGGCACGCCCAGCCGAACCGCCGACCAGGTGAACCGCGAGTTCGACGAGATGGGCGCGAATTACAACGCCTGCACCGGCGAGGAGAATACGATCTACCACGCGGCGGTCCTGCCCGAATACCAACAAGCCGCCGTCGAGTTGCTCGGCGACATCCTGCGTCCCTCGCTCCGCGAAGACGATTTCCAGACCGAGAAGCAGGTGATTATCGAAGAGATCCGCATGTACGAGGACTCGCCGCCGTTCGGCGCGGACGACCGGTGCAAGGCCGCCTATTTCGGCGCGCACCCCTTGGCCCGGAGTATCCTCGGCACCGTCGAGAGCATCACCGACATGGACGTCGACGCGATGCGCGACTACTTCCGCCGCCGCTACAGCCCGGGCAACGTCGCCCTGATCGCCACCGGCCGCGTCGACTTCGACGCCCTGGTGAAGACCGCCGAGCGGGTGTGCGGCGGTTGGGAGCCGCTGGAAACAACTCGCAAAAGCCCGAAAGCCACGCCGCGAGACGCTTTCGAGGTGATTCGCAAGGACGCCGCCACGCAACAATACGCCATTCAACTCGCCCCTGGCCCGGCCGCCGAAAGCGACGAGCGCTACGCCGCCAAGCTGTTGGCCAATGTCCTCGGCGACGACTCGGGCAGCCGGCTGTACTGGGAACTGATCGACACGGGCCTGGCCGAACAGGCCGGACTGAGCCACTGCGAGTACCAGGGCGTCGGCACGATGATGACCTACCTCGGCTGCGACCCCGAAAACGCCGCCGGCAACCTCCAGCGGATCCTGGACGTCTATCGCCGCGTCGAAGCCGAAGGGATCACGCCCGCGGAACTCGACCAGGCCAAGAGCAAGGTCCGCTCGCGCATCGTCCTATCGAGCGAGCGTCCCCGGGGGCGTCTGTTCTCCGTCGGCAGCAACTGGATCTACCGCCAGGCCTACCAAAGCGTCGCCGCCGACCTTGCGGCCATCGCCGCCGTCACCCCGGAGGCGGTCGCCGCCATCCTCGAAGCCCACCCGCTCACGCGAAGCACGACGGTGACGATCGGGCCGCTCTCCGACGTGGCGGCGCCGGTGTGAAAGTACCGCATGGAGCGACGGATTCTGTTGTTAAGCCGCTCGAAACACGGGATGACGAGTCGTGATCGGGGACAGAGAGGGGGAGACCAAGGGGTCCGGAGCGTCAGGTGTGCGCTGAGGCCGATTTCCGCGGTCGTGCGCGACGCCGCGGCGTGCATGCCCATTCCTCCGTCCGTCGGCCACCCTCAATCCGTCTTCCGCCGTAGCGAGAAGGCCGTGTAGTGAAGGCCGGTCTCGTCGTCGGTCACCGTGACGCCGCCGGGGGCGAGGTAGCGTTGCAGCACGGCAAACGGCGGCAGCGGCTGCTCGTCCAACGCCGTGCCGAGCGATTTCAGGAACGGGTTGCCCTGGCCGCCGCTCCGAATGCCCTTTCGGACGTCCTCCGATGTGGCCAGGCCGTAGAGGAATCTCATGCCTTCGTCGGGCCGGTCGAACCCGATCATCCCCGGCGTTGTTCCACCCGACATCCGGCGGATCTTTCCGGCGATGAGCTTGTAGTCGAGTTCTTCGCGCAGCGACTTCGACGGATCGGCGGACGTGACGATCACACGGCGGTAGATGCCCGGCTGGTTGGCCAGCAGCAGGTAGTCTTCCAGCACGCCGACGCAGGGACGCGGCTGGCCGCCCTCCGGCCGGGGCGGCGCGCCCTCGGGCGGCCCCGGAATCACCGCCTGGTAGTATTCCTTACCGGAGTACAACTCCTTCTTGAAGAATCGCTCGCGCTCCTTGACCGACCGCTCGAGCGCCGCTTGCATCACTTTCGGATCGCGCAGCTTCAGCGCGAGCATCATGTGTTGGCTCTGGGGCGTGATCGGGTCCTCGATCCACACCAAGATCGTCGCCCGGCCGTCGAGCGAGGCGAGCAACTCCTTCTCGAAGTCGATTCCCATCGCCGCCTTGAAACGAGCGGGAAACACGGTCGCGAAGGCGTTCGTGCCGGCGAAACTGTCGTAGACCACCGCCACCTTCTTGACCGTCTTCTGGAAGTCCCAGTGCAGCGTCGCGTAATGGGCCACGTTGTTGGGAACCCACGGCTCCGGCGTCGTGTCGCCCGACTCCAACGCGATCATTTCGAGCACGCCGGTTCGCGGGTTGTCCAGCAGCAGATGGGCGTGCATGACGGAGTCGAATTGCCCGGCGTCGAACGTCATGCTCGCGCCGACCCCTTGCAGCCCGTCCACTCCCAACACCGGCAGCATCGCCACGGTCATGGCCATGCCGGGGTTTTCCATGGCCATGCTTTTGAGAAACGCAACCGGGTCGGCGTAGACCATGATCTGCGGCGGCTGATCCGCGGCGCCGCGACACCGGCTGGCGATCGTGGCGTAGCGGTCGTTGTCCGCGAGCGTTCGGCCTTTCTTCCCGCTCCAAACCGCCAGCATCGCCTTGATGATCGCGAGATTCGAGCTGAAGCAGACCGTGTTGTCCTTCTCGAAGAGGATCACCTGCCGTATGCCGCCCCCGTTGGTGTCGTAGACGACCAGCTTCGTGCCGTCGATCGTCTCCTCGGTCTTCTTGGAGCCGCTCTTGTCCAGGGCCTCAATCGCCCGATCGATCACTTTTCGCGCGGAACTCATCCGGTCGCCGACGTCCAGGAGGGCAACCACCTCGGGGCGTGCTCCCTCGGGCGCGACCAGGGCCACGGTCATCTCGCCCTGGGGCAGGTCCAGCAGTTCCGGCAGCGAAAGTCCGATCCGGTCCTTCGCCTCGGCCATCGCTTCGTTCGCCGCGCCGTACACCCGCTGGATGAACGGCTTGAGTTGCGGGTCCTGGCTCATCTTGCCGGTGGCCGTGTTCTGAAACCGCGCGACCATGTCGCGGACGTCCGCGATCGAGAGCATGGCGATCGTGTTTTCCGGCAGGAGCTTGGCGGCGGGCGGCCGCGCGGCCGCGGCCGGCAGGACCCCGGCAATCACCGTCAACAGCACCGCCACGAGACAGAGACGACGAAACGACCGAGAGCGTGGTTTACGGGTCATCGCACAAATCCTCCGTTTTGTCAGCCGGTGACCGGGTTGGTCGGGCGGCGAGTGTCGGGTTGTGGGAGGCGACTCCCACAACTTGGCCATTACCGACCGCCATGATAACCCGTCCCGAGCACCGTGGCAAACGGTCAAAGAGTCGAGGCTCGGTCCCCTTGCGGAAACCGAGCCTCGTGGCTCGCATGGCGAATCAATTAAGATTCGTGCGAGAGGGTGGCTGCCCAAACGACAGCCCGCCGGCTACCGTCAGGCGGCACCACCTCGCTGGCCAGTACAGAAATATTCCACTGATCACCTCCTTTCGGCTAGGGTCTCCCGCGCCCGGTCCGTTGCCAGCTCGAAGCCTCGACCGGCCCGCGGGCGTCTAGTCCGTCGTGCCGCGTCTGCACGACCCTGCACCGTTACTATTATCATGATCCCGTTTCCGCAAGAAGCAATACTGACTTTGGGGGCGCCGCCACGGGCCGGCACGACGGGGAGTGCGAAGGACGCAAGTGCTTGACAAAAAACGAGTTGCGCACATGAGACATTGGTTCCGAGCGTAGTGAACTGGACACAATCTCCGGAAGGAGACGATTTGCCACGGAGGACACAGAGGAACACGGATCTCAGTTTCAACCGTTCGCTGCTTGAAATTCCCTTCGCGCCGGGTTAGGATCGACGATGAAGCCCATACGGCTCGCCGTGAAGAGGCAGGGTCTTCCTGGCGGAAAGGACTGTGACCCCCGAGAGAAGAAGCGTTCGCGCTGGACTGTCGTCACGGCGGACAGCAGCCAGGGCGGCGTCGCGCCGGCCCGCGCAGCCACCAGACCGATCGGACGAGTGTCCGCTGGCACCACCCCCATTTTTGCCGCCTAGGAGTCCGTTTCATGTTTCGGAAGTTTGCCGTCTTGGCGGGAGGCGTCGTCCTCCTGGCCGCCGCGCCCTTGCAGGCACAAGATCCCGTCTTGAGTCAATTGTACGGCCGCGGCGTACACGCCTATTTCGCCAACGATTACCTCACCGCCCACGCGCGACTCACCGCCGTCATCCAGAACGACACGCGGGATCCGCGAGCGTATTACTTTCGTGGGCTGGCTTACCTGGAAATGAATCGGGAAGAGCAAGCCCGGCTCGATTTCCAGAAGGCCGGCGAACTGGAGGCCGCCGATTCCAACGTGTTCTACGACGTCAGTAAGGCGCTGGTGCGAATTCAAGGCCGGCCGCGGACGATGATTGAAGAGTATCGCATGACGGCGCGAACCGCGGCCGTGAGTCGCGAAGAAGCGGCTCGCAAGGCCCGGTATGAGGCGATCCGCAGCCAGGAATCCCGTGTGGTCCGTCAGGGCATTCAATCGGCCCTGACCGAACCGGCGGCGGTGGCAGCCCCGGCATCCGAGGCGAAAGCGACCGAAGGCAAGCCGGCCGAAGCCAAGGCCGCGGAAGCCAAGGCGGTCGATCCGTTCGCCCCCGAGACCGAGCCGGCCCCAGCCCCGGCGCCCGCCCCGGCACCTGCCCCGGCACCTGCCCCGGCGCCCGCCGCCGAAGCGCCGCCAGCCGCAGCACCCGCCCCGGCGCCTGCCGCCGAGGCAAAACCGGCCGAGGCAAAACCGGCCGCGGCGACGCCCAACGCCGAGGCCGATGATCCCTTCGCCGAAGAGTCGCCCGCCGCCGAGGCAAAGCCCGCCGCCGAGCCGAAACCTGCCGCCGAGGCAAAACCGGCTGAGACAAAACCGGCTGAGGCGAAGCCTGCCGCCGAGGCAAAACCGGCCGAACCGAAACCTGCCGCCGAACCGAAACCCGCCGCCGAACCGAAACCGGCCGAGGCGAAACCGGCCGCCGCGACGGATGATCCCTTCGCGCAAGGGCCGCCGGCCGTCGAGGCAAAACCGGCCGCCGAACCGAAACCCGCCGCCGAACCGAAACCCGCCGCCGAACCGAAACCGGCTGCCGAGGCGAAACCTGCCGCCGCGACGGACGATCCCTTCGCCCAAGGGCCGCCTGCTGCCGAGGCGAAACCGGCTCCCGAGGCGAAACCGGCTCCCGAGGCGAAACCGGCTCCCGAGGCGAAACCGGCCGAGGCGAAGACGCCGCCGGCGAAGAAGGAATCGGCCGAAAAACCGCCGGCCACTAAGGACGACCCGTTCGCTCAGTAGCCGTGCGGGCCCGCTTCCGATAATCCAAGCGTGGCGCGAGGGGGACAGCCCCGCGAGTGGTTACCTCGATCCCGAGGACTTGGGTGATGAGTTCATTCAACGACCTGATCGGGCGGGAGACGGACTTGCCGCAGGTCGGCCGGACGATCCGGTTGTTTGCCGAGGCGTTCGACCTTCCCATCGTCGGCGCGTTCCACGTCACGTGCAGCGACGAAACCGAGTCGGAGTGCGCCGACGTCTTCGAGCGACTGTTCGCTCAGCCGCTGTTGCCGTCGTTGAAGACGGAACGTCGGGCCCCGTTCCGCGCGGCGAACCTGGGCGCCCGGTACGAGCCCGGCGCGGTCCACGTGGCCGAAGAGCACTTCGCCGCGCCCGAGGTTCAACACTCCACCAAGCTGATCGTCGTCAAGATCAATTCCCACGTCGCCTTCCGGCCCACGCCCGAGGGACCGCAATACGGCACGTTGCGTCGCTACGGCAGCGAATCGGACTGCTGCGGGGCGTTGGCGGCGCTCGTCCAGGGCAGCCCGTTGCCGGCCGTGCATGAACTGGAGGCGACGTTCGGCACGGGCCGCGTGGATCGACTGGCGATGCTCCGCGATCCCCAACGCGTCCCGCCCGAGTTCCGCGCCCTGTTGGCGGCCGTGACCAACGCGCGGCTTCAAGCGGCCCGGGCGGTCCTCGACATCACCGAGCACGAGCCAGCCAGCCCGACGATCTTCCTCGTGCTCCCCTGCGTGACCATCAATCGGCAGGAGCCGGACACCGAAGTGCTCATCGGCGAATACGGCATCGACGCGACCGGCGCGGCGCCCCGGATCAAGTACCGCGGCCTGGGCGATTCCCCGGCCGCGTACCAGGTCCGTCACGAGCACGGCCGCGTGGTGATCGAAGACGATCACTGGCCCGAGGGCAGCGTCTGAGAAGGGCAAGGGGACGTTACCGATCATCGGTCTCCCTATCTTGCCCCGAATTCACGGGAATCCCGTGAAGTCCGTTGGGGGGGTATTTGACATACGCATATTGGGGATGTTATAGTACCGACTTAACGTGGATTCACGTACGATCGGGCGAGACCCGTGGCAGACCCGCAATCGCGGATGACCCATCGCGACAGCACGGCCAGCCATGGCGAGCGCGCCAATTCGTCGACCTCGACGAGCCTGTTGGGCCGAGCGAAGGCGGGGGAGGACCAGGCTTGGCGCCGGTTAGTCGCCCTCTACTCGCCGCTGGTGTATGAGTGGTACCGGCGGCAGGGTCTCCAAGCCGAGGATGCCGGCGACGTCGCCCAGGAAGTGTTTGCGGCGGTCGCTCGGAGCATCGAGGGCTTTCGCCGCGACCGGCCGAACGACAGTTTCCGCGGCTGGCTGTGGACGATTACGCGGAACAAGATTCGCGACCACTTTCGCAACCGCAAGGGACAGCCCGGCGCGCGGGGAGGCACGGACGCCCAAATGCGTCTGGCCGAGCTGCCCGAGCAACCGCCGGACGCCTCCGTTTCATCGTTGCCCGGCGGAGGCGGCGATAGCCTCCAGCGGCGTGCCATCGAGTTGGTCCGCGCGGGCGTCGAAGAGCGGACCTGGCAGGCATTTTGGCGCGTGGCCGTCGAGGGCGAGGCAGTGGCCGCGGTCGCCCAGCAACTTGGGATCAGCGTTCAGGCCGTCTACGACGCGAAGTACCGGATTCGGCGGAAGATCCGCCAAGAGTTCGACGGGCTGATCGAGTGACGCCCCCGCGAAGGTGGGCAAGACAACAAATCGTGCGAGGTTCTTGCGTGATTTCCGTGTTCGAGCGGAAATGGCAGGCATTGCCCCGGTTCCAGCAGACCCGCGGCGTGCCGCGGATGCTGGCCCTTTGGGTGTCGAAGGCATACCAGGACGGCGACGCGGAGGCCTCGCAAAAATAGTCCGCTTCGCGCATCTTATTAGATTGGGAAACGCCACTGACGGCCGGGGGAGAACACCTGTGGATTCTGCCGGGGGGGACGGCCACTGGTCAGGACGGCTTGATTCCCATGTTCGGGAGCGCGGCCGGTTCTATCATCGCTTGGCCTACGGAGTGCTGCGGAGCCATGAAACCGCCGCGGACGTGTGTCAACAGGCATTCCTCCGGGCATGGCAGCATCGCGACCGCATTCGTGACCATGACGCGCTAGCCCGGATTATTCATGAAGCACTCGGGTAAGGTCCGTAGGGGGATCGGAAGGGGAGTGAAGGCGTCCTGGGGGTGAGAGCGGACGGGTGAGGGCATAAAACCCCCTTTCCCCCAAGCGATAGAGCGGCGTCGCCGA
>JAPLNP010000591.1 GCA_026401055.1 Planctomycetia bacterium
CTCGGGGTGCAACTCGCCGTCGATGAGCAAGACGCGGCCGGGCTCACAAGGGAACGTGTCCAGCCAGGGCATCCCGCTCGCCACGGACAATGCCAGCCCGTGGGCCAGCCCGGATTTTCCGGCCGTGGGGGCGGCCACGCCGGTCGCGGTTTCGCCCCGCCTCCGTAGCCCGGGGAGGACCGGCGGCCTCAGCTTCGGAAAGGTGGCGACGATATCCGTGAGGGACACGACCGGTGGTAATGGCGCGGCTTCCACGCCGTCCAACGGCCGGCCGTCCTGCGTCGCCAAGAGGGCCTTGTCGAGGGTTACCGTCGCCTCGCCGCCGGCCGGATTGACGAAACGAACGCGACAACTCGCGCCGCGGTCTTCTACGACTTCGCCGTAGTTGCCCCGATCGGCCGCGTAGACGACCGTCCCGGGCGACACCGGCAACGGGGTCGAGGGCGTCGTCGTCGAGGACTTGCCGCCTCCACCGCTGGACCGCTCCGGCCGGGCGTCCCGCAGCCGGCCTACCTCGCCGTCTGCCTCGAGCGCCCCCGCCAGCTTGTGACGAAGCTCGGCTTCGGTCCATGGTGGTTCGCATCGGGCGTTGTATTCGGCGAAAATCGGAAACGCCTCATCGGGCGAAAGGGCGAAATGCTTCACGAGGGCACACGCCACGGAGAAAGTTTGGTTATGCCCGCCTTGCCCGCTGATCGCCGCTGGCATCTTCTCGACGTACCGCCGTGCCCTCTCGGGGACGGATAGGCCACCGTCGCCATTGCCGCTCGGCCTGGGCAACTCGACGTGATTTCCCACCGGCTTCGATTTCAACTCAGGCCAGAATTCGTCCCGCAGCCAGGCGAGGTCTCGGGCTTGAATCGTCGTGGGCGTGCCGTCGAGGTGTAGGCCAGTGACGGCGAAGTATCGGCCGTGCGAGTAGATTTCGATTCCGGCCGACGGCTTCCCGCCCATAGGCGGATAGTCCAGCTTGCGGTTCTTGCCGCTGGGGAAGGGCGATTCGCCACGCACCCACAGCTTGACACCTGAACCGCTAGGGCTCACTTCCGAATAGCTGGACAATGCACCAACCACACCCTTGGCCCACTCGGCAATCTCGCCAGTCTCAGGGTCTCGGCAACCGTCCAGGTCGATGCCAACCAGACCGCCGCCCTGCTGAAAAACAAAGCCGGGGCCATCGTAATAGCCTTGCTGGCACCGGTCCCCCATCTTGGCAAACGTGGTCCAGGTGGAAGGGTCGTTTGGCTTCGCCTCTCGCCCGTTGATCTGGTAGGGCACCTTGGTGGGCTTGCCGCGGCGGGTGCGGATTTTCCAGAGGCACCACTGCGGCAGTTGCCGAAGCTCGGCCGGGATGCCATCGAGCTGCGCAGGAAGAATCGTCGTCATTCGGCCGTCCCCTCCAGCCGCGCCACGATGCCCTCTAGCGTCTTGCGCTCGGCATTTTCGATGCAACGTGTGCGGTCCAACGTGTAGGCGTCGATGTGTCGCGTGATGCAGTCGGAGACCAATTCCCGCAGCGCTGCCGGCGGGATGGCATCAACCTCGACGGACTCGCCCTTGAACTTCTTGGCGCGGGAATCGGACTTCTTCGTCGGCCGCGTCGGCAGGTTGAACTGCTCGACCTGCTCGCGTGTGACCGCGACGCACTCGAAATGGAGATCCACGTCGGGCGCGAACTGGCGAATATCCCGTTCGACCTTGCGCGGAATGTCGATACCACTCGGGTCCAGGTCGCCGAAATAGTAGTAATAGCACGGCCGCGATTCTTCGCGGATTTGCTCAGCCGCCGAGTGTAGGAACGAGAGCGACGGATAGCCGCGCGTCACCATCAACGGCACGTCCCACACGGCCGTCACGTCGTACAGCACTCCAGCCAGAGCGTCTTTTTCGAGCCACGTTTCGACATAGACGTCCTGGTCGTTCCAAAGTGCGCGGCGGTAGGTCTCGGCCGTGTTTCGCAGCATCGACTCCATCGACCCATGCGTGCTCGGCTTGCGCATCCATCGCGTTGCGTCGGCAATCCAGCCGTAGGGCACCTCCCCGGCGCGCCGCAGGACGCCGAGTAGGCGAACAACCGTTTGATACTCGGCCTCCGTTTTCTCGATAACGGTCGCCGAGACAAGGCGGTAGTAGACCTGTCTGACGGTCATCGGGTTATCTTCCGCGAGTAGGTCGTACATGCTTTCGCGGATGACCGCCATTTCCCGCCTGGACCGGCGGGGTCGTTTTATGGGGCTAGACTCATAAACGGTCGTTTCGCCGTTTCGCCGCGCCCGTGGCGCTTTGCGTTTTGATTCGGCAGCGTCAATCATCGCCCGGCCCTCCGCCGGCTTGCTCGGCCTCGGCGATCCAACGCTCAAGGGCCGCCCGGGAATACAAGACGCGGCCGGGCAAACGAACCGCCGGGATCGGCCCACGCGGCGAGGTCAGGGACCAGAGGGTCCGGGGCGAGATCGACAACGCGGCGGATGCTTCGCGGACGTCCAAGAGCAGCTTGGGAATGCCATCTTTCGTCATTCCCATTTCCGAACCGTGACAGAGGTTCGGAGCGTTTGTCTCGGGGCGGTTCACTGGTCGCCCCCTTGCGGCGCAGGCCGCTTTCGACTCTCGACCCATCGGGCCAAGTCGTCGGCATCGAATCGAATTCGATTGCCGGGGCCGGGCAAGCGGACGGACGGAAGCTCGCCACGATTCGCAAGTCGGACGACTTGCCGGGGTGTCAGCTTCAAGAAATCCGCCGCTTCGGCGTCAGTAAGAAGTGCGTTTGTCATGCCCTTAGTTGAGGGCAGACACGGCAGACACTCCAGAGCGGAAAAGGGCGGACAACGTTAGACAAGGGCGGACATTTTTCAGCGTTGCCGTGTTTTCTCCGGTCGTTTGCGTTTTGAGGGCTTCGCGTCGAGTTGCTTCTCGCGACCACGCCGGTAGATTGCCTTTTGCACGGCATATTTCGAGACGTTGCCGACGGCACCAGGGGCCACTTTCCGTTGCCCTTCTTTCCCCAAGTCGGCCCAGGCTTTCGCAATCTTCGTCGGGCTATGGTAGGTGTCCGAGCCCTTGTCGTGGTATCTCTCGTGAAACCATGCGTTGCGTGCCGCGATACCGTCGGCTTTGGTCGCCGGCTCGGCCATCTCCGTGTCCTGGGGTTGCTCGGTAGCGTCGCCGCGGACCGCCGGCACTCGGCAAACGTCGCGCCGGAGTCCCCGGACAAACTCGGCTAGATTCTTCGCCCCCTGCGCCAGTATGAGTCGCCGGTCCTGCTGTGCCTGCCGTTCCGTCGGACTCTGCGGCGGGGCGGGGAATGAACCGAACTTCTCAACCCAAGATGCCGCATCCTCCGGGCATTTTTCCACGTGGTCCGTGGCACACTCGCGAAACCAGTCGTAAGACAGTCGGTGGAAGGTGCGTTTCAGCCGTTGGGCGTCGATGGGGAACCCCAGGTCGAGAAGGTATCCTACAGCGGAGTCCACCGTACCTCGCCTTGCTCCGAAAAACGGGCCAAAGACTGAGGTGGTTCTTGCCACATAATGAGAACGATCGAGCCCGCTCGCAATCTCATCCAGCCAAGAGGCGAGCCGATCCAGCTTAACATCGTTCTCCGGCGCGGCGCTGTCTGCCATGACTTGCCTTTCTTCCGGGCCGGACCGGGCGGCGTGTGCCGAAAGGCAGGAAGACGCGCCGCCGCCGGGTCCGCTTGGCCGGGGCTGTTGCAACACACCGCCGGCCGTCCCGATGATGTCTATGCTATCATTTTTCGACTCGGGAGACCACTTCGCCCGAGTATGGGTACACGCGAGTCCAAGACCCTATGCCAATACAAGGGGGCTGGACTGAGTGAAGCGACCTACCTCAGCCGCGCTCGGCACTCCGCAATGTGTTCGTCACACCATCCTGGGATGAAGCCAAGCGACTTCGCCTTCTCAAAGCAAGCATCGACTTCCGATCGCTGCAATTAGGGTTTTGCACCGCCAAACATGCCGAAGTACTTGTATACTATCGTGGGCATGTAACCATCCGTGTGTGCTGCGGGCATGAAATCCATTCCCTCTGCACGTTTTTCCCAAAGTAAGGCATCCGGATGTTTGAAATCCTTGCGCCAAACACGGTAGGTAAAGCAAAGCCCCCACGGTGCCACCGGGTTATTACGCTCTACCGCCAGAACCTCCTTGTACACCTTTACTGCGCGTTCGTATTGGTTGCTGTTGCTGTAAGCGTATGCAAGTGCCAGCTTCAGCGGTACTTGAAAAGACTTGGTTGTCGACGATGTCGACAAGGATGATACGGGCCAGACCGCATCAATAAACAGATAGTCGCCCAAGTCCAACTTCTTCTCCAGCCTCAACGCCACTTCAAGCGGTTGGATAGCGTCCTTGACTTCGTTGTGGTGCAACAGCTCGACACCCAAGTTGTACTGTGCGCTGAAATCCTCCGGATCGAGCGCCACGGCGGTCTTGAAGAAACCAACTCTCCGCCCCTGGTCCGCGCTGCTGATACCCAAAACAATGTGGGCTGGGACGTTAGTCGGGTCAATTGTTACGACTCTCCTACACATGGCCACCGCGATGCTCCAAGAATCCGAAGATGAATGATCGAACCTCCAAGCAAGAGCCAGCCGCAACAACGCTTCCGTATTGTTTGGGTTGTTAGCAACCGCTTTGCCGAAAGCGGACTGGGCCTCTCCAATGTTATTGAGTTTGAAATGCACATGCCCATTCGCGATCCAGAAGCCGCTCCCTCTTCGAGTGTTGGGTATCTCCGACATCATCGTCAGCGCATCACCCAGCCGATTTGTTTGGATTTCCTTCCAAACAGCGGACAGTTTGACGGGGTCGTCTTCTATCGTGAGTTGTTGGCCCTGTGTTCCTTCGACTCTGACGTTAAGCTCTGCCAGGGACAGTGGTTGCTGCTTCTTGTCCAGCAAGTTCGTAATCGCAATTGCCGGGATTGCGAGGTTGAGGTTTTGACCTCCACGAAGAGATGCGCTGGTAATCCCAATCGCGGTACCGTCTGACGTGACAAGGGGCCCGCCGCTGGAACCCGGACTTATTGGCGCCGTGGTTTGAATATAGGAAACGCCATCAAGCTCTGGACGCCCGCTTATGATTCCGTCGCTCATACTAGAGGATAGACCCATAGGATCGCCAATCGCGTATACGCGCGTTCCGACCTCCGTTTTTCCCGTTGACAGTTGAAGATAGCTGTAACCCGAACCAGTGACAGCCAAAACAGCAAGATCGTTAGTACTGTCAAAGCCAACAACACTACACGCGGGCATAGTCGTGCCGTTGTGCAAACGAACCGTGACTTTGTGGGCTCCCTGAATGACGTGTAGGTTTGTGACGACATGGCCGTCACCACTTACAAAGAATCCTGAACCAGAGGCCGCGAGCTTGTCGTGGATGTCGTAGTTGTCGATCGAAACGACACTGGGCGACACGTGCCTGTACAACTCCGTGGAGGAGAACATGTCTTGTCCTGCCGGCTCTCGGTTGACGCGGGAAGCCGGAGGTGTGTCGGTTTGTTGCCCAACGGGGCCTTCTGACGCGGCGGGCGGTGGCTGCTGCGCGATCGGGTTTTCTTTCCCACCTATTGCACGACCCTCGATTTGTTCGTGCGCCGGTTGATCTACCTTGGCTTGCTGCTGCGGTGCGCTGCCACCACGGAACACCAACGCCCACAATAAGAGCAACACGGTTCCGGAGCCCACGATGATCGCTGCCCAAGTCACAGGCCAGATGCGTTCCGGCTTCTCGGACGCATCACCGGCTGCGCCCGTTGCCGATGAGGGAATTGACCCAAGGCTTGGCGGCAGGGGCAAGGCTAACGTCGGCGGAGGCGCGGGCGTCGAGCCACTCCCTTGAAAAAGCCCTTGGACCTTTGCAGCCGGCCCCCAGCCGCCATCGACGCCCTTGCAGATTGGCGTGTCGGGAAGAATCTCGCCAATGGCGGCCTTTTCCAGCAACTCGCCAGCGGAAACCGGCCCGCGAACCTCGCCACCGACCTTGAAGTACCAGTCGTGCGACATGAGAGCCCACCTTTCCGCCGGGCCCGGCCGGGGGCGACGGTCGAAAGGTGGAAGGACGGCCGCCCCCGGCCCGATTTCGGCCCGACGAGGCGCGACCCCGCCGGGCACCCAGCAACGATCAGTATACCCACGGCGGTTGGCCTATGCGAGGGGTGCCGCCAAGTGGTTTAACCTCGCGCACGCACGCGCGGGAGGGCCTTTGTGAGAATCGGTCCGCCCGGCTTATCTCACCCGTCCCCTCCGCTTTCCACGAACTCTCCCTCTGACCCCGCAGACTTCTCAACGGGCTGCGCAAGGGGCCCTTTCAGCAACCCCCGGGACCTCTCTCGCTGGAGGTAGAGCAACTGGTACGGCAACCCTGCCCGCCGCTCAAGCCCTTCCAGCAACTCCTGGAGGCACTCCCACGCCTCCTCGACGGCCTCGACGGCCCGGTTCCAGCACGAACAGAGTTCGCCCTGCAAGTCCTCGTCGTCGTGTCGCCGGGCCGCATACTGCTTGGGACGCAGCTTCACCAGGTCCACAAAGAGCCCGTAGGCCCTCTCTTCCAGCGCCCCCACGTTTCGGGTTGCCGTTTTGGGGCGTCCTGCCATCGCAGACTACCTCCTGATTTCATGTTTTCGGTAAGCGGGGGTTATACGGGTACCTCGTGTGACAAAGGCCCGCGGGGTCGGGGCAAGATTCTGGCGGCAAAGGGGGCCCCAGGGGGGTGCCAAGCCGCACGCCGCCGGCCAAACGCCCGCCGTCGTCGCCTCTTGCTGCCGGGGGCATCGCAAACGGCCGCCGGCTGTTGGGCCGAGGGAAGCCCAGCCGAGAACGCCACAGACGCCGCACACGGCCGGCTGTGTGTCGCTCCGGCCGCCGCACGGTGTGGATGGTCCCAAGGTTTGCCCTCGTTGCCGTCGGGCCCACTGGGGCGACGTGGATGGATTCGGCCCGGGTCTCGCTCATCGTGCCCCCTCGACCATCGCCAGGACAGCCGCCCGGGTCGCTTCGGGCAGGTGGGGCCACGCCTCGACCACAACCGCCAACCGGGGGTCAATCGGCGCGGAATGTGCGCCAACTGTGCCGGATTCTGTGCCAGAAGAAACGGGCGATTGCCCTAAACCGTTACCAGATAAGCCACTTGCGGAAACAGGTTCGAGTCCCGTATCGCCCACTTTGCGTAAATACCCCTGAAGTTTAGACTTGGATTACCTGCCGAGTAAAGCTTCGTTGAAGCCGTCAGCGCGGTGAATGGCCCAGGAGCACGTCTACTCCGACAAGGGGGCGACGGAAGGTGGGGTCACGGGGGCTGGAAAGCAAGCCGGCGATCGGCAACCTTACGAGGTGTCGGTGGCGGGCGGAGTCGGGGGTCGCATGGCCATTGCGGCACGGCGCTCGGCAGAGAGATTCCAGGGCAGAAACGGTCGGATGTCCTTGGGCGTCTTCCCGCCGGCCGCCGCACAACTCTCCAAGTACCACGTCAACCACAGTCGCGGATTGAGTTTCCAGTGGGCCAGCGTCGCCAACAGCGAAAACATCGCCGCAGCCGGCCGGCCACTCCACAGGAAACCCGAGCCGTAGAAGTTCTTCCGCGCCACGGCCGGGCCGCGACCCGCGCGTTCCGAGGCGTTGTTGTTCAGCGGGATGCGCGAGTCATCCACCAGATGAGAATAATCGCGCCGACGGTGTCCCACATAGCCCGGCCGAGCGCCACGCTTGTTCCCGGCAACCGCGGCTTCCTCAGGATCGAATAACTCGTTGGAACGGTCGCTGGAGCCGGACTTCTCGGACTTGCGGCCAAAGAGCTTGTCTTTTAGCGTAATCGCAAGTCCTTATCCCACAACGGTTACGTTTTCGGACAGCCTCTAAGATGGTGTTCCAGTTGGCCGACACAACGGGGAAGCCGGTAACCTGGGCGACTTGGGCCGATTACGCGGAGAGAAATCGTCGCGGCAGGGTAATTGATGGGCAACACCACGGCGCGTTTTCGGCATGTCTGGGGGACTGTGCCAGTCCCCTTTTCCGGCCATCGGGGCGGTTGACACGGTCGCGCGGGATGCCTATCATACGGGATTCTCACTCCGCTCGGCACGTCGTTCACGGCTCGCGCGGGCCTCGCCTTGAAATGTAGAGTAGAAACATGGCCGTTCCCAAACGAAAACATTCCAACAGCCGAACCGGGACGCGTCGGGCCCATGACGCCCTGAAGCCCAAGGCCGTCACCTATTGCCCCAAGTGCGATAGTGCCAAGCCGTCGCACGCGGTTTGCCCCAACTGCGGCCATTACATGGGCAGAACCGTCGTCGAAGTCGAGTAGCACCGTGAGCAGGATTGCCTTCTTGTTTCCCGGGCAGGGCGCCCAGACCGTGGGCATGGGACGGCGACTGGCCGAGTCGTTGCCCAGCGTGCGCGATCTGTACGATCGTGCCGGCGCCGTGTTGGGCTACGATCTGGCGGAGTTGTGTTTCCATGGGCCCGCCGAAAGGCTTGACTCGACCGTCTGCAGCCAGCCGGCCCTGTTCGTCACCAGTCTGGCCGCCTTGGAATCGCTCCGGCAGGAATCGCCCGAGGTGGTCCTTTCCTGCGAGGGCGCGGCGGGATTGAGCCTCGGCGAATACACGGCGATGGTCTTCGCCGGCGTGTTGGACTACGAGGACGGCTTGATGCTCGTCCAGCGCCGCGGGGCCGCCATGCAGGATGCCTCCGACGCCACGCCGAGCGGGATGGTCAGCATCCTCGGCCTGGAGCGAGTCCAGGTCGAGGCGCTCTGCGACAAGGCACGCGGCGACGATGTCCTGGAGATCGCCAATCTGCTTTGTCCGGGCAATATCGTGATTTCGGGCGACAACGCGGCGTGCGAGCGGGCCGCCGAGATGGCGCAGCCGATGGGGGCGATGAAAGCGGTTCCGCTGGCGGTGGCCGGGGCGTTTCACACACAAATCATGCGGCCCGCCGACCAGCGACTGGCCGAGGCCCTGGCCGACGCGCCCATGCGAAGACCTAAGATCCCGGTGATCTCGAACGTCGACGCCCGGGCGCACGACGATCCGGAAGAGATCCGCCAACTGCTGATCCGGCAGGTACTGCATCCGGTCCGATGGGAAGACTCGATGCGGGTGCTGTTGGAGCAGGGTTTCGACCAGTTTTACGAAGTCGGCCCGGGCCGCGTGCTCCGCGGACTCCTGCGGCGGATCGATCGGACGGTGTCCTGTCAGAGTGTCGACGTGTGAGGGAGGTTGCCGGTTGCCGGTTAAACTCGGCCCATGGCCGCAACGAGACCCCGCCGACGCAGTCGGCGGGCGTTTGAGCTTCGGCAAACGCCAACCTCCAATCCCTAGCCCCTGACCCCTGATCCCTAATCCCTGATCCCTGACATGAGTCGAATTACTGCCGATTTGAGTGGGCGGGTGGCGATTGTCACCGGCGCCGCGCGTGGACTGGGGCGTCTGATCGCCGAGACCTTTGCCGCCTCGGGGGCGAAAGTCATGTGCATCGACGTCAACACGGAAGTGCTCGACGCGACGGTCGCCGCCATCCGCGCGGCCGGGGGCGAGGCCGAGGCGTTCGCCTGCGACGTGACCGACAGCAGCCGCGTCAACGAAGTGGTCGACGACGTGGTCAAGCGGCACGGCCGCCTGGACATTCTGGTCAACAACGCCGGCATCACCCGGGACGGCATGCTCGTGCGTATGAAAGACGACCAGTGGGACAGCGTGCTGGCGATCAACCTCCGCGGGACGTTCCTCTTCACCCGGGCGGCGGCCAAACCGATGATGAAGGGCCGCGGCGGCCGGATCATCAACATGGCGAGCGTCTCGGGGCTGATGGGCAACGCCGGCCAGGCGAACTACTCGGCCTCGAAGGCCGGCGTCATTGGGCTGACGCGAACGGTGGCCATGGAGTTGGCCGGGCGGGACATCACGGTCAACGCGGTCGCGCCGGGGTTCATCGAGACGGACATGACCGCCAAGCTGGGGGAGGAGATCATTGCGAGCGTGAAACAGCGCATCCCGCTGAAGAGGATGGGCCAGCCCCTTGATATTGCCGATGCCGTCCTGTTCCTGGCCAGTGACGCAGCCGGGTACATCACCGGCCAAGTGTTGACCGTCGACGGTGGATTGACGGCCTAATGTGTCAAGCCGGGGGATGCGCGGCGGTTCTCACGAGAAAATCGTCTCAGGAGATATAGACAGGTTTGGCGAAAGACGTTATAGATTGGTGGTTTGGGGGGTCGCCGGACGACTCTCTGCGCAATCGGTTGTTTTACGGACTGGGGACTTGATCGTCCCCCCAATGTGTGACTATCAGGAGGACCGCCAGGTGGCCTCAGTCGAAGAACGAGTGTGTGACATTGTCGCCGAGCAGTTGGGCGTCAGCAAGGATCAGATTACGCGCGAGACCTCTTTTGTCAACGATCTCGGCGCCGACTCGCTCGACACGGTGGAGTTGGTAATGGAGTTGGAAGAGGAGTTCGACATCAACATCCCCGACGACGCGGCCGAAAAGATTCAAACCGTCGGCCAGGCCATCGACCACATCGAAAAGTGCGTCGAAGAGAAGGACGCATCGGAGTAGTCTCGGCAAGAACGTTTTCTGTTGTCTTGGCGGGCGTCCGCGCGGTTTGCCGCGGGCGACTCATCGCGAGGCCGCGCGTGGCGTTGCGCCGCCGGGAGAGACTGCGACCGCGCCGAGGGCCGCGGGGTCGTCAAACCATTGCTTATTCAGGAGGAATGAACACGTGGATCGCGTTGAAGATCGAGTCATGGACATCGTCGCCGAACAGCTGGGCGTCGCCCGGGAACAAGTCACCCGGGAATCGTCGATCATCCACGATCTGGGGGCGGATTCGCTCGACCAGGTCGAACTGGTGATGGAACTCGAGGAGGAGTTCGACATCAGCATCCCCGACGACGTCGCCGAGAAGATCGATACCGTCGGCCAAGCGATCGATCAGATCGAGCGGGCGTGCCAGACCACCAGCGAAACCTCTTCCTGACGAGCTTCCATGAAACGGCGCGTTGTCGTAACCGGAATGGGCGTGGTCACGGCCCTGGGCTGCACGCCCGATGGACTCTGGACCCGCGTCTGCAACGGCGAGAGCGGGGTCGGCCCCCTCACCCGCTTCGACTGCTCGATGTTTCGCGTCCGTTTCGGCGGCGAAATCCCCGACTGGTCCGTCGAGGGCTACGTCTCGCAGAAGGACGCCAAACGGTTGGACCGCTTCGCCCAGTTCGCGCTGGCCGGCAGCATCGACGCCGTCAAGGCCTCCGGACTGGACTTCGCCAAGGAAGACCCTTTCCGCTGCGGCGTGATCATCGGCTCGGGTATCGGTGGCCTGAGCGAGATCGAAACCCAGCACGCCAAACTCCTGGAGCGCGGGCCCGACAAAGTCTCGCCGTTCACGATTCCCAAGCTCATGGTCAACGCGGCCAGTGGGCAGGTATCGATCCAGTTCGGGGTGCAAGGTCCCAACACGGCGGTTTCGACCGCCTGCGCCAGCGCCTCCAACGCCATCGCTGACGCGATGAAGACGATCGAGCGCGGCGATGCCGACGTCATGATCACCGGCGGCAGCGAAGCCGCCGTGACGCCCATGGCCATCGCCGGCTTCACGCGGATGAAAGCGCTCTCCGAGCGGAACGACGACCCGACGCGGGCGAGCCGGCCGTTCGACCGCGACCGCGACGGCTTCGTCATGGCCGAAGGCGCCGGGATTCTCATCCTCGAAGAGTTGGAACATGCCAAGGCCCGAGGGGCCCAAATCCTGGCCGAAATGCTCGGCTGCGGCGCCAGCGCCGACGGCAGCCACATCACGCAGCCGGACGAGAACGGCGTCGGGGCGGCCAAGGCGATGTCGCTGGCCCTGGCTGACGCCGGGCTGAACCCGTCCGAGGTCGACTACATCAACATGCACGGGACGAGCACGCAGCTCGGCGACCAGGCGGAAACCCTTGCCGTCAAGAAGGTCTTCGGCGACGACGCCCGCCGAGTCGCTCTTTCGAGCACGAAGAGCCAGTTGGGCCATCTGCTGGGCGCCAGCGGCGGCGTCGAACTCGTCCTGAGCATTTTGGCGCTGAGTCACGGCGTGATCCCGCCGACGATCAACTACGACACGCCCGACCCCGGCTGCGACCTGGACTACACGCCCAACGAGGCGCGGCAGCGGAAGCTCTCCGTGGTGATGTCCAACAGTTTCGGATTCGGCGGCCACAACGCCTCGCTCATCGTCGGCCAACTCCGCAACGGGAGCGTCTAAGCTCCGTCATGTTGCCGGGCGCCATTCTGGCCGGTCATTGCGACCCCCTCACTATGGCGATTCTAGCGGTCCTCTTCCGGGCTGCGAACCCTGTTCGTTACTGCCCCATCCAGGCTAGGTGCCAATCCGCAATTCGGGCCGTCATTTTTTCGGAAAACCTTTACTGTCTTCGCGCGGCGCGGTAGTCTAAAGGTAGTCCCGCCTCGACTTTCCTTCCCTCCTGGAGCAGGTGCCGTGTCTACCCCCCTTGCACCGTCCCGCGTGCGTGCCAATATCCGGGCCGTCTTTCTGTTGTCCGTACTTGCCTTGTCTTGCGTGACGGGGACCGCCTGCGCCCAGGCGCCGCCCGCCGACAAACCGGCTCCGGAAGCGAAGCCCGCCGAGCCGACTCCGGCCGAACCCAAGCCCGCGGCGCCTGCACCGGCAGCGCCCGCTCCGGCGGCACCTGCTCCGGCGGCACCTGCTCCGGCGGCGCCCGCTCCGGCGGCGCCCGCTCCGGCGGCGCC
>JAPLNP010000504.1 GCA_026401055.1 Planctomycetia bacterium
AGCCCGCCAAGAAGGAGCCCGCCAAGAAGGAGCCCGCCAAGAAGGAGCCGACGAAGACCCGGCCGGCTACGACGGCACCGGCCAAGACCGAGCCCGCAAAGACGGAGCCGGCCGAGGTCGCGCCGAAGGCCCCACCGAAACCGAGAGACCCGGCGGTCGAAGCGATTCTGGCGACGAAGCCGAGCACGCCGGACGACTTGGCCCGGGCGGCCGAGATCATGGCCGATCTCAACGAGCCGGAGCTGGCCAAAGGCTTCCTGAAGAAGGTGCTGGAGGCGAAGCTCGACGAGGAGCAACTGGCCGCTCTGGCCCAGCGGTTCGGCTCGGCGATGTTCACCAACCTGGCATCGCGCCGCGAGTTGGCTCCCGAGGCGCAGGCGCTGGCCGACGCGGTGTTGGCGGCCGTCAAACGCCAACACCGGTCCCCCGAGCACGTCGCTGCTCTCATCGAGCAGCTCGAGGATCCGGCGGAGAACGTTCAGGCCGAGGCGATGGTGGGGCTTCGCAAGGCGGGCGAGGCGGCCGTCGCGCCGCTGGTGGCGGTGCTGGCTGACGCGAACCGAAAGGCCGAACACGTCCGGGTTCGCGCGGCCCTGGCGCAACTGGGCTCCGTCGCAACTCAGCCGTTGGTGGGCTGTCTCGAATCGCCCGACGCCGCGCTGGTGGCCCAAGTGATCGACGTGCTCGCCGAGGCCAACGCCCGCGACATGACCATGTTTCTGCTGGCCCCGCTGTTGTCGCCCGAGAGCGACCCGGCGGTCCGCGCCGCGGCTGCCGCGGCACTGGGGCGGCTGGCCGGACCGCTTCCGAGCCGTGCCGAGGCGGCGGCGGTTCTTTCGGATCGGGCCGAGGAGTACTTCCAGCAGCGCCGTGTGCTCCACCAGGACGCCGACGGCCAGGCGGTCGTCTGGCAATGGGACCCTGGGGCGAAGCAGAGTGTCGCCAAGCGGTATCCGCCCGACGTCGCTTCCGTCGTGATCGCCGCGAGGCTTGCCCGCGAAGCCCTGTCGATCTTGCCCGACGACGAAACAATCCGTCAACGGTATCTGCTGACCATGCTCGAACAAGCGGCTTACGCCAGCGGTCTGGACGCGCCGCTCGACATGGTCGCCGGCACGCCGGCAGCCCGGGCGGCGGAGTTCGGCGTCGAGGCGGTCGATGCGGTGCTCGATCGGGCGATGGCCACCGGCCACATGCCCGCGGCAGCCGCCGCCGCGCGGATTTTGGGCCGCATCGGCACCGCCGAGAAAGTCCTCGCCGGCGGCGCGGCGCCGTCGCCGCTTGCCCGGGCGCTGCGCTCGGCGGATCGCCGGCTGCGTTTCGCGGCGCTCGAGGGGATTATGAACTTGCAGCTGGTCCGCCCGTTCGCCGGCTCCAGTTACGTCCCCGAGGCGCTGGCCTTCTTCGCCGCGTCGAGGGGATCGCGTCGGGTGATGGTTGCCGGTCCGAGCACCGAGGAGTCGCGCTACGTCGGCGGCTTCCTGATTGCGTTGGGTTACGAGGTGGACACGGGGTCAAGCGGCCGCGACCTGTTCCGCCAATTGCTCGCCTCGGGGGACTACGAACTCGTGCTAGTCGACGCGGCGATCCAGGACCCGCCGATCCACCTCTTGATCCCGCAATTGCGGCACGACGCGCGGACGGCGGACTTGCCGGTGGGCATCGTGGCCGCGGCCGAGGACGCCGATCGCGCCCGGCGCGCCGCCAAGGACGATCGGCTGACCGAAGCGATGGTTCGTCCCCACGACAAGGAAGCGGTCCAGTGGCAGGTGAAGCGGCTGGCCGCCTTGGCCGGACATGCGGCCGTTTCCCAGAAGGAGCGCCAGCGCGAGGCGGCCGAGGCGCTCGTTTGGCTGGCCGAATTGGCGAGCGAGCCTCACCCGGTTCACAATCTGCAGCGGGCCGAGGGCTCGGTCCTGGCGGCGCTGGGCACGCCCGAGTTGGGCGCCCAAGCGGTCGCCGTGCTGGAGAAGCTGGGCACGCCGGCCAGCCAGAAGGCCCTGGTCGATCTGGCCAGCCTGCCGGCGCGGCCGCTGGCCCTGCGCGCCGCCGCGCTGGCCGCGTTCGTCGCCAGCACCGAGAAGCACGGTATCCTGTTGCGCGCCGATGAGATCCTTGCCCAATACGACCGCTACAATCAAAGCGCGACCGCCGACGCCGCCACGCAGCAGATCCTCGGTACGATCCTCGACTGCCTCGAAGCTCGCGGCAAGGCAAATCAGCCGGAGAAGAAGGGGTAGTGGTCAGTTGTCGGTTGTCGGTTGTCGGTTGTCGGTTGTCGGTGATCAGGTCGTCAGTTTCCTCCTACCCGCTCTCCGCTTTCCGCTTTTCTACCTAACCCCATGCCCCCAACACCGAGCCCCGAAACACTGACGCCGCCGACGCCGGAGTTGATCGGTTCCGGGCCGGCGATGCAGGACGTCTACCGGCTGACCCGCCAGGTGGCGCGGTCCAACGCCTCGGTGTTGCTGTTGGGCGAGACCGGCACGGGCAAGGAGTTGATCGCCAACGCGATCCACCGGCTCAGCCCCCGCGGCAGCGGCCCGTTTGTCCGGGTCAATTGCGGCGCGTTGGCCGAGAGCCTATTGGAGAGCGAACTGTTCGGCCACGTCCGCGGCTCGTTTACCGGCGCGATCGACAACCGCATCGGACGCTTCGAGGCCGCCCATACCGGCACCGTTTTTCTCGACGAAGTGAACTCGACCACTCCCAAGCTCCAGGTGAAACTGTTGCGCGTCTTGCAGGAGCACGAGTTCGAGCGGGTGGGCGACACGCAAACGATCCGGGTGGACACCCGGGTGATCGCCGCGAGCAACCGCGACCTGCCCGAGGAAATCGAAGCCGGCCGGTTCCGCGAGGACCTCTACTACCGGCTCAACGTGGTGACGATCTACCTGCCGCCGCTGCGCGAACGCCGCGAGGACATCCCCGAACTGGTTGCCCATTTCATCCGGATCTACAATCGAGAGAACCACTGCGACGTGCCACGGATCGAGCCCGCGGCGATGCAGGCGATGGTCGACTACGACTGGCCGGGCAACGTCAGGGAGCTGCAGAACTACATCGAGCGGGCGATCGTGCTGGCTCCCGGCAGCGAGTTGACGCGGGACCTGCTGCCCGACGAGATCCTCGAAAAGCGACGTCGTCGGATCGGCCGCGGCGTCGATCTGGAGACGCTGGCCGCCACGCTCGTCGAGCAAGGCATCGAGGCCGCCGGCCCCCAGGCCGACAACCTGCATGCCCAGATCGTCAATCGCGTCGAGCGGGAACTCGTCACCCAGGTGATGACCGAGTGCGAGGGCGTCCAGGTCAAAGCCGCCGCCAAGCTCGGCATCAACCGCAACACGCTGCACAAGAAGCTCCAGCAGTACGGGCTGGAGAAGTGATCTCCTCACGTCTGGCCGTCGCGGGCGGCGCGGCGGAGTTCGGTGGACGAGAGGTCCTCGCGGAACTGTTCGGCGGGCACCTCGCGGCAGATGGACCTCAGCGGCTCGGGCAGTTCGATCTGATGGAGGCTGACGAAGCCCGTGCCCAGGCTGCGGCCGAAAACCAGGAAATGGCAACCCCGGGCGGCGATGCGCCCCAGCGCGGCGCGGCAGGCGGTCTCGTCATCGCCATAGTAGCGTGGCTCGGCGATGCGCCGCACCGTGTCCGTGCCGACGATGAACGTCGCGCCGGGAAACAGCCTCGCCTTCTCGACGAACGTCGGCGTCCGCGTCAGCCAGACGGCATGTTCCGGGCCGAACTGCCCGGCGCGTCGCTTCATTTCCCAGTAGTCCAGCGGCGGCTTGTCGGGGTTGAGGATTGAAATCTCGAACTCGACCGGCCGACCCAGCAATTCCTCGGCGATCTTGGCCATGCCGCGGTGGCCGTCATGCAGGGGGTTGAACGCCCCGGGAAAGATCACCCGGCCTTCCTCGCCTTCCTGCTCGGGTGGGCCACCCTGCCGGACGGCCTCGGTCTTGGCCAACAGCAGCGACTGCCACGTCGGCGGGGCGATCGTCTGCGCCCGCTCGACGTGTTCCCCCCCGGTCAGCCCAAGGTCGAGACTCGGCTTCAGACCACAGGCTTCGGCCACGGAGTTGAGCACGAGCTGGGTAACGATCTTCTCCTCTTTCTGGCGGTCGCGTAGCCCCTTCTCCAGCACAAGCGATCGGGTCGCGGTGAAGGAGATGGTTTGAATCGCCACGTGTGCCCGATGGGCACCCCGTCTGGGGCGAT
>JAPLNP010000585.1 GCA_026401055.1 Planctomycetia bacterium
CATCTCGGCGATCCTCGCTGACCTCCAGTTACAGCGTCTGGCCGAGAACAACCGGATCGTCGGCAGCCAGGTTCGCAAGCTCAACGACCGGATCACGCAATTGCCCGGCTTGACCGAGCCGACCTGCCGGCCCGACATGAAGCGAGTTCATTACAGCACCAGCTTGATGTTCTTGGACGAAGCGAAGGCGGGTATGTCGCGCGCCGCGTGCGTCAAGGCCCTGGATGCCGAAGGCGTTTCGGTGTCGAGCTACGGTTGGAGCCTGGTGCACAACTACCCGTTCTTCCAAGAGGCGAAATGGTGGCACCACGTGCCGGCCGACCCCGGCAAGCTGCCCGGCTGCGATCAAGCCAACAACACGGCGATCAGCCTGCCGCTGATGCACGCCGAGGATCCCGAGTTGGTCGAACAATATGCCAAGGCGTTCGAGAAGGTTTGGGCGCATCGAGAGAGGTTGGGCAAGGCGTAGTCGGTAGACGGTTGTCGGTTCTCGGTTAGCCCGGTCGCTGGCGATCGGGCTAACGACGGCCGGTCGCCCGCTGTTCCCGCGCACGTCCTTAGCTTAGGATTGCCGAGGAGACGAGTGTCGCCTTTCGCTCCGCGAAAGTAGCGGTCTCTCGCGGAGCGAAAGGCCGACAACCGCTACTTTCGCGGAGCGAAAGGCGACAATTGTTGATCCGCCGGTCCTTACTCGCTATGAGGAGACATACGATGATGAGCCTTTTCTTTCGACGCCCTGCCGGCATCATCTTGACCGCCGCCGCGGTGGCCGTGTCCGCGGGGGCTATTCGGGCCGCGGACGAGGGCGCCGCCGCCCAAACGCCCAAGAACATGGTGGCCATCCGGCTAGCCAGCTACTACGATGCCGAGCCGGAGGCGCTGTCTCACGCCGCCTCTTGCGGATTTAAGTACGTCTTCATGAACATCGTCGCGCCGGACAAGGTGGAAGAGACGAAGGAGCGTTTGGCGAAACACGGCCTGAAGGTGGCGGTGTTTCGCGGCGACACGGATTTGTCTCGTCCCGGCAGCGTCGACGAGCTCGCCGGGCAACTGGCGACGTGCCAGAAGATGGGCGTTCACTACATGTTCCTCTCGCCCAAGCACACGGGCGTGTCGAAGGAAGTCGCCATCGAGCGGCTCAAGAAGATCGGCGAGGTAGCGAAGAAGTGCGACGTGGTGATCGGGCTGGAGACCCATCGCGACCTGGGCACCAACGGCGACGTCCACGTCGAGACGATGAAGGCGATCAACCACCCGAACATCCGCGTGAACTTCGATTGCGGGAACATCACCTACTACAACAAGGGCACCGACGCGGTGACCGAGTTGAAAAAATGCATCGACTATGTCGGTACCTTCGAGATTAAGGATCACAACGGCGAGTACGAGACGTGGAACTTTCCGGTCTTGGGCACCGGCGTGGTCGACATTCCTGGCGTGGTGAAGCTCCTGGGGCAGCACGGCTACACCGGCCCGATCACCCTGGAAATCGAGGGGGTCCAGGGAGTCAAGCGGTCGAAGGACGAGATCAAGAAGGAGATTGCCGCCTCGGCCGATTACGTTCGGTCGCTCGGTCTGCTCGATTGAACGGGTCTGTAAGGGAACAAATTGGTGGAAAGCCGGGCGAGGGTGGCACGTCCCTGAGCGCAGCGAAGGGCGTGGTTTGACGGCCCACCACGCCGTTCGTTCCTCAGGGCGTGCCACCCAGATTGGACAACTTGTTCTCTTACAGGCTCCAACGGGTCGGCATCGGGGCCGTTGTCGCGTGGTAGCGGAGAGGCGATCTATTCGGAAGAGCCCTCCGATCGCTCTCGAGCCCTCGCCTTGTGGCTAAGCCAGCTCACCGAGCCGCCAATCGCCACGAGCAAGAGCGCGATCGCCAGATTCAGCCAGTTCGCCAGATCGTGACCGGCCGTGAACAGCCACGGTTGAATCACGAGCATCAAGAGGCCGATCAGCAGCACGCTGATGCCCACCACGCCAAAGGGCGACATCGCGGCTTCGTCCGGCTTGGCGGCCGCGCGTTCGGCCTGTTCTTCGGGCAGTTCGCCGACGGGGGTCGCCAGCCGCCGTTGGAACAGCGCCACCCTCTCCTGCTCCTCGCGCCCCATGGGCGTAATCGCGCTCACGCCGAACATCACCGTCAACGTGAAAACCGTGCTGATGAAGAAGATGGCAGTCTCTTTCTCCCAGTGAATACCCCAGAGGGTGCCCGTCTCGGGCATGGCAATTCTCCTGAGGACCCGAGTGACGGTTTCGCCGAGGATGCTAGCCAAGAAGTCCGGGGGCCCGATGAGCAGGGCGCTGAGGATGATGCCGCCGATCACCGCGGTCGCGGCGCTTCGCGCGTTGACGCGCTTGGAGCATATGCCAAGAAGCATGGGAATTCCCATCGGCGCCACGGCACCGCCGAACAGGGTGACCATGTACTTGAAGAGCTCGTTAGCCGAGGCTTGGGCCATATAGAGTCCCAAAAGCACGGTCAGGCCGCCCACCAGGATCGTCATCCCCCGGCCGGCCATCACCAGTTCTTTTTCTCCGGCGTGCGGCCTCACCAAGCGGCGGTAGACATCGTTCGTCAGTACGCTGGCCCGAACGTTGAAATGGCTGCTCAGGTTGGCCATCGTTGCCGAGAACATGGCGGCGATGATCAGCCCCAGCATCCCGACAGGCAGCAGAAAAGCGCAAAGTCGCGGATAGACTTCCTTGTCGATCATGGTCTCGGGGAGAAACTGCCGGGCAGCGATGGCGGGTATGAAGATCAGCGGCGGACCGATGATGTTCAATCCCATCACCAGCCAGCCCACCTTCTTGGCATCCTTTTCCGCCGGCACGCAGAAGTACTTCTGGATCAGATGCCAGTGCGTGCTGCTGTAGGCCACGGAATAGAGGCCGACCAGCAGGGCGATGTAGAGCCAGTCGTATTGGTCGGTCGTCCAGTTGAAGAAGCCCGCGGGGGAATTGTTCACCAGCCCCTCAAAACCTCCCACTTTGGCGATCGAAAGGGGAAACACGACGACGACGGCCACGGCCAGGATCACGAACTGGACGAAATCGGTAACGGTCACCGCCCACAACCCACCCATGAACGTGTAGAGGACCATGATGATTCCGCAGGCGATGATGCTGGCCTCGATGCTGAAGCCCATCCCCACGTGAACAATCGTTCCGGTGGCGATGAGCTTGAAACTGTCGTCGACGATTCCCACGGGGACCCCGATCCATACGAACAACTGTCGCACCAGGGCGTTGTAGCGGTTCTCGAGGAACTCAACGGGGCTGTCGATGCGGGCGCGCCGCCAGCGGGTGGCGAAAAAGACGACGCTGAAAAGCGTTGCCGGCACCGTGACCCAAAACATGGTCACGCCCACCCAGCCGAATCGGAAGCAAAGCCCGGAGTAGATGACGAACGCATACGCGCTGAAACTCGACATGTAGAACGACACGCCCGCCAGCCACCAGGGGATTGTGTTGCCCCCGGTATAATACATCTTCATGCCCCGCATGAAGCGAGAGAAATCGGCCCCGATGCCCAACATCAGTACGAAGTAGCCGACGAGCATCACGTAATCAGGACCCTGAAGGGCCTTGGACACGCCTGGGTCAGCCTGCGCGAAAAGCATCATTGCCCGAGTCTCCTGTCATACTACGAAAGGGCTGGGAGAACTGACGTTGCTGGAAAGCAGACAACCTTCCGACCGCTTTGGCGGCGGCGGACGTGGTGAGTATAGTTGGCCGCGCGGGGGGAGTCAAGTTGGCCCTGGAGGATTGACATGCCTGCGTGGGACCAATGGGATTCCCCTTTGGGAGGAGCGCCCCGCGGCATGGATGTGTGGCACAGCCGCCCTCGGCCGTGCGGAATCGACCGACACCGCCGAGGGCGGCCGTGCCACGGGGGATTCCGGCTCCCATTGCCCCTTCTCATTGGAGTGAACAGGGAGAAGATGCTACATGCTACGGCACGTCGACCGGTTTGTCGTCGGCCTTGGCGCCGAGGTACTGGTAGGTCCAGTGGTCGATCGAATCGACCAGGAAGTGGACCGAGCCGTCGCCCAAGAGGAGTTGGGCGCCGCCGGGATGCCGGCTCTTGAAGCCCAACTCCATGTTCCAGTTGTCGTACCAGTTGCAGTGGTCGGTGATGCCGCTCGTGTCGTCCCGGGCGCAGGTGTCGAAGTTGATCGGCGGAAGCGTCGAGGTCAGGCCCTGGCCGTTGTTCGAGCTTCCCCAGCCGTTGCCGTTGTGGGCCGAGCACATCGGCAGCACCTCGCCGAAGTAGATCGTCTTCGACAGCCCGTCCGTGCAGTCGGAGATGCGGGTTTCGGTGCCGGGGTAGCGGTAGAATGGTCCGGCAAAATTCGTCGTGCTGCCGTAAACGCCTCCGCCGGGGAACCGAGCGTAGTCGTTCCAACTGTCCCACTGCGAGCACGAGCTGCCGGCGTTGTTTCCGTGCGTGGTCGGCCCGATCGACGCGGCGTAGTTGTGCAGGGCCTTGCCGCCGAGGAGTTTCGGGTGGTTGTCGCTCGGGCACTGATACACCCGCACCTGGGTCGACTGGATCAGATCCCCCGAAGCCGTCAACTTCTGGCTGTCGACGTCCACGCCGCCGCGGAGGTCCAAGTCGTACAAGTCGTACAAGGTCTGTTCCCCGACCGAGGGCAGCAGCCGGATGAGGATCGACCCCCGGTAGTTCGCGTAGTCCGCTCCCGTCCAGAACGAGCCCGGCGGAAAACACTCGTAGGAGTTGTGGTAGTTGTGCAGCGCCAGTCCGATCTGCTTGAGGTTGTTCGAGCACCTCATGCGTCGGGCGGCTTCGCGGGCGGCCTGTACCGCCGGCAGCAGCAGCGCGATCAGGATGCCGATGATGGCGATCACCACCAGGAGTTCCACCAGCGTAAACCCGCGTCGGCGGTCGACCGTGGGAGCAAGCGACGAGCAAAGCATGACACGATTCCTCTCGAATCGAGGGACTCCGGTCGTCCGGCCGCGGCTCGCGCCGGCTGGCTACCGAGACGTCAGTTCCAGTTTCAGCGGCTCCAGGCCGGCCTTCACCTCCACCGTATAGCCCCACTCCTTCGCGCTGGAATACTTCTTCGGGATGACCCACTTTTCGCGAATTCCACCGGGGATGGGGGCCCCGGAGAGCCCGTCGCGATCGGCCCGAACTCCGCCGATATCGACTTTCCTCACGGTCACATGGTGTTTTCCGACCAGCGCGCCGTCGCCGGGCTCGAAGGTCACGAGCGTGAACTTGCCCTCCGCGTCGGTCTCGCCGAGGGCCGGCCGGCCGCCGTCGTCGGGCGTGAGCATCACGCTGGCCCCGGCCACCGGCTTGCCGTCGAGCGTCACCACGCCGCTGACCGGCGCGGTCTTGGGTCGGCTCGGCCCGCAACCGGTGACAAGAAACACGATCCCCACGCAGGCAACAAGCGTCCCGCGAAAACCCGCGCCGGCAAGACAAGCCATCCCTTCACCCCTCCTTCCGGCTGAAGTGCTCCCAGAAACCACAACCACGATACTAGCCAACATCCGTCGCCCGTGCAAGCATTCGGCCCGTTCGCCCGCGGGCTCCACACGGAGAGATACCTCCATGGAGGGGTATATCTCGGACGGCCCACATCTCGACTCACCAGCCCACGTCCGCCGTCGCCTTCGCCTGATACTTCGCTTGGCAAAAGCTCCGCACGGCGTCGCGAACGGCCTCGGGCACGGTCGAGCGGTGGCCGCTGATTCGGTTCTCGACCTCCTCGTGGGCCTTCTCGAACATGCCGGGGGCGCCGTCGACGTAGCCGCCGGTCAGGTCCAGGTGGCGACTGTCAAAAAACTCGTCGCTACGCAAGAGATCGATCGTCAATGCGTCGGTCAGGAAATTTCCACCTGGCCCGACCGAGTCGATCGAGTCCACCGCGAGCTTGCGGTCGCTGGTGTCGACGCCCCGGGCGACAAACTCGGCCATGTCGACCAGCCCGCACTGCATGACGATCTGCTCGGCGCTCATCCCGTTGGCATTGTGCAGGCTGCCCAGGCCGCCGATGATGTTCTGGCCGCCGGTGATCGAGGCCAGCAGGTACATCATGCTCTCGGCGCCGTTTTGCATGTCCGGGCGATGGGTGAGCGTGCCGCCGGCCTCGCCGCAGATGGGCAGCTTGTAGTACCGCGCCATCCGGCAGCCGATCATCTTGAAGAGCATCTTCTCCGTCCGGTAGTACAAGTCGTTGCCCGTACGCATGTCCGTGACCGACGGCCCGACGGCGTAGAGCACCGGGTGACCCGGCTTGTAGACCTGGGCCAAAAGCGTCGGCAGCAACGATTCGACGTTGGCCGCCAGGGCGGTGCCCGCCACGCTGTACGGCGAGGTCGTGCCGGCCATCGGGCAAACGGTCGGCAGGATCACGCAGCCGTGCCGCATGGCGATTTTCATGATCTCGACGTTGGGCCCGTGGATCGCCAGCGGACTGGTCACGGCCATGCCCACGGTCACAAGCGGCGGCCCGGACACCGGGCGGCCCGACGCCGCGGCCACGCCGGCCATCACGTCGACCCAGTCCTGGCAATCCCGCTCGGAGGTGGGCATCGCCAGGATGTGCTTGGTCGTGTGGCACAGGAAGATCTCCATGGTCTTGTAGTAGCAGTCCGGCTCGGGCACGTCGCTCACGGGGAACGCCATCCGGTGCATCCCGCTGATCCGCTGGAGCGATTCGCCGAGAATCGTGTGTCGGCGAACGTCCTCGAGCACCGGCCGGCGGAGCCCCTCCTGGTAGTCGACGACGAAGGGGTCGAGAATGAGCGACTGGTACAGCCGCGTGTCGCCGCCCAGCGGCAGCTCGCGGCCGGCCGCGTCGCCGAGCGTCGTGGTGGCGGGCGCCCGGGCGAGAAGCTCATTGACCATCGCGGCGGGGAACCGCACGCGCCCGGACGCCTCGTCCACCCGCGCCCCGGCCGCCTTCAGCTTCGCCAGCGCCTCGTCGTGCGTGATCCGCGCGCCCGTCTTCTCCAGGACTTCGAGCGTCTTTTCGTGCAACTTCTCGACTTCGGCATCGCTGAGCACGCCGAGAGACATCTTGCCCATCGTTTGACTCCCCATGCGTTCAAAAGAACAAGAGGATTGTTCGAAATGTGGCCGCTGGCGGCGGACTGCGCTGGTGCTCGAATCGCGCCGAGCACATGGAAATAGTGTAAAACGTCGTACGCCGTTGCGTCAAGCGGACACCTACTTCGCTCGCAAACACGGGGGAGTTTCCCCCCTGGCGAACTGCTGCTCGTTCTTGGATAATGGGGTGGTAGCCATCTTAGAGAAACGTGTTACTCGTTCGGTGAGAGGGCTCGGCAATGCAACCGAGAGGGCACCCCATTGCGACAGCGGTTCTTCTTGCGACCATCGCATTCCAACAGGCATGTGCCGCGGAGACGGCGGACACTCACCAAGCCGTGCGTCTGACGGCCTCGACGCCTTCGACGCCGGAAAGGTGGCTCGATTTCCGCATGGTGGCACCCAGGCCCGTCGCGGTTCGTGGGGACGGCGGCCGCGTCGTGGTCGCCACCGGTTGCGAAACGCTGGTATACGATCTCGAATCAGGCGACAAGCTGCACGCCTGGGCCGATCGCTTCTCTTCCGTTCAATTCAGTGCCGACGGATGTTTCCTGTTGGCCGTCCAGCGCGACGACGTCACCGTCTGGAACGCCGAGACGTTTGCGGAAGTCCGCCGTTTTGCCGCCCAACCTCCCGAATGGAACGAGCCCAACCACGGCTCCTTTCCGACGATCGCGACCGTCAACGACGACGCGAGCCTGGTGGCCATCGCCAGCCGGCACGGCTCGCTTCACCGCGAGCTGCCCGCGGCGGTTCTCGTTTACGACACTCGCTCCGGGGAGCTACGACAGACGCTCGCTACGCCCGACAAGACCGAGATCTCGTCGGTTGCGTTTCTCCCCGGCGGCCACCGGCTCGTGGTCGACTATTCTGACGGGCGTCAGCATCGGGTGGGCGAGTTCTTCTATGCATTGTGGGCCCCACGGACGGGAGAACTGGTTCACGAGTTTCCCTCTGGAGTGATGATCCGCGTCAGCCCCGACGGCCGTCGGATTGTCGGCGGGAGACTGGCTCGCAGTCCAATTCAATCCAGCACAAAGCCGTGGATCGATTCCACGGACTTGACCGCGTGGGAGACGGATCGGGGCACTCCGATTTGGACCGTCGAGCACGTGGCTGCCATTCGCGATCTTGTCTTCAGTCCGAACGGCGAGGAGGTTCTGGCGGCGGTGCAGTTGAAACGCAAGGACGACCGCCAATCGGTCTTCCATGGACGGCTCATCGAGTGGGACGCGCGCTCCGGCGAGAAGTGTTTCGAGGGCGACGACTCGCCGAAACCGTACGCCACCGTCGCCTACAGCCCGGACGGCCAACGGCGATTCGCCACGACGGAAGAGCCCAACGGAGTCGATGACGACGTGGACCATCGGCTGTGCGGTTGGAACGTGAAGACGGGCGCCAAGTTGCCGATCGCGGACTGTGCGTTCACCGGTTACAACGGCCGCGAGGACCTGTACTTCTACCCCAAGGGTGACCGTTTCATCGATCTCGCCGCCGCCTTCGCCGTGCGGGACGTCCTGACCGGAGCGACGGTGCGGACGCTGCCCGACTATCGCGCGACGATGCGCGACGTGGCGTTCACGCCAAACGGCGAGATGTTTGTCGCCGGCCCGTGCGACGACTCAGGTGCAAGCTATTCGACTGACTGCCGTTCCGGGAGACAGGGGAAGTTGTACCTGCGAGGCAGAGGTCCGGTCTTCATGGACGGCGGGCGCATGGTGTTCACGCACGATAACGCGGCTTTGTACCTGATCGACGTAATCTCCAACGACGTTGCGTGGACGCTTTCCTTGGACGCTAACTACCAGCGATTCGACGCGGCAATCAGTCCCGACGCGAAACGCGTCGTCGTCTCCCAGGAAATCGATCACGGTCCGCCCTCCCAGGCACGCGTGATTCTCGTCGAGACCTCCCAACCGGATCGCCCGCGGATACTCGAAAGGTACGCCTCCGCAGTCGCGTTTCGCCCCGATGGCACTCGCTTTCTAGCGGCGTCACCCGGGGGGATCGACGAGTTTGACGCGCTCGGCGGTGATCGCATCCGAACGCTGTGGACACCGCCCGGTCGCCCGCTGTGCGTCACGTACGGCGCGGACGGGGCCAAGGTGCTCGCCTGCGGCGTCATCGGCCACGCGGATCGCCGCGAGCCCATCGACGCGAAGGACCGGGGTTGGGCGATGCTTTGGGATGGGGCGACGAATCGGACGGTTGCCTTGGAAGGACACACGGGCCCGGTGACGACCGCCGCGTTCGGCCCGGACGGTGCCCGCTGTGCCACCGGATCGCTCGACAAGACGATCCGGCTATGGGATTCGGCCAGCGGCAGTGCGCTGACGGTTCTTCGCGGGCACGTTGGCGGAGTGCATCGTATCGCCTACAGCCCGCGAGGAGACCGAATCCTCAGCACCGCGGACGACGGCGCGGCGCTCTGGAACGTCGCCCGCTTTGCGACACCGCCGATGGAGCCCACTCCGCTTCCGGAATCGTTTACGCTCGTCGAATCGGCTGAGACCATTCGACCAATGCTCGATGTGTCCGGCAAGCCATCGGGGACATTGCGACCGCCGCCACCCGGAGCGCGGCCGGCATCGGTTCCGGCTGACCCGCGGGCAAACTGGATCGTGGTCAAAGTCGGGAAGGTCAACCGGCGCGATCCATCGCCGGAAGTCCGGCACTGGCTTTCACGGGCGAAAGCCACACAACACTGCGAGGCACCGCCAACGTCCGCCGAACCCCCGAGTCTCTCCAGTCGTTACTCTTTGTGCGGAACGAGCCGCGACGGCCGCCGCAAGGTCTACGTTTCCTCGCTCGACCAGAGAGTCGTTCTCTGTGACGAGGAATGCAGGGTCTTGCGCCAATGGTACGAACCAAGTGATCTCGGCCGCGCGGTGATTTCGCCTTCCGGCAAGGAAGTAGCCATTGCGAGGGGAATGTGTGCAGCCGAAGGGAGCCATTGGACGGCAACCGTGTACGATGCGACCTCTGGCCTGCCGGCGCGAGTGATCGCCGACACCGACGACAGATACCTCAGCCTAGCTGCGATCGATCCGAAAGAAAGGACGATCATGCTGCAGACGAGCGAAAGCCCCATCGTTTTGCTCGACTATCAAACGGGGAAAAGGCTGGGAGCTTTGCCGCGAGACCGAGGCGGCACGCCGCGCCGGGCGGAGTACAGTCCGGACGGTCGTTTCGTGGCCACGAGCAAGTTCCCCGACTCCGCGGTAACGCTCTGCGACCCAATCTCACTGGCGGTCGTGAAGACACTAACGAATCCTATGCCCGTCCGCTGGTTCGCGTTTGGTTCGGACGGGAAGTATCTGGTCGTCGGGCAGTCGTTTGGGGCGTTCAGCGACCTCTTCACGATGTGGGAGGTCGACTCCGGCCGCCGGCTTTGGAGTTGCTGCGGACCGAACAGCGACTCGGCGAATGTTTCACCCGACGGACGCAGATTTGTGAGCTACGGCTCCCGCGTCTACTCGTGTTTGTCAACGCTTTGGGACGCGGAGACCGGCGAGATCCTGTGCGTCGTCCTTGCTTCAGCTAGCGCGCCGCGCAACAAGGCAGTTTTTGGGCACGACGGGGCTTCGCTCCATCTCGCCGCGCCCGACGGTCCGCGTCTTTGGCCCCCGGATTGACCGGGAAACGGCAGCCATGACAGCGCAGCTCAGCGGGCGCGCTCCCGCGGTGTGCCGCCTCTGTCACCCACAATGGACGCCACCCGACCAGGGGCATAGCCGTGTCATGGTGAAGAACTCGCGAGTGGCCAGCTTGACGAAGCCCGGCCCGCGGTGCTATGGTAGTTGTCCTTCCAGCGAACCCCGCAGCTAACCCTTTCGAATCGACAAG
>JAPLNP010000599.1 GCA_026401055.1 Planctomycetia bacterium
CGCCGCCTCTCGCCCCTCCCGGGCCAGGGCGATCACGATCGAATCCTTGTGTACATCCAGACCGACATAAAGCACGCTTGCCATTGGACCAGTCCTCCCGTTGTGGCTCTGTCTGAAAGGGTTAACGCAATCCTTCCAGCACAACCCACGTTAGACGTGAGTGACTGGTCCAACCATTTTGTCTACTTGTTTGCCAGCGGAACGACGCCGTCCCAATCGGCCGGCGGCGTCCGCTTGTGCTGGGCGATGTAGACGGTCAAGAAATCGGTGACCTGGTCGTCCGGCGGAACCCGGTGCAGCAGCCGCAGGGCCTCGGACCATCGCCCGCCCAAGAAGGCGTCCAACGCGGCCTCGTAGTGCGCGAGGTGCTCGTCGCTCAGTTGCGGATAGTCCAACTCCGGCGGCAACAACTCGCTCACTTCCAGCGGCGTGTCCAGTCCGTAGGGCCGGACCACCGCCAATCGCCGCACGCGGGCAAGCTCGCGCGGAACCTGTCGGCGGACCGCCCGGGCGGTCTCTTCGTCCAGGAGGATCGGCGCGCCGACGATCTTGGTCATTCCTTCCAGACGCGAGGCCAGATTGACGACCGGTCCGAAGACGGTCACCTTCACCTGGTCGACGGTGCCGATCTTGCCGGCGACGGCCATGCCGGTGGCGATGCCGATGCCGGCGTGGAATCCGGCCAGCGGGCTTCCGGGGTCTCGGGCGGCGGTTTCGAACTCGCGTCGGATGGCCAGCGCGGCCCGGCAGTTCCGCAGGACGTCGTCGTCCTGGGCGAGGGGCCAGCCCCAGAAGCCCAGGGCGGCGTCGCCCTGGAAATCGCCGACGACGCCGCCCTGGTCGAGGATTTGATGGGTCATCACTCCCAGCGCCTGGCTCACTCGCCGCAGCAGGCCCATCAAGTCGCCGGCGTGCCGCTCCGTCTCGCGCGAAAACCCCCGCAAGTCGCAGAACAGCACGGAGACCCTCGTTTCGCGCGGCGCGAGCACTTCCTCCGGGTCGCCCACGGAGAGCGAATCGACCACCACGGGCGAAAAGAACTGGCTGAGATTCGCGTGCTGCCGCTCCAGGAGCCGCATCTGTCGAAGCGAACTGAGCGTCGCGGCGACCAGTTCGGTAAACTTCATGTCCTCGCGAACGTCCGTCGGGTCCGACGGGCCGGGCTCGGAAGGCGACTCGCCGTCAAACCTGCCGGCCACGTACAGCGCCCAACCGCCCTCGCTCGGCTTCGTCCCCCGATCCAGCACGGGCACGCAGAAGGCCCAGTCGAGACCGCCGCGGGCGGTGAACGAGGCGCTCGCGTCCGTGCCGGGCGACTGCGTGCCCGCCCAGGCGTGCATGACGCTCTGACGCTGCCGCAACGATTCGACGATCAGCCGCTCGCTGGGCTGGAAGTCGCCGGCGGTCAGCAGCCGCTGATCCCAGTGCAACACGCGTACCGACGGCCGCTGGCCCGACCGCCGCTCCAGCGATCCCTCGACCGCGACGATGGCGGCCGTTTGCGCTCTGGGCACGCCGGCCAGAACCATGCTCACCAGCCGCGCGCACAACTCATTCTCGCCCGCGGCTCCCGAAATCACTTGCGGCAGCCGGCTGAGCACCTCGATCCGGCGGTCGGGGTTGCGATAGGGGATCTGCTTGAGATACTCCAGGCTGAACGCCTGTTGTTGCACCGGTCGCGGCGCGTCCGAGGTGGGGTTCGCCCGCTGATCGACGAGCGTGAACGTCGTGTTGCCGATGACGAAGTGTTCGCCGGGGCGCAACACGAATTCCTCGGACTCCGCGCCGCGAAGGTAGATCGGGTTGCGCGATTCGGACAGCCGCGTCACCTCGAGTTCGCCGCCGCGGAGGCACAATCGGGCGTGGCGTCGCGACACGTGCTGGTCCCACGGCACGCCCCAGAGTCCCGCCGCGCGCCCCAACACGAGCGGTTCCCCCTCGGGCAACGACCGTCGCCACCGCTGCTGGGCCTCTTCGCCCTGTGCAATCAAATCAGGCATCGCAGTCCGTCTACCGTCTACCGTCCTACCCTCTCCGTCGGCGACTCGGGCGTGACGGCGTTGTCGGCCGCATCGACCGAACGCTCGGCCGGCGGGGCGATCCGCGTCGCCGCTCCTTGGCCGAACATGCGAATCGCCAACGTCCACAGACCGATCATCACGACCGAGATCACCGCCAGCGCCATCACGCCGTAGCGCAACAGGCTCGCCTTGAGCGCGGCCAACGTCGCGCCGATCGACCCGTCGTAGGACTCCTGGACGACGACCACCAGGCCGCCGTCTGTCGGCTCCGGCTGATCGAACAGGGGGACGGGCGCCGCCTCGGCCAACCAGTCCTGTTGTTCGACGGGGACGTCGCCGAGCGGGTCGACGTAATCCACCAGCCGCCCCCGACCGCCCGGCGCCGTCGTCAAGTCGGCGCGAAACGCCAGCATCTCTTCCTCGGAAATGTCGCTGCGCTCGCTGAGGAGTTTTTCGAGCCGGGGATGCTGCAAAATCAAGCCTTTGTTGCGCCCGTCGCGGTTGTCGACGAGCGTCGCGAACTGGTTGGGTCGGTCGCCTTGGAAGTCGACGAACCTGCCGATCTCGACCATCAGGGCCGCCACGCCCAGAAACTTGGGTTCCGGCGACAGGTCGTACACCGGCGCCGAGATAGACACGATCCACCGGCCCGTCGCCTGGCTGCAGTAGACCGCCGACAGGTGCGGCCCGGTGACGTGCTCGCCCGGTTTCGGCCGCCACGATTCCGCCTCGTCGTCCCGACGGCCGGAGAAGTAGGTCCGCCAACTGAAGTTGTGGCCGATGACCGGTTTTTCGGGCGATCGGGCGATCTGATTGCCCAGCGCGTCGGACAGGAACCAGCCGGCCGTCTCCGGAATGGGATGGCGGCCGACCCGCTCATCGAACACCGCCTGCAACGCCAACCGTTGGGCGTTGTTTTCGCGGAAACCCTTAACGAGTTGTGCTCGTTGCTCATCGGGCAGCGCCGGGTCGGACAGCTTCTCCAACAGCCCGGTCAACTCCGACCCCGGCCCCACCGCCCGGGCCATCGCCTCGCGCAAGGGAGCCGAATTAGCCAGGTTGCTCACCGCCCGAAAACGCCGATCCAACTCCAGACCGGTCAACTCCGCCAGATTGCCGGCCACGAACCGGTTGGTCTCGTACGCCCGAGCAGTCAGCGCCTGATCGGTCTCCCGGACCGCCGTGCTGAACCCTTGCCAGGCGAACCAGGTCACGACCAACAGCAACAACGCCGGGCCGATCGCGCCGAGCAACATCGACGGCCGCCGCGCCCGCCGGGCGTCCCGGGCGTCCAACGCGCCGAGGACGGCCTGGACGTTCGGGTAGCGCTCGCTGGGCCGCGCCGCCAGGCAGCGGTCGATGATCTCGGCCAGCGCGCGGTCCACGCCTCGCACCCGGTGATGACGCAAGGGCGCCGGCGCGCCGCGGATCATCCGCCGGTAAAGCCCCAGCCGCTTCGCGAGATCTTCGGTCCGCTCCAGTTCCTCGACCGCTTCTTTGGTGCGATGCGGCGGGTTGCCGGTCAACATGCAGTAGAGCACCGCTCCCAGGGCGTAGACGTCCCAATGGGCCTCGGGCACGGCGTTCAAGTTGGCTTGTTCGGGCGCCATGTAGAACAGGGTGCCCAGGGCCGGCGACTGCTCGGTCGACAGCCGCGACTGCCCGAAATCGGCCAGCCGCGGATGCCCGTCCTGGTCCAGCAAGATATTGGCCGGCTTCAGATCGCAGTGCAGCACGCCTTTGCCGTGGGCGTGAACCAGCCCGATGGCCACCGATCGGAAGATCGCAACCGCCTCGGCCACCGGCAACGGTCCCTGTCGAAGGCGGTCGGCGAGCGACCCCCGTTCGAGGTACTCCATGATGTAGTACGGCGGCTCGGCGCTCCAGCCGACGCCGAGCAACTGGACGACGTGGCGGTCGGCGAAGAGGAAGGCGAGCTTTTCGACCTCGCGGGCGAGGAGCGACCAGTCAAGACCCCCCTGATGGGTATAGAACTTGATCGCCACCCGGCGGCCGGTATTGCGCTCGACGGCGACCCAGACCTCGCCGTACGCGCCCATGCCGAGGAATCGCTCGAAATCGTAGCCGGGCACATCCAACGGGGGGCGTCCACTGACGAGGCTGATCTCCAGCGACCGTCGCCGTTCGGGCCCTTGCTGGGGTTGCGTCGCGTCGGTGCTCATGGCGCCAGTATAGCGGTCGGACCGCTGCGGAGGTAGCCGCTGACAGCAGGGCAATGCCGGGGGTAGCGGCCACTTGCCAAAACACGGAAGCGGATCGGGAAGCTCCCCTTGCTTCTTGCCTCCCTTTCGCGGTTTCGCTCTAACGTGTGTCCGATTGGAGAGGTGCTCCGGGGTCGGCTGGGACGGGTCTACGACGCGGCGGCGCTGGAACGGCTGCGCCGCCGAAGCGTATAAACGCGCTCATTGTAGCCGGCCAATGGGTGGGGGGCCAGCCGGGCGTCGAAACCTTCTCGATTCTCTGGTTCCTGATTCAGTTGCTCGGCGTGTCTTGGACAATGGTGTCGAGAAGGTCGGGCTCCGAGTTGCGTTGCGACGTTGCTCGCTGGGCACGCACATCCCGGCGGATCAAATCGAAGTGGCGGGGATTACTGCGGCTGCGCGCTTCGTTGTCGTTGGTGGCTGCCGCTGTTGCTCCGAGGGCGTGCCGAGGTGACGATACACCTTGCCTGCCTTGCGTTTACCTCGCTCAGGGGATAGATTAGCGGGAAGATGTTTTTCGCCAGAGAATCCCCCAACACGAATGGTTATGCCGCCGATCGGAAGAGGAGTAGACTCCCACTGACAACCGGAAGGGCCAGTTGCAGCCATGCCCGAGACTGAAGCCGACACCTGCCGCATGTACGTCCTGCCCAAGCTCTACGGGGCCGACTGGACCGACGAGCAGATCAACGAGCAGCACACCTTCACCGATGGGCGGGTCATCCCTACGGCGAAGCGGGTTCGGCGCGGGCCGCAGAAACGGGCCGACTACCGCCTCCGCTATACTCGTGACTTCCCCATCGCCATCGTGGAGGCGAAGGCCAGCTACAAGACGGCGGGCGAGGGCCTTCAGCAGGCCAAGGAATACGCCGAAATCCTCGACCTCAAGTTCGCCTATGCCACCAACGGCAAGGAAATCATCGAGTTCGATTTTCTGACCGGCCTGGAACAGCCGGTGAGCACGTTCCCGTCGCCGGACCAACTTTGGTGCCGGCTGCGCCAGGGGCGGCAACTCGTGGACGACAAGGCCGCCGGGCAGTTGCTCACGCCCTGCTACCACCAGCCCGAGAAGCATCTTCGCTACTATCAGGTCGTCGCCATCAACCGGGTGGTCGAGGCGCTGGTCAAAGGGCAACGGCGGGTCTTGCTCACAATGGCGACCGGCACCGGCAAAACGCTGGTTGCCTTTCAGATTTCCTGGAAGCTCTGGAACGCGGGGTGGAACCGCACGGGCGAACACCGCCGCCCGAAGATTCTCTATCTAGCCGACCGCAACATCTTGATCGACGACCCGAAGGACAAGACGTTCGTGCCGTTCGGCGATGCCCGCTGGAAAATCACGGGCGGCAAGATCAGTCAAGGGCGGGAAATCTACTTCGCCATCTACCAGGCCATCGCCGGGGACGAGAATCGTCCCGGCCTGTACCGTGAGTACCCGCCGGATTTCTTCGACCTCATCATCGTGGACGAGTGCCATCGGGGCAGCGCTCGGGACGAGAGCAGTTGGCGCGAGATTCTCGACTACTTCGAGCCGGCCTACCAGCTTGGGCTGACAGCCACGCCCAAGGCCGACGTGAACGTCAACACCTACGCCTACTTCGGCGATCCTGTTTACACCTACAGCCTGCGGCAGGGGATCGACGACGGCTTCCTGGCCCCGTACCGTGTCCACCGGATCGTGACCACCTACGACGCCCTGGGCTGGCGGCCGAGCAAGGGCGAACTCGACCGCCTCGGGCGCGAGATTCCCGACGAAGAATACCAGACCAAGGATTTCGAGCGGGCCGTTGCGCTATTGGCCCGCACCAAGGCCATCGCCCGCAGCATTACCGACTTCCTGAAGCGGACGGATCGCTTCGCCAAGACCATCGTTTTCTGCGTGGATCAGGAACACGCCGACGAAATGCGGCGGCAGTTGAACAATCTGAACGCCGATCTGGTCCAGCAGAATCCCAACTACGTTTGCCGGGTGACGGCCGACGAAGGCGACATCGGGCGCGGCCACCTGAGCAACTTCCAGGACGTGGACAAGAACGTCCCAGTGATCCTCACTACATCGCAACTGCTCACGACCGGCGTGGACGTTCCGACCTGCAAGAACATCGTGTTGGCCCGCGTGGTCAACTCTATCGTTGAGTTCAAGCAGATCATCGGCCGGGGCACTCGGCTACGAGACGATTACGGCAAATACTTCTTCTACATTCTCGACTTCACCCAATCGACCCGACTGTTCGCCGACCCGGAGTTCGATGGCGACCCGGTGGCCGTCACCGAGCAGCCCGTCGATGATGAAGGGAACCCGACCGGCGACGAAATCGACGTAGTGCTTGGCGACGAAGACACCGACGGCGACGATGGCGGAAGGATCATCAGCGACCCCATCCCGCCCGGTGGCGAAAAGCGGCAGAAGTTCTATGTCGATGGCGGGCAGGTCGAAATCGCCGCCCACTTGGTTTACGAACTCGACCCACAAGGAAACCAATTGCGGGTGGTCAAGTACACCGACTACACAGCCGACAAGGTGCGGTCCCTGTTCCCCAACGCCGCCGAGCTTCGCAAACGATGGGCCGATGCCGGCGGTCGCAACGAGATCATCGCCGCCCTGGCCGACCGAGGCATCGAGTTCGATGAATTGGCCGAGGCAGCGAAGCAACCGGACGCCGACCCATTCGACTTGCTCTGTCACTTGGCGTTCAACTCGCCGCTGCGGACCCGCCGGGAACGGGCCGACCGCCTCCGCACCGAGCGCAAGGATTTCTTCGACAAGTACGGTCCCGAGGCCAAGCACATATTGGAGGAATTGCTGGAAAAGTACGCCGAGCACGGCACCACACAATTCTCCATCCCCGAGATACTCAAGGTGCCGCCGATCTCGGAACACGGCACCGTCCTAGACATTGTGAGCAAGTTCGGCGGGGCGGATCGGCTGCGGGAGGCCGTGGCCGAATTGCAGACCCTCCTGTATGCCGCCGCTTGATCGTCGGAAAGGAAGCCAATGGCAAAGAAACGAACATCCAGGACGGACACCCCCAAGACGACTGCCCAGCAGCTTGGCAGCCTCGTCAAGTCAGCCAGGGACATCATGCGCAAGGACCGGGGCCTGAACGGCGACCTGGACCGGCTGCCGATGCTTACCTGGGTGATGTTCCTGAAGTTCCTCGACGATTTGGAGCAAAGCGAAGAAGTCGAATCGAAACTTGCCGGCAAGAAGTACCGCTCCGCCATCGAGGCCCCCTACCGCTGGCGCGACTGGGCCGCCAAGAAGGATGGCGTCACGGGCGAGGAACTCATTCGGTTCATTAACAACGACGAAGCCGTGCGGCCGGACGGCAATCGCGGTCCAGGGCTGTTTGCCTGCCTTCGGTCTCTCCAGGGCCGCAATGGCGATGGGCGACGCGACGTAATCGCCAACGTGTTTCGTGGTGTCACGAACCGCATGGTCTCCGGCTACCTGCTGCGCGACGTAATCAACCTGGTCGATGGCATCCACTTCAGTTCGGCCGAGGAGATGCACACCCTCGGCCATCTCTATGAGTCCATGCTGCGGGAGATGCGGGACGCGGCGGGCGATTCCGGCGAGTTCTACACGCCCCGGCCCGTTGTGCGTTTCATGGTCGAGGCGCTCGATCCACAACTGGGCGAGACGATCCTTGACCCGGCTTGCGGCACGGCGGGCTTCCTGGTCGAGTCGTACACCCATCTGGAAAAGCAGTGCAAGACGGTCGAACACCTGAAGGTCTTGCAGGAACGGAGCATCTTCGGCGGCGAGGCGAAGCCGCTTCCGTACATGCTCGCCCAGATGAACCTGCTGTTGCACGGGCTGCGGTCGCCGCGGGTTGCCTACGGCAACAGTCTGGCCGTCAAACTTACGGAGATCGGCCACAAGAACCGGGTGGACGTGATCCTGACGAACCCGCCGTTCGGCGGCGAGGAAGAGGCGGGGATTCGCGGCAACTTCCCCGCCGACAAGCAGACCTCCGAAACGGCCCTGCTGTTTCTGCAACTCATCATGCGGAAGCTGAAACGTCCAGGGCCTGGGTCGGAGAAAGGCGGTCGGGCCGGCGTCGTCGTGCCCAACGGCGCGCTGTTCGGCGACGGCGTGTGCGCCCGGATCAAGCGTGAACTTCTGATCGAGTTCAACCTGCACACCATTGTGCGTCTGCCGAACGGCGTGTTCGCCCCATACACGTCGATCCCCACCAATCTCCTATTCTTCGATTGCTCCGGGCCGACGAAGACGATCTGGTACTACGAGCAACCGTTGCCGGAAGGACGAAAGAACTACTCCAAGACCAAACCCATCCAGTACGAGGAGTTTGCCGACTGCCTGAAGTGGTGGGGCAGACGCAAGGAAAACGGCCGAGCGTGGAAGGTCAAGGCGTCGGATGTCGTCAGGCTCGACGACGACGGCAACCTCGTGTCGGTCAACCTGGACATCAAGAACCCCAACGCTGCCGAGGCCCTGGAGCACAAGCCGCCCGAGGAACTGGTCGAGAGCATCCTGGTGAAGGAACGGCGGATCGTCGAGATCATGGGCGAGATCAAGGCGATTCTACGGAAGGGAGTGCGGGCATGAGCGAAATCCTGCCAACGCCATCCGGCTTTCAGCAGACCTATGAGCAGATCAAAACGATTCTGACCGAGGCCCGCGACCGGGCCTACCGCGCCATCAATACGGCAATGGTGGCGGCGTACTGGGAGATTGGGCGCATCATTGTCGAGCAGGAGCAGGAGGGGCAGCAGCGGGCCGAGTACGGCAAGGGCCTGCTGGTCGAGCTTTCCCTACGCCTAACTGCCGATTTTGGAAGGGGTTTTGATCGCAGCAACTTATGGCACATGCGCTCCTTTTATCTGTCCTACCCAATTCTCGACGCAGTGCGTCGAGAATTGTCCTGGACCCACTACCGCCTCCTCCTTCGGGTGGAGAAGCCGGAGGCTCGGGCCTTCTACGAGACCGAGGCTGTCAACTCTCGCTGGTCCACCCGTGAATTGGAGCGGCAGATTCACTCCCTCCTGTTCGAGCGGCTGGCGCTGAGCCGGGACCGGGAAGGCGTGCTGGCCCTGGCCGAGAAGGGACATGAAATCCAGCAGCCCAGCGACCTCATCAAAGACCCTTACGTGTTGGAGTTCACCGGACTGCCCCAGAGCGAGCGATACCTGGAATCGGACCTTGAGCAGGCGCTTATCGACAAACTCCGCGAGTTCCTCCTTGAACTTGGCAAGGGTTTTGCCTTCATGGCCCGCCAGCAGCGCATAACGCTGGACGGCCAACACTACTGGATCGACCTGGTTTTTTACAACCGGCTCACCCGCTCGTTCGTGCTGATCGACCTGAAGGTCGGCACGCTCACGCATCAAGACCTCGGGCAGATGCAGATGTACGTCAACTACTACCAGCGGGAGATCACCGCCCCCGACGAAAACCCGCCCATCGGCATCGTGCTCTGTGCCGACAAGAGCGAAGCGGTGGTGCGTTACACGCTGCCCGAGGACAACCAGCAGATTTTCGCCTCCCGCTACAAGCTCTACCTGCCCACCGAATCGGAACTGGCCGCCGAGTTGCAGCGGGAACGGCAAGCCCTTGAGCTTGATCGCCACCTGCGGCAAGGAGAAGCCGATGAATAAGGCGTGGCCGCTGGCGACAATCGGGGAAGTGCTACAGCTTCAGCGGCGCTGGATCAAGCTGGAGCCGGACCAACTCTACACGGAGATCGGCGTTCGCTCATTTGGAAAAGGCATCTTCCGCAAGAACCCCGTAACTGGATTGTCTCTCGGCAACAAGAGGGTGTTGCGGATTTGCCCCGGCGATCTGGTGTTCAACAACGTGTTCGCGTGGGAAGGCGCGGTGGGTGTCGCCTCCGAGGCCGAGGCAGGAACCATCGGCTCGCATCGTTTCGTCACGTACACGGTTAAGGACAACCAGGCCGATGCACAATTCCTGAGACTGTACTTCCGCACTGAAGCGGGCTTGACGGTGCTGCGAAGCGTATCGCCGGGGTCGGCGGGCCGAAACAAGACGCTAAACCTCGATCACTTTGTCAAACAACGGATACCTCTGCCGCCACTGCCCGAGCAGCAGCGAATCGTGGCGAAGGTTGAGAATTTGGTGGCAAAGATTGAAGACGCGCGGGGGTTGAGAACTGAAGCTCGGGAAGCCAGTGGTGTTCTGTGGAAGACAGGGGCGGGTTTGGCAATTCGTGCTCTCCCGAAGCAACAGTGGCAGGCATTATCGGATGTCGTTGATATTGGAGGGGGCGGAACGCCATCGAAGGACAATCCGGCATTCTGGAATGGCACTATTCCGTGGGTTTCGCCCAAGGACATGAAGCAGCGGGAAATCACGGGGTCGCAGGATCATATCACTGAAGCTGCCCTAAGCGGATCGGCAGCCAAACTCCATCCTATAGGCGTAGTTTTGGTCGTGATCCGAGGAATGATCTTGGTCCATACCTTTCCCTCCGCCGTACTTCGAGTTCCGGCAACGATCAACCAAGACATGAAAGCTCTGTATCCCAGAGACGGATTACTACCAGAGTATCTTTGTGCCGTCCTATGGGCATTGAACGATGATGTCACGGAACGGGTAGACCGCTCCAGCCACGATACGCGAAAGCTGGTCACATCGAAGTTGCAGGCGCTCCGCGTCCCGGTTCCGCATTCGGCAGAACAGCGCAGGCTCGTCGTCCAACTCGACAACTTGCAGGCAAAAGTGGGCGCGCTCAGAGCATCGCAGGCGCAGTCTGCCGCCGAACTCGACGCCCTGCTGCCGTCGATCCTGGACAGGGCGTTCAAGGGGGAGTTAGCGTAATGATGAGCCAATTGGACGACAGAATGCGTGTCGGTGAGCGTTGGGAATCCGATACAACGTTCTTCGCTCACCAGCGGCGGACAATGGACGTAGTTGGCAAGCACCAGACCACGAAGGTTCGATGCGTTTCCGACGATTAGGAGCCGCGCCTTGCCTTCTTCTTGGCCACACCGCCGCCCCGCCGTTTTCGTCCACGCCCATGCGGCGGCGCGATCGCTTCGATTACTTTCTCGATGCAGACTGTAAGGTTCTGCGTTAGTTGGTGCTCCCAGAAGCGGATCACTTTGATCTTCAGGCAATTCAGGTGCCGCGCCACCTTCCGGTCTCGCTGGCGATTCCCCTCGATCTTTGCCGCCCAGAACCGAGGGTTGGTTTTCGGGGTGTGGCCGCAGCACGCGCAGCCATGCCAGAAACAGCCGTCCACGAACACCGCAACCCGAGACCGGAAAAAGAAAAAATCTGGCCTCCCTGGCAGGTCACTCGCATGGACTCGCCAACCACGGATACCAGCGCGCACAAAGGCAAGCCGAAGGCGCTGTTCTGTCGTTCGGTTTCCCCGGCCCTTGATCGCACTCATCATGCGCGATCGCGCCGGCGTAACATTCTCGAACTTCCCTCGTGGAAGATACTGCTGCAAGGACCTTTCCATTACCGTCAGTATCTCAGGCTTTTCTGTGTTTCACCCTGCAATGGCCATTGCGGCGCTGTTCTGCTCCTTCCGGCTGTGCGCCGTTCGGATGTGGTTCGGCGTTTGGGGTGAAGATCAACTGGAGAATTTCACTCCGGTCGTGTCTGGATTTTGACAGCCAAGCCCGTGTAGCCTTGTCCCCTTTGATCTTCCGCATCCGCTTTGGATTGATTATCGTTGTGGGCCGCTTTGCCAAACGTTCAAGCAGATTCGTATTAGTACAGGCCACTTTGCCCTTGAGAGCTTTGTTCCCCTTCCGTTTCCGCATCACTTTGCGGATGGCCTTTCCCAGGGCCTGGCCTAGCCCCACCGGAACCGCGTTGCCGATCTGGATGTATTGTTGAGGCACGCCTCCAGCGAACTTCCATCTCGCTGGGAATTGCTGTAGCTTAGCGTATTCTTTGGTGCTCAGCGACCGGAGTTCATCGGGGTGACACAGCATCGTTGCTCTCCCATCCGGGGCCGTCGTCAGTGCCGGAGGGCATCGCTGCCACGACAAGCGTCGCAAGAAACCGCATCGGCCGCCCCAGGACTTGTATGCGCCTCCAATGGCCTTTGCCTGCATCGGCTTGGGCAGCGATCGCCAGTTTCCTCCGGGGGGTATGCGCGACATGTACTTCTTGTTTCTTGGCACAAACTCGTGAAACGTCGGCTGTTCGTCGTTGAGCCGTCGCAAGCCCGCCCGAAGTGTAAGCCAGCGTTTTCGTCCCTTCGTCGGTTCCTTTGCGTGCGTTTGCTCCGGCATTTTCAATAACTCGCCATCACGGCTTCCGATGAAGACCAGCCGTTCCCGCATTTGCGGTACGCCGTAGTCTGCGGCGTTCAGCAGGTCGAACATCACGTAATAGCCGGTGTCTTGGAGTTCGCTGAGAATCAGTTTGAAGGCTGACCCGAGTTGCTCGTCCTGCGAGAGCGGAGGGAAACCAGGACCGCGTTGCTTCAACGGCCGGTGCTTTATCGCGGCCGAGAGGACACCCCGCACATTTTCCATTATGAAGAAGCGCGGACGGGCCTCACGAACGACGCGAAGAAACTCTTTGAACATTTCTCCACGAGGATCGGAAACCGAGTGGCGCTGGCCGGCCGTACTAAACGGTTGGCAGGATGGGCCGCCGACAACTAGAGCTGCCTCCCCAGGCTTGAGTCCCGCTTTTTCAAGGATTTGCTGGGTGGTGACATTCTCGATTTTGTCGGTGATGAGCGGCAGGTCAGGGCGGTTCGCCTTGATTGTCTCAATCGCGAATTTGTTGCATTCAAGGGCCACCCGGACCGCGAATCCGGCTTTCTCTAAACCGAGATCAAGGCCCATAGCCCCCGTAAAGAGGGATATGACGGATAGCTTCTGGTTCGCCATATCGTTCCTCTGGTAAACCCGCGTCCTTGCTGAGCCATGCCGTAAACCTAATCGTTATCGGCATTTATGTGCTGCCCGCTTGAAAGCGCAGACTCCGAACCCACGTGTCGCCAAAGCGTCTCTGCCTATTTTACCAAAGACCAAGTAGGTCTACCAGATCACCCCGCCGCAGTGAGATACAGGAGGGTCGTCACGGCATAACTGTCACACGCCCGATATTCCCTTAATGGGAGTTCAGTCGCCGGGTCTGTCCCCTGTGTCCTGCATCAGCAGCCCGGTAAATGTCGGGAGCATTCCAATGCGGCACAAAGGGCAGCGACGACCACCGGCCAAGCCGGAGCCCCAGATCGGCCCTGCCGAGCGGCAGGCCGACCTGGTTCGCCTAGCCGGCGAAGCCGCTGCTGCCGGGAACCCGAAGGAAATGCTCCAAGCATTGGCCGAGAGTCTTGCGCTCGATGGGCTGTTAGGGCGTCTCCGAGCAAAATGGCCGACCTTGCACAGGGATGACCTTGACTTTGTTATCGGACAGGCTGTTGACGCAGCATACGACCTCTGCCGGACAGCAAGGCGGGTAACCAACCTGCTGGCCTTGATCTGGAAGATCGCAGATCGCCGCGCCTACGACCGACGAGACATCCAGAAGCGGGACACAGGTTTTGACCAGGAGGCTCTTTCCGCGGTGGAGGACCATCGGTCGAGCGGAAACGAGCCGGATGCAACCGATTGGGAGCAGAAGCGGGCCAAAGCATTGGCGATCGCTCGCCAACTGCTGCCGCGGCTTGGGCAAACAAATCTCCAACGGGTAGTAGAATATCTCCTTGACGGCATTGAGGCCGGCCGGGAAGACATACCGAACGCCGAGATCGCCGAGGCTCTCGCGCTGAGTCCAGCGACCGTTCGCCAAGCGATTTCCCGCGGCCTTCGCCGGCTAGCAAGGATCGCGAAGGAAGATGGATTGGTTGACGAGTATCGGAGTTTCCCGGCCCTTACGCAGGGCGAATCGAAAACCGAGGATTACGATGCGCAAAGCTGACGAGAAAAATGGTAAGGCAACGGCCACCGTAGACGACGACATTCGCAGTGAATTCGCTGGGCTGATTGAAGCCGCACAGCGCGTATCGAAAGACGTTGCGGACGAAGTGCAGCGCATCTTCGACGAGGGACGGGATCGCGTGCTCGACCGGCATGAGGCCGCACGCCTGCTGACCAGAGTCATTACTGTTCTGCAACGCGGGATGAAGAAACGGGGCGACAAGAAGGGCGGGAAAACGCTTGGAGGTCAGACTACACGGCTCGTCGAACAGATTGTGTGCGCCCGAGATCGAATGCTGCCTGGTGCGCGTCCTAGCGCCCCTGCCTTGAAGAAACGAAAAGCCGTCCTCGTCGGCCGCGGGAATGTAAAGCCGGGGCCGGTTTTTCCCCGTCCGGTCTTCCACGGCAGGGAAGTGGCAATGTCCTTCGGCTTCATCAAGACAGCCGACATCGACCTCTGGAGCCAAAACGAACGCCTGGACATCCATTTGGGCCAATTTGAGAAGTTGCACGGGCGGACTCCGACATCTGCGGAACTGTTGGAGATCATGTTGAGCAAGATGCAACTGCCAGGGATCGAGGACGGCGACCAATTCAAGATTTCTGAACTAGCTCGAAGCGTAGCGGTCAACGGTGTGCGAAAGCCGCCAATCCTGGACACGGATGGAACACTCCTGGACGGCAATCGCCGTGTTGCGGCATGTCATTTTGTCTTGAACAGCGACGAATTTGATGCTGACCAGAAGCGCCGGGCCGAATATGTCTACGTCTGGCAGCTAACTGAGCACGCGACCCCCGATGATCGTGACGCTGTTGTGGTTTCCCTAAACTTCGAGTCGGACTGCAAGCAGGACTGGCCGGAGTATGTGAAGGCCCGGAAGGTTTATGAAGAATGGCAAGCGATGCTGGCCCTGGAGCCCAGAGCAGGCAGTTCACGGCAGTTGGAAATGAGGCGAGCCCTCTCGAAGAAGTTCGCACTCGGTCCTGATACCAGCGTTGTCAGCAGGTATTTGAAAATGGTGGAGTGGACCATCGACTTCGAGGAATACCACATCAATGAAAAAAAGAGGGACACCTACGAGGTCAAACACCGCGCCAATAAGTATTTCCAGTATTTCGATGAACTGGCGAAAGGGGAAAGATCAGGCGTCGCCAACGTGCTCAAGAACGACGATAACTACCGGCACCTTGTTTTCGATCTCCTGTTTCAAGGAAAGTTTAAGAATTGGCGACAGATTCGAGACCTGAAGTTCACCTACGAAAACGAGGAGGCTGTTGACCAACTACGTGAGGCGCGCGAGACACCGGACACTGAAAAGGCCGAAGAGTGCATCGACAACGCCATTTCAATCGCACGAACGAAGCGTGCGGACAACCGCTCCCTCGGCGCTAACAGCCGGATCGAAGTGTTCGTCAAATGGCTGGAAGAACTTCCGGTCAAGGCATTCCGCGACCAGATCAAGGCCGAAAACCTGAGACGCCTGTTGAAGGCCCTCAAACTTGTGGAGCGGCAGGCGAAAACCGTCCTGCAAGGTGAGGACGATGATGGTTGATTCTCCCAACATTGCCATTGCCGATGTCCGTGGCTCCGAGTTGCTCGATCGGCTGGCCCTGACACCTCGGAATGCGGCGGATCGGTACGCCCTGAGTCGAGCGATAAAGGCCGCTCTGCCAATGGTCCCTTGTCGGCAGACAGCCGACGGTGTATCCATACCGGCCAACGAATGCCACCGCCTGCTAGATGCCGAACCTCCCGATCTTGACCTTCGCTGGTGCCCGGAGGCAAGACAATTTGCCGAGAACCGAAAACGAGTCAGGCAGGTGCATGGTGAGGTACGGAGCGAATTGCGCCGCATTCTCCGTGGTGGCCGGCGCGTGGCGGCCGAGTGCTTACGAGACGTAGACGGCCTTGACGTGCTGGACGATCATCAGTGGGTCAATGTGGCAGCGATGACGATTCCTGGCACGTTTGGCCTCTGCCTGTTCGATGAGCAGGGGGCGGGAAAGACGGTGACGTTCATCTTCGCCTTCGATGTGCTCGTCGCCCGCGACGAGGCGGACGTGGCCCTCATCATTGCGCCAAAAAGTATGATCGCCGAGTGGCCCCAGGATTTCAAGCGATTTATGGGCGACAGATACTCAGTCGCCGTGGCGGCCGGCCAACGGCGGGAGAAACGCTTGGCCATGCGCAAGCGCCCCGACGTGCTTATCACGAACTTCGAGACGTGCGTCTCAATGGAACAAGAACTGCGTTCTCTATTGCGTCGGTATGGGTCGCGAGCGATCCTCGTCGTTGACGAGTCCTTCTACGCGAAGAACCTCGACGCGAAGCGGACACGCGCGATCCGGCGGCTAAGGGAATGGTGCGGCCGGGCATTTGTCCTCTGCGGGACGCCTGCGCCAAACGCACCGAACGATCTTGTGCAACAGTTTTCTATTGTGGATTTTGGTCTCACTTTTGAAGGCATCAACATCCCGGAGGATCGGGAGGCAAGTCGCCCCATCGTCCAGCAGGCCATCGAGGATCGCGGCCTGTTTGTGCGGCACCAGAAGCGCGTTGTCCTGCCCGATCTCCCTGCGAAGCGGTTCCATCGAATCATCGTGCCACTTCAGCCCATCCAGCGAGGGCTGTATGCAGCCGCGCTACACGACTATTCCAGTGAACTCCGTGCGACGGACGGACGGTCATTCCGCAAACGCCTTACCTCGTTTCTGGCCCGTCGCAGCGCGCTCCTCCAAATCTGCTCGAATCCCGCAGGTGTGATCGACGGATACACCGAAGTTCCCGCAAAACTGCGATCACTGGATGCTTTGCTAGACGAACTCGTGGGCCAGCGGAATGAGAAGGTCGTCGTCTGGTCCTTTTTTACCGCCTCGCTGCACGCTATCTGGTCTCGATACAAACGGTTTGGTGCCGTGCTCTATGACGGCAGCGTTACCGATGTCGTGGAACGCCGAGAGATTGTGCGGAAGTTTCAGGAGGATGACTCGACGATGCTACTCGCGGCAAACCCTGCTGCCGCGGGGGCCGGCTTGACGCTCCATCGCGCGCGATTTGCCATTTACGAGTCCATGTCCAACCAAGCGGCGCATTATCTCCAAAGCCTTGACCGAATCCATCGTCGGGGACAAGCACGCGATGTCGAATATCTTCTCCTCCTTTGCGATCGCACGCTAGAGCTGCGTGAATGCGAACAACTGGCCGCTAAGGAGCGGTCTGCACAGCTATTGTTAGGCGACACGATTGATCCACCCGTCACGCGGGAGAGTATGCTGGCCGAAGCAATGGACGCACGACGGCTCTTGGACGAGGGTGTCTGAGGAGACTGACTATGAGGCAATTCCTTACGCCGCACGAGCGACGTTGCCGTTTCCTCACTGCCCTGGCTGAATTACTGGGCTGCAAGGAGCAGATGGGCCACGTCCTTCCAGATGGCACTCGCCCTGATGTCATTCGGTTGGACTCGCGACGGAACGTGCTGTTTTTTGGCGATGGGAAGGATTCCGAATCACCCGGCGCTACGGACACAGCCCGCCGGTTACTCAATTACGTGCGTTGGCTCGAAGCGTTTTCGACGTTTCATGGCGGCACGAGCATATTTGCAGTTTGCTTTGGGCATCGCGCGGACGCCAAGAGATGGTGTTCCACTTTATGCTCATTGGCCGCCGAAGTTGGAGGCAGTGGCGTACAGTGCGGGAGCGAGTGCTTCGGTCCCGGATATGTGGTGGCTTGGATCAGATTACAGAGGCTCTAACGGCGCAAACGCCGCGTTCGCTCGATCTCACGATGTCGGCTACCAAGGTCGGGATGACAACATGAGTCCCATCCGCCGACATTTCCAGCGCGACGATCTGACCTTTGTTCTGGACCTTCAGGTCGCCACAGTCGCGTGGCGGAAGTGGCAACGGCGGCGGTGGTGGTGGTGCGGCTTGGGCCAACGTGGAAGCCGTGAGCAGAAGACATTTGGTACGATGGCTTCACCAGCCCAGGCCGAGTACCCGGAGCGGCCGTCGGCACGCACTCAAGCAATCCAGCGCTGGGAGAACCAAGTCGCCGAGGGCTGGCATCTCGTCGCCCCTGAGACAACAGGAATAAGGAAGAATAAGGAAACCGTCGCTTCCTCATTCGCGTGCGCGTGTTTTGGCTGTTGCTCCAAGGTGTTGGTGGGAAGCGGTTTGTGGGTTGGCTGCAAAGCGGGAGATAAGGAAGCCGTAGCGTGGAATAGCGCAGCGAATGGCGAAGGAATCGCGGACACAGCGGGCACCGGCACGGAGGGGGCGGCGATGGCTAGAGGCGGAACTTGCCAGGGCTACCAAAGTATCTGGAGGCTACATGGAAATTGACTACACGAACCCTATTGGGCATCTGCAACTGTTCATCAGGGACGAAGCAGTTAGCAAAGGATTGATTCAGGCCGGGCACTACGGTATTCCCGAGTCCGACGAGAAAGTCATCGACTTGGGCGTCAGCGTGGACGTGATCCCGTTGGCTCGCCGGCCGAAGGCCATTGACATAACGGACTCGGAAAACGTGGTGGTTTCCTACGACATGGAATCGGAGGAATTCAAGAGGATCGCCGCCAAGGCATTCGGGTCCGGTTTGCAGTGCCAGTACGGCCCGTCATTCCTGGTGTTCGAGCGATCCACCGGCCGTTTCTTGGAGTTCTTCTGCGGCACCAAGTCGAGCCGTATCGAGGCGAACAAAATCTTTGCCTTCCTGCCGCTCACTCAGGCGGACATCGACGCCAAGGCGGCGGCCGGTAACGACGTGAGCGACTTAAAACCGCACGGCCCGATCCCTGTCACTCTGAAGGTGATGGCGGCCGAGAACCGCAAAGGCACTTGGCACATTCCGGCAGTTGCCAAGTGCTCTTCGCCTTTCGACACTCTCCCGGACATGAGCGTCATCGCCGAAAAGACTGCGGATTTCTTCAACGTGAAGCGAGCATGGTCACTCGACAGGATAGCTCAGGAAGAGAATCGCGTAACGAAGCCACGGGCCAATAGCTACTCACCGATGATGCCTGAGAAAATCAAAACGACCGAGATGCCGCATTCCCAAGGTAAGCCATTTCCCTGGCGGTGCCCGGAATGTGGGAAGAAGGAAGTGCGGCCTGCCACAGTGCAGCACACTTCGCAAATCAAGCACGATGGCCGGCTCTACACCGTTGAGGTTCCCACGCTCCGCGTGCCCCGATGCGGCGCATGCGGTGAAATGGTCTTCGACAACGATGCCGACGAGCAGATTGCCCAGGCGCTACGCGAGCAGCTTGGCCTTCTTTCAGGCGATCAGATTCGGAAGAACCGTGACGACTTGGGCCTGAGCTAATGGAGTTTGGCTGAGCACCTGGGAGTATCGGTCAGCAATAGCGATTGATGATGTCGGGGAAGCGCGGGAGGGAACCGTCTCGACTCATACCGAAATACACTTCACAATAGTCTGCGTAAAGGGACAGTATCTATCCCTTTACGCAGACCGTTGTGAGACGTTCTGTGGCACCTATCACGGTAGAGAAGTGGCTCGACGATCACCAGCCAGGGGGCACACCCTTATTCGCGCCGAAGCCGTGGCGCGGAACGGCCTATGCAGGGCCGCGATTGGTACGCCGTGCGGCCGGGTGCTCAAGGCCATGCACGCCATGACTGGGATCGCCGCCTACAAGTGATTCTTGATGATGTCCGGGAAGCGCGGGGCGGACACTCGCGCCCCGCTATCGTTCTCGAATCGCTCGATTTCTTCCACAGGAATGCGCACCGAGCGGCCCGCCCGCGCAGATTACGGCGCAAACGCGGCGTTCGATCTCACAATGTCGGCTGGTTGGCCTTGATTCCATGTGACTGTTCTTGGGTGACGACTTGACCCGGCCAGCAGATCGAAGGCTTGCCGCAAGGTCGGTCCTTGTGGAAAAACGTCCAAGGAGAACGCCGGTCACGGTGGCGGACACTACGGCAGCCACAATCAAGAGAATCAAGAAAGAACTTCTGGCGGCCACAGTCCCGTGGCCGCAGTGTCAGGACCGCAGGGCGAATGGACCATAGCGGGCCAGACCCCAGCAACTACGATAGGAGACGCCAGAAGGTGTCAGCTTCCCATATACTGATCTCGCCTTCTTTCAGTTGTCAGAAGACGGCGGGAGGTTGAATCGCCCCCACTCCGCATCCGGTACGCACGTACCGAGATTGAAGTCCGTCGGCCTGCCGTATTTCTGCCAGTGGTCGTGAGCCTTGTCGTGGGACAATCCCATGACGATGCACACGCCAGGGCAAAGGTTGCAGGTCACATAGCCGGTGAAATGAGGCGGAGCATCCCAACCGGCCTGAAACGCAGCTTCCTGCGAATCAAACTCCTGCTCAAGACCGCAGCATTGGCATTTCAACTTCATCTCGCTTTATCCCCTGATGGCTGTGCTTTCAACCACGGCCGCCCCCGCTTCTCTTGCTCGGCCCCGAGTGCCCGATAAAGTTGAGCCATCGCCTCGTCCTGCTCCGGCCAACTGCCTATCACATCCCACAGGGCGAAAAGCTGGAAGTCATCCAACACGTCGAAGTCGCCTCGCAGAACCCAGGGCAGGCGTTTGACCAATCGTGCCGCCAGCGGAAAGTCATGCCGCGGTGTCTCAAGCTCGCCATCGAAATACCAGCAGATTGCTGCGCCTACTCGACCAAATAGAGTCGTCGTGGACTCCATCGACCATTTCGCAGGTTCGGTAGACTCGCTCGGTGTGTTCACGCTGAGCTCCAGACCACGGGCGGTTATTCAAAGACTTGGCCATTCAGAAGGAACAGGCGGAAACCGGCGGCGACGGCCAACTGGCCGGCCTTTCGGGGGCGGCTGAAATGGCATTCGCATATTGATGAACGCTTCCAGTTCCTCCGGGCCGACTCGGTACTTGGGGCGTCCGGTTTCCTTCTCGGCTACGTTGAAACCTCGCAGCCGGCCGGAGCGAATCCAGCTAAGTACCTTATCAGGCCGTACCCGTAGGAACTTGGCGACCTCCGGCACGGTGAACGGCTGGTCGGCTCGCGCTGCGGGCCGACACTCCCGCAGCGCAGCGGCCAGCACAAGGCAGCCAGCGGCGATCGTATCGCCATCGCTCAATTTCAGGTACTCGTTGTATTGGCCGATGATCTGGTTGTTCATCGACGCCTCCCAAACGCCCTGGACAGATTCTAATTGCCGATACAACCTTACAATGGGATTTGTGCCGACGCCAGTAGGACGCGAGTCGGCAGGGCAAGCAACGCTGATCGAGAACTCGCCGCCTGCCGCTTTGAGCAAGCTGTTTACCGGGGTTTCGTAACGGGTGACGAAATCGTTTCCGTATTGCCGTGGACGGCGGGAGCAACGGATACCTCCACCTCGGCCTTAAGAGACAAGAGCGGATCATACTGGTTGGCAATCGCCTCTGCCCAGTGCAACCATTGGCCCAACTGGGTGTTTGGTTCGAGAGAACCATGATACTCGTCATCAAGCTCCCGAACGGCCCCCAGGTACGCACGAAGTTGAATGCATCGGTTCCATTGTACTGCCTCAGCAAACAGGCCATCAACACGTGCTTGCTCTTCTTGCTGTCGTCGCTCCTCAGCCTTTCGTCTCTCTTCCTCTTCTCGCCGCCTCTGCTCGGCCTCGGCTCGCTGGCGAGCCTTCTCGGCGTCAATTGCGGCTTGCCGCTTCGAGTCATCGACTGAACGGAGAATGGCGAGCAGGATTTTGGAAAGGTGGTCTTCGACACGCCGGTTCTTTCCATCTCGAATGGTGCAAATCGGCGATCCGTATTGGTGCTGCAATTCCAATAGTAACTCGCCTGTTAAGGCGTAATCCCAGGTGGGGACGGAGTGAAAGTGTGGGGCTTTCTTGATCGCATCCCGCTCTTTCTCATTGGGTATGTGTTTGTGGCGAAGGGCTGGTTCCCGCAGCCGGATATGAAATCGGGAGCCGAGCGCGTCGATAACCGTCCCGCGTTGCCATTGCTCGATCGGAACCGATACCTTGTAGCCACGTTTCTCCAGCCCTTTTAGCAGAGCATCCATAATTCGCAGCGCGCGGTGGATGGTGTCCGGGCCAACACGCACTTCCAGGCAACAGAGATCGCCCACCATTCGTGGACACAACGTCGGTTCACGGTGGTATCTGTCGCGCTTGGACGCGGAAAAACCTTCTTGGGTTCTCGCCACCAATGGGTGCGGTGATCGCAAGGACTCTGCCGCGACGATGGGGTCTTCACCACTGGCCTCCAATTCAGCCAGACGGCCAAGTTCTTGATCGAAGAAGGTGCTCCCCAGGGATGGCGGTTTAGCGCGGTCCTCCAAGTTAGCGGTCGTGCTCCGAGGGCAGATGGTGATTGTCGCCAAGGCCGGATCGTCGCAGGGCGGCAACGAACGACGCCGTACTATCTTGCCGTGCGCTTTTTTCGCCCAGTATCCTGGTGGCGGCTTTGGGATGTTGTGACGCTGGCAGGTCTTCGCAAGGCCAACATCCGACAGCCCAAATTGACGTGCAAGTCGCCGCATCGGTGTCTTCCACACCAGTTCGTAAAGCTCCTGACGAGTGAATGTCTGCTTCTCACACATCCCATGACCTCCAAATACTCAGTGCCCAGCCAGGTGACATAGACCTACCCGCCGATGTCCTCCACTATTCCCAATTCTCGCTTCTGATTTCCATGTGCGCCGGGCTGGACTACGGAACGCGGCTTTCCATCCGCGTTTCGATCTCGCGCACATCCAGCCTGTTCTTACGGTCTGGCGTTCGTTGCAGCAACGGGCATCATGCGTAACGCCGCGTCATTACCCTTTGGTTTCCAGCGTGCAGTGACGAAGGGGCAGCCGGTTGTGCCGATTATGCGGGCTGGATTGGTCGAATCGAATTTGACCCCGCCCCGGTCCCATGTAAGTGGCGAACCTCACATCTTTGGTGTGGCCAAGGGGCTGGCATGTCAGTTATCCACGGTCGATTGACATGATAACATCGGGCAGGGTCAAGCATCGGGCAGGGGAGCAACAGGGCAAGCATCGGGCAGGAAACGCAATAGGACGGGCAGCAACAGGGCAGGGAGCGATAGGACGGGCAAGCAACGGGGCGAGGCGCAACAGCGCAGCAACAGGGCAACGGCGCAATAGAAACGGGCAGGGATGTTGCCCTGCCCGTGGAATCGAAACGGATTCTGAGGATTATGCTAGCTTCTCAGTCTGCGCCGATTATGCTAGGTGTAATACGAGTAGTCTTTCGGGGCTTGATAGTCTTTCGGAGGAAACTTGTGTTCGGAGTGCGCGGTAAGCACCTTGAGGATTGCCACCATGCACGGGGCATACGCCCCGTTCTTTCGGGAGCGCCGCCACCTACCGTCTAGTTTCGCGTGCAATGCCTTGCCTACGGGTTTGCCATAGTAGACAAGTCCCGCTAGCGCTGGCCTATCCTTGGCGCGTACGCCATGTTCGTCACACAGACTGTTGAACTGCTTTCGGCTGAGTTGTGGGGCGTAGTTCGTCATTGTTGCTTGCTCCAAGGTGTGAGAGTGGAAACTTGCGACCACATAGCTTCTATTCCCTTCTACACGGCTGTCGGCAACCCGTTTTTCGGGGATTCGGACGGATTGCAGAAACGCCCGTCAATCCTTGCCGCAACACCGAAAACACCCTGTTTTCCGGGGGAAAACGCAAGTCCTGCGCGCTCGCGGAGAAGCCCAGAAAGCCGAAAGTCGAGCCTCGCGTAAACCGCAGAGCAAAGCGGCTTGAGAGGAACCCGTGGGGAAATTTCGGCCAGCAATGTGACGGCGCTTTTCCGGCGCGCCGTGATCGCGCCGAGTCGGCTAATCTCGCGGAGGAACTCGGCGCACACGCGGCGATTCGACTGGCGGACGCCATAATTTGACAACGATCATCGCGCGACCAACGACGGATTGCTGCGAATGTCCCGCTTGCCGCTGATTGCCGATGGGATTGGTGCTCCCACGCTCTGCCACCGTAACACCGGGCTTACGACCGAGAGCGGCGCTGAGTCCGCCGAAGCCACTTGAAGGCATCAGCGGCGGCAATCGCCCGAGGCCAAGCGGCTCACGGAAGCCAGCAACGGACGGCCACAGCAACGGCTATCAGGCATCGCCATGCGACAGTGCCAGGATAGGCGAAGATCGGCCCGCGAGCACGACGAACACCGCCTTGGCGGCACTCAGCGCGGTCTTGAGACGCGGATCAGGCGTGAGGGTCTGGCGAGAGCCGGCCGAATAGGGCCATGCGGCTCTGCAATCGGCCCACAAGATGCTTTGCGGCTGCAAGAGCCGGCGATTCGGGCGCAAACTATCAGTGGTTTTTGGCCGGCTGCCGGCAGTTGAGCGGCGAAATGGAGCCGGCGGCATGTGTAAGCGCCCGGTAACACAAGCGCCCGGAAAACAGCCGCTTTCCAGGCCGCTCGGTTCGACCCCTCGTTCAATTAACCCCCTGGTCAGCCGAAGTCGAAGAGGTTGCCCACCTTGTCGTCCGTATCGACCAGGTGCGCGTAGATGCTCGTCGTGGCAAGGCTGGAATGCCCGGCGGCGGCCCGTACTTCCACAATGCTCCGGCCACCGTGGAGGGCATGGCTGACGAAGGAATGGCGGCCGTCGTGGATCGTCAACCCGGCTTGGCGCTCGCGTCCGAGCACTTTGCAGCCCGCCTTGAACCGTTTGCGAAGATTTCGGCGGTCCAGCGGGTTGCCGAGCGAATCGCAATGCTGACTGCAAACAAAGCGGTCGTCGTCGGCAGCCCCCTGCTCACGGCGAAACCGCTTCCACTCGACTAGCTCGGCCAGCGTGCCGGCGTCCCAGGTCAGCGGCACCTTGCGGGCCTTGTGGCCCTTGCCGATCTCGCGGCGGACCCTGATTGACGGCCGGGAGTTGTCCACCTGCACGTCGCACAGCGCCAGGCCGCCGATCTCCGAGGCCCGCAGGCCGCAGCACGTCGCCAAGCGGAAGATCACCATGTTCATCCTTGAGTTCGTGGACCGGCGGGCCTTGCGGCGAAGATCGCCGAGGACCAGGGCGATTTCATCGCATTGGAGAATGCGTGTACGGTCAACAATCCAGTTGCTCATGGCGTGCCTCTCGTAGTGCAAGTTTGACTTCTTTACTCGATTTTGATTCGGGGGCGGCCAGAAGTCCAGCAGATTCGACTGCAAAATACTCCTTTTGCAGTCAAAACGGTAAAATCGAGTAGGAGACGGCCGTACAGGTTCCGCGAAGAGCGTATAAACGCGCTGGCGGCATTCTCGACAGAGGCCGTTGTCACGACCGCCATCCTCCGTCTCGGCCCGATTCAGAGCATTTCTCTGGTTCCGTGCGGCGCGAAGCCCAGCAAGGCCAGTGGGAAGGATCACCAGCGGCCATTCCCTACCGGGGCGGAACTCTTGCTGTGGCACGCCAGAGCGCCTTTCGCGGATCGTCGGCAAACGGGCTTCTTGCGATTGGCGGATCGGCACATTGAACCAACCGTGCGCACCGGATGTTCAGCACCACGGCGGCCAGCGCTCGCGCGGAGCCGAGGCCGGCTGTGTTCTTTGCCGCGCGCTCCGACTGGAGTCTTTGTGAAGTGGGGAAAAGGCCCTCGGCGGCCACGTCCGTTGAGATCGTTCATCCGCGCGCCAAGGCGAGCCGGAAGCCCCGGCGACAGCCCTTGAACACCTGATTCGAGCAGGTTGTACCGACTCTGCGGGTTGTGCGGGCAACCGAGACACAGGAATCCTCGTTTTCACTGCAACATCGTTTGACAACTCTCGAAACGTGCCACAGGATTTCGATAGACTGGGGAAACTTGGAGAACTGATATGAAACTGTACGTTGCCTATTTCTGGACGAGCCGGAACAGATACAGCGACACTCGCGCCCAACTGGAAGAGCAGAAGGTGGAGATTGCGAGACACGTATCGTACAACCACGGTCGGATTGCCGGCGAATACCTTGCCGGCGAGTACGCGGAGGAGGACGTTAGCTGGCGGTCCACCTGGCCGAGGCTGGCCGAAGCCATCGCGCTGACCAAGCAGGTGCAGGGAACGCTAATCATCGCCAAAGTGGATCGGTTGATCCACAATGCCGCCTTTACCAGAATGCTCTTGGAGTCGGGCGTTGATTTTGTGTGCTGCGACAACCACGACATCCATCGTCGGACCATCCACATTGTCGCCAATATGGCCGAGGCGGACAGCCGGCACACCTCGGCTCGCGTGAAAGCGGGCCTAAGTGCCGCAAAATCGCGGGGCGTGAAGCTGGGATCGGCCCGCGAAGGGCATTGGAAAGGGCGTGAAGAGCTACGCCGGGCGGGCATCCGCAAGGGTCAGCCGAGGGCGACCAAGGCGGCAGCCGAGGTCCGCAGTCGAGCGGCCCGAGAAGCCTACATCGCACTGATGCCTGGCATCATCAAAATGCGAGAAGAGGGTTTGACGATGGTCGAGATCGCCGAGCGGATCAACGCCGAGGGGCATTTGACCAGGGCCGGCAAACCGTTTTCGGACTCAATGATCGTCCGCCTGCTCCAACGGGCGAAGAGAACAGAACCCCAGCCGACGGTCCCGGAAGCGCCGGCCGAACATTCCAACCCGCCTCTATTGCGATTGTGCCCGGATACGGCCGGCGCAGCATTTGAGGCGGCCCACCAATA
>JAPLNP010000419.1 GCA_026401055.1 Planctomycetia bacterium
GAGGGATCCGGAGCCCTCGACGTCGTATTTCAGGTTGGGGTCCACGGAGACGGCGAACCATCGCCGCGCGACCCGGACGCCCTCGACGCCGAGTTGCGGCAGCCGCAGGTTGCCGACGCCCGAACTTTCCTGGAGCAGGAAGCTGGCCGCGACGGCCACCTGGTCGGAGCACGGCCGGGCGAGTTTGATGCGCCGCAGACGCGGCGAGCCCGGCACTTCCTCGATCTGGGCGTCCGAGGACGGTTCGCGCAGCCGTAGACGCGGGTCGGCGGCGAGAAGAAACTCGGTGGCGCGTCCGCGGAGGACTTTGAACTTCAGCCGGGCGTCGACCACGACCGAACCGGGGGCGATCTTCAGCCAAAGCAGTTCTTCCGCTTCCACCAAGGGTTCGGCGGCGCCGCCCGAGGCGTCTTCGCGCCAGCGGACGCTCAGCCGGTCCGCCCCACCCAACTGGGCAACCAATTGCTGGTCCTCGACCGTGACGGCGCCTCGCGCCGAGGGCACTTGGACGCTCGACGACCCGGCCGGCAGCGTCAGTTCCAGGCGCGAGCGGACGAGTCGAGGAATAGCCAGGTCGAACCCCCGAACCGCCTCGCCGCCCTGGCCAACCTGGCCTGACGGCGCCGTCGCCGCCGTTTGCGGATTCTTCGCATCTTGAAGAGTCGGCTGAAGCAGCAGTTCGAGCCGGTAGCGCCCCGGGCCGGACACGTCGAACCCGAGCGACGCACCGTCCTGATCCCAGGTGGGTTGAACGACGCGGCCGTCGAGCAATACGCCGCCGGACGCCAAGGTGAGCCCCTCCCGGCGCAGCGGAAGCCGCACTCGTGTCGCCCCCCGGCCAAATACGCGGACGACGTAGACAGCCCTGAGATCGTCGGGCACAAGCTGCTTGGGCGTGCCCTGCCACGCGAGCGCGCCGCGATAGGTCGCCTCTTCAAGCAGCCAGCCCTCCGGCTCCGTCGCCCCAGCGGCAAGGCGGTTGAGTTCGCGGTAGAGTTCCTCGGGCACGTAGACTTTTCCACCGGTCGGTTTTTTCCCTTTGTCGATCGGGACAAACACGCGATACGGCGGGGGCTCGTTGCCGGGCGTCTCGTCCCCGGCCGAGCTGCACGGCACGACCGCCAACAGGACCGCCAGCGACGTCGCCGCGGCGTGCGTCATGGTGGACGCCGCCGCGCGGGTCCTGGCGGAATCGCTCGCGGGCCGGCCCCGTTGCGGCTTTACCGCGAGCAGCCGGAAGCCAAGGCAGCAGAGCAGACCGAGCAGGACTCCGGAAGCGACGACGGCCACGATCGGCGGCGTCAACAAGGCGACGATGGCCGACAGACCCGCGACCAGCGCCAGGATGATCGGCCGGTTCATCGCCATCCACCACCCCAGCGCGATCGCCAAGAGCATCGCGATCCACCGCAGCGACTCGATCGAGGCGCGATGCGCCACCGCCAGTCGGATCGGGCCGACGGACGAAAAGTCCATCGAGTAGCAGTTCCAGCCCCGCGTGTCCGATGGGCGGTGGCCATCTCGTGGGGAAAGCCTCCACGGCGAGGCGACCTCGCCGGCCGATGCCTGCCAGAGGCGCGGCGAGACCAACGCGTGGCCTGGTTCCTCGGCCGCTTCGCGAAGCCGATCGGCAAGCGCGCCCGGCCGAACCCGCCACAACACGTGGCCGCCGAGCGGCTCCAGTTGGGCGCGCCACAAGGCGGCCTGCCGGGCGGTGGTCACCAGTGCCGTGTCCTGGTCGAGCAGGATGGCCAGGTCGGCCTTCTGGAGCAGCTCGATCCCCTGCGCCGCCGGCTCGGTGGACAGCCCGCCCGGCACCGGCGCTGCCGGCGAGAGCCCGACCCCGGCCAGCGCCTCGCGGTCCACCAGCAGACTTAGCCCGAGCGACGCGATCGACGGCTCCGTCAACAGCGATCCCCACGTGTACGGGCGGTTGCCTTGCGCCGTGTCCCGTTGGTGGGCCAGGCCGCCGAGCAGTTGCTGCAACTGTTGAGCGTTGCCGGCGATCTCGCGATGCGCCGGTTGAAGGGGGTTGATTGCCGCCCAGTCGTCCGCGGCAAACGGATCGAAGGGATGCTCGTGGGCCGCCTGCCCGAGAGGCCCGAACAGACGCTCCTTCCACGTCGGCGCCGCGGCGCGCCGCGGCTGCCAACCGAGGTCGTCGCCGAGCGACACGTAGCCCGGCGGGAGCCAAACGGTCCAGTGGCGGGCAAGGACCTCGACGTCGACCTCGGGCAAAGGCGGTTCGAGCCGGTCGACGATGCCCAGCTTCGAGCCGTTGGCGGTGAAGTCGATCGTCACGGTCGGAAATCGGACGCCCGAGGGCAGGTCGATCACCAGCGCGCGGTCCGAGTCGCCCTCTTCGGCTTGTCTGGACGCCGCCGGCGCGTCGTCGATCCAGACGCCGCGGACGTCCGCTCGCGTGGCCGTCGCGGGCAGAACGAGTCTCAGGCGAGGCCGTCCGGAACTCTCCAGCCAGTACGTGGCCAGGTGGCGGGACGTGCCGTCGCTCTCATATCGCGAGTCGAGATGGCACGACCAAACCAACGCCGACGGCGCGGTCGCGTCTCGGGACACCGAAACCGTGACCGACGCGGTCGGCGACGTCGCCACGCGAGTGGGGTCGTAGCGATAGGCGGCCCGGGCCGTCTGACACCGACCGGCAGCCGGCGGCTCGACGGGGATCGGCTCCAGACGCCGGTTTTCGATCCGAACGTCCGTCGCCTCGGCCGATCGGATCACCAGCGTTGCGTCTTGCGAAGTCGCCTCGGGCAGGGCAGCCAGGCAAATCGGCCCCGGCTCTTCCAACTCCGTGTCGCGCGTGGCAAGGATCTCGAACGGGACGCTTCGCGACGGCGTCAGCGCCACCTCCCATGTCTCGCCGTCCGGGCCGAGGCCGACGGCGGACTGCTCGGCCGGCGGCAACCGCCGGGCGGCCAGCGTCTGGCCCTCCTCGGTTCCCAGCGTCCAGCGCGGCGGCCCCGAGCGAGCGTGGGAGAAGTGGACCAGGACGTGATCCAGCCGGGACGACTCGGGCGAGCACCGCAGCCGGTAGCTTTCCGACATCGTTGGGCCCGTCACGGTGGCCTCGACGCGAATTGTCCCCGCGTAGCCGGGCTCTTGCTGCCTTAAGAGGATCCGCAATGGCTCGGCCCGGGCGTCCTGGACGAAGAGCAGCCCGCGAGGCGTCTCGGCAAAAAGCCGGAGATCCTTCGCGTCCAGACGGCTCGGCTCGATTCGCGCGAGTTGCTCGGCGCCCCGCGTCGTGAGCTGATACGGTTCCATCGCCCGGACCGACAAGAGCCGTCTCCCGACTCGGGCGGTCGCAAACCTCAGCGGAGCGAGTTCGTCCACGGTCACGCCGCGTCCCAACGGCGATTGCAGCCGGCGCCCGACGATCGATAGATACAACACGCCGCGCGAAGGAGAAAGGGCCTTGGCCAGGCGGATGACGAGTTGCCGGGTTTCGTCGGGGCCGGCGCGAACGCTCCAGTCGGCCACCGAGCCGCCGGGAACCGAGTCGACCGAATCCACGATCCATTGCCCGGCCAGGTCCGCTTCCAACTCGAACCGCTCTCGATCCACGGATTTCAGCGCCGCGATCAGCCGGCCGCTGATGCCGCCGGCGCTGAGTTCCAGCGCGGTTCCGCAATCGACCTGCACCGGCGTGGCCGGATCGGCAAGAATGATCTCGGCGGTGGCGTCGGAGGCAAAGTACTGCAGTTCGATCGATTCGCCCACCCGCGGCGCCGACAGGGGCCCCACCTTCGATTGCCGGCAATGGATGCCCGTGAATCGCTCGATTTGAAGCGGCGACGGGACCAGCAGCGTCGCGCGGCCTTCCTGCCAGAACGTCTCTTCCGGCCGGATCCGCGGCAGTCGCCAAGGCCGACCGGTGACCAACGGCGCCAGGGCGCCCAGCCGCAGCGTCCGCGAGGTTCCCGAGATCGCCTCGGGCAACTCCAGCACCGCCCGGGCGCCGTGGCCGGCGGGGTCCGAGGTGATCGACCACCGCAGCGGCTGTTCGCCGCACTGGGCGGAAACGAGTTCGAGCGACTCGTCCAGCGCGAGCCCCACCCTGCGAAGCGGCTGCTGGTCGACCTCCAACTGCAGCTCGGCGGTGACTTCGACCCCGCGGGGCGAGAGACTGTACGTCAGCGACTGTCGCGCCCGCGGCAGGGGGCCGGACCGCGGCGCGGCTTCCACCCGAGCCAGCCGCAGCGCGACTCGACGATGGCCTCCGAGTTCGATGCGCCACGTTTGCCGGTCTTCGGCGGCAGGGGCGTGGGCGGCCACGATCCCGCGGTCGACCGATGCCGTCACGTCGCGTGGCAGATCGAGGACCAGAAGCGAACGAGGGCACGGCGGCAGTTCCAGATCGAACTCGACGGACCCCGTCTCGCTGCGCCGGCCCAAGAGCGACCACTCCAGCTCGAGCTTGCCCGGCCGTGAAACCTCGACGGCGAGGTTGCCGTCTTGGGCCGATCCGAGCGTGGCGTCCACCGGCTTGTCGCCGGCCCAGACGGCCTTGCCGACCGCCAGGGCGCATGACCCCAACGAGAGGAGCGACGTTTTGTCCGCCGGGTGGACGATCTCGAGCGAAGCCCCACCGCGCAGCAGCCGGTCTCCTTCAAGCGTTGCGCGGTACTCGGCAGCCACGACGCGAGAGGCGACCTCCGGGGCCGGATCGCGCAAGCGGTCGACGATCTTCTCGAACGCCGCCGCGTCCATCGGAATGTAGCGTCCTTCGCCGCGAGGCCAGTCGTCCGGACGATCGGCCGGCGCGAAGAGGCGGTGGAAACGAATTGTCCGCGGCGCGGCCGTCTCGCCGCCATCGGCCGCCCGGACCTCCGACACCGCCGCCACGCCCGCCAGGCACGGCGCAAGAACCATCGCCGCGATGAGAAGGACCCGGCGGCAGCCCGTGACGCGACGTCGTCCGGCCGGAGGATCCGCGCGATGGCAGTACACTTCGTTCATGGGAGAGATCGCATTGGCGACTCGACGCCCCGCGTGCAATGCGAGGGCGTTTCTGGCATGGAACACTCAACACTCAATACCGACCACTGACCACCGACAACCGCTCACGACGACGCAGGCTTCTGGGCGAGAACCGCTTCGCGGGCGCTCTCGCCGCCGCTGGTCGGCGTAAAGTACTGCGTCTGCGTGGAATCCTGTTCCAAGAGGGAACCGGAGACGTCCGGCACGGCCGGGCCGCGACGGCGCCGCGCCATGCCGCGCTCGAGTAGACCGGCCAAGAGCGTCAGCGCCAGACCCAGGCCCGCCGCTTGCAGGACCAGAAGCGTCGGTTCCGGATAGATCATGCCGGTGGCTCCGAGCACCACGGCTGCCAGCAACAGGTTGCCCGGATGGCGGATCACCGGGACGTAGATCAGCAACAGTCCGGCCACCAGCGCCGCTCCCGACGCGCCGAGCACGATCCAGGAGCGACCGGCCGTTCGCATTTCGCACGCCGGCACGTCTCCCAGGGTGCTGAACAGGTAGCAGTTCGCGCCTTCCGAGGTGTCCGCGTCGTGGGCGGCGCCGATCCACGTCTCCAGTTCGGATTGGCTCAGAAGCGGCTCGCGTCCCCAGAAGATGCCGTTCCATCCCCAACGGAACTCGCAGAGGAAACCCGGCGGCGTGCTGACGACGTGTTCGTCCGGCGGCAAGATCAGTTGCCAGTACATCCGTCGGGTCCACGTGTCGAGGCCGAGCCGGGGCAAGTCCATGACCAGCCGTCCGCGCCCGAGACGCGGGTCCGGACAGTGGTAGCGCACCTCCAAGAGCCGGTCGCGGTCCGCGGCGTCGGCCG
>JAPLNP010000252.1 GCA_026401055.1 Planctomycetia bacterium
GGGCGTCGACTCGCTGGGCGGCCAGTTCCGGGTCAACACGTTCACCACGGGTATCCAGGAGGATCCGAGCGTCGGCATGGACGCCGAGGGCAACTTCGTCATCGCCTGGCAATCCGTCGGCCAGGACGAAAGCTTTTTCAACACTCTCAGCGCGCAGCGGTTCAATCGCGACGGGGATCGCATCGGCAACGAGTTCATCGTCAACAACTACGACACGGACGAGCACGGCGACTCGTGCGTCGCGATGAGCGACGACGGCCATTTCCTGATCGGCTGGACGGGGAGTTTCTATACGGTCGGCGCCGGCGTCGTTGGGTTCGGCGCCTATACGGTGGCGAAGGTCTACGGCCCCGACGGCCAGCTTTTGTGGGGCCCGTTCAGCCCCAGCGCTCCCAATTCCGCCGACATCGACTTGGCGGCCTCCTGGGACACAAACAACAACTTCGTGGTCAGTTGGACCGAGACCACGGCAGACCATTCGGACAACGACAATATCAACCCCGACGGGCCCCAATGGGACTCTACCGGCGTGCGCGCCCGGATGTACCGTCTTTACGACGCCAACGGGAACCTCGCCCCGGCGGTCATTCGCGACGAATTCCGCGCCAACAGCGCCACGGTCGGCGATCCAGAGTCGCAAACCTACTGGCCGTTGGATCAGATGGGCGGTCAGCCGGGATTGGACGCCGACGGCGACCTGGTGATCACCTACGACGGCTACGGCCCCGACATCCAGGACGTGCCGTTCATGAACCCCAATCAGGACATGGACAGCGTGTTGGACGACCTGCTGCTTCAAGCGTACAACTCGGGGGCCACGGACGAGGAAATCGCCCAGTTGCGCGAACAGTACAACCTGTCGACCGGGCTGATGCGGGGCGAGGCCAACGGCGTGATGTACTCCTCTTGGGACGCCGATCCCACGCTGAATGCGCTGAGCGTCACTGCCACCGACACGACCATTAACGCCGAGCGCGACGGCCACAACACCCGTTATTTGATCGAACTCGATTGGCGGCTCACCGGCGGCGCCTTCGTCGTCAAGATCATCAACGCCTCGGGATTCGAGCAGGACGTCACCCTGACGCCGGTTTACACCGGCGATCCGGCGATCATCGACCCCGGCAAGACCCGGGACGCCCTCGAGGCGCAGCTTCGCGCCGCCATGGTGACGGGAATAAACTGGCCTTGGGACAGATTTCGAGGCACGGTGGCCGTCAATCTCGTGAGCAACATCGTGGAGCGGCAGGGCACGCCCTGGGAAATCCAGGTGAACGACCCCTTCAACTACGTCTACGAGGTCACGTTTATCGGCGAGACCCACGACACCTTCGTGTCGACGAGCCTGGTCAGTAGCGAGTTGGTGATCGACGACGTGAAAGTCCCGCCGGTCATCCAGTTGCTCATGGCGGGCGACGAGGGATTGTGGCAGACCGAGGCGTCGATGGGCATCGAGCCCGACGGCGATTTCGTCACCGCCTGGACCCAGTACGAGCGAACGACCGATTCGTGGTTCTACATGGACTCCTCGAACCAGAACATCTACGCCCGCCAGATGGTCCAGGACACCGACACGGCCGGGCCCATGGCAACCGATTTTCTGCTGCCCGGCGGCGAGCGGCTGATCGACGGCGGGCAGGTGATCGGCGCGCTCGGTCACATCGTCGTCACGTTCGACGAGGAATTGACGACCCAGGGCGTCCACAGCGCGCTCAACCCGAGCAATTGGGCGCTCATGAAGGACGGCGTCGAGGTTCTCAACGGCATCACGAACGTCTACTTCGGCATGAGCAAGGCGGCCGACTTCGCCGGCGTGCTCGGCGGCAGCGCGGTCGGCAGCAACAAGTGGGAAGCGGTCATCACGTTCGACGCCAACGGCGTGGCCAGCGGCACTCCGGCGCTGGGCGACGGCCACTATGAGATCGTGGCCAAGAATTCGCTGCGCGACGTGGCGGGCAACGCGCTGGCGCGCACCGGATACCTGCCCAACGGCGCTTCCGCCTCGCGGGAGTTCTACGTCACGGTGCCCACGGGCGCCGAGACGCGCGTCAACACGCAGACCACCGGCATCCAGGAAAACATCAACCCGGCCGCCGTCACCCAGGACGCCTTCCCCAACAGCCCGCAGTCCGTGGCCGACGACGGCGACGGCGATTACGTGGTGGTTTGGACCAACAAGGGTCTGAATCCGGGCGTGTACGCGAAACTGTACAAGACGGTCTGGACCGACACGACCGCCGGGCGTGTTTCGTCCGTCAACGTGCTGGGCGAATTCCGGGTCACCAATGATACGACGGCGATGTACGCCTCGGTCGCCCGCGACGGCGACGGCGACTTCGTCGTGACGTGGTCGGCGCAGGACGCCCAGGGCGACTGGAACGTGTGGTTCCGGCGGTTCGACGCGATGGGCAACGCGCTGAGCGACGCGGCCATCGCCAACACCGAGCGGGAAGGCATCCAGCGCTTCTCGACAGTGGCCATGGACACCGACGGCGATTTCGTGATCACGTGGCAAAGCCAGGACCAGGACGAGAGCGGCTACGGCGTCTACGCGCAGCGTTACACCCGGGCGGGCGAGTTGCTCGGCGGGTTGGACGAGATCCAGGTGATCAACTTCATCGGCGATCCGGATATGGCGGAATTCGCGTTGGACATCGACGGCCAGGTGACCGGCCCGATCACGTACACCGGCAGTCTGTCGGAGGTGGCCGACCAGGTCGAGGTGGAATTCGCCGCGTTGGGATACGACGTCGAAGCCCGCGTGATCACCGATACCGAGGTGGCGATCCGTTTTGTCGGCGACGACGGGCGGACGGATCAGCCGCCGATCGTGATCGACTATGCGACGGTCGGCGGCGACGACGACGCGAAGGTCACGATGACCACGCTGGTCGAGGGCGAGGTCAGCGAGTTCCTGGTCAACGACACGACGCTGGGCGACCAGATGTTCCCGTCGATCGCCATGGACAGCAAGGGCAGCTTCGTCATCAGTTGGACGTCTTTTGGCCAGGACGGCGACACGGCCTACGAGAGCAACATCTACGCGAAACAGTTCGCCAGCAACGACGTGTTCTATTCCACCGACAGTTCTTCGACGTCGGCGGACACCGGCTCTCAGGCGTCGGTTCCGGGCGGAGCGCAGACGGAGCCGCTGATCGTGACCAAGGACAGCCCGGCGAATCATCTGGTCAATCCGGGCACCGGCTACGACGGCGTCGGGATGGTCACGGTTGATACGGGCGGGACGCAAATCGAGTTGGGGACCGGCTCGTTGCTGAGCACCGGGCGTCACATCCTGACGGCCGCCCACGTCGTGGCGGATGCCAACGGCGTCGCCATGCCGGTGGGCAGCGTCACGGTTACCTTCGATCTGGCCACCGGCCCGCTGACCGTCCAGGCCTCCGCGATCTACGTCCATCCCACCTACGGCGGCGTCGGGGGGGGCGGCGCGCCGATCGGCACGGACCTGGCGATCATCGTGCTTCAAGACGTCTTGCCCGCCTCGGTCGAACGCTACGACATCTATCGCGGCGTGGACGAACTCAACCGCGTGTTCGAGAAGGTTGGCTACGGCGCAAGCGGCACCGGCGACCAAGGGGCCACCCTGCCCGCGGGGACCAAGCGCTCGGGCGAAAACCGGTACGAAGCGCTCGCGGATCTGCTTGGTGGGTCGGCCGACGGTTTGGTTTACGATTTCGACAACGGCACCAGCCAGAACGACGCCTTGGGAGTGTTGTTCAACATTCCGAACACGGGCCTGGGCAATCAGGAGATCTGCGGCGCGCACGGCGACTCGGGCGGCCCGAACTTCATCAACGGACAGATCGCCGGGGTGACCAGCTACGGCTTGACGTTCGACGGGTCGCAGGACGCGGTGGCCGGCCTCAATTCGAGTTTTGGCGAGTTCGGCGTGGACGTGCGGGTTTCGGACTACGCCGACTGGATCGACGCGGCGACCCGCGGCGCGCCCGAGTTCCTGGTCAACACGACCATCGCCAACGACCAGAAGTGGTCGGCGGTGGCGATGGACGCCGACGGCGATTTCGTCATCACCTGGACGAGCTACAACCAAGACGGCACCGGCAACGGCTACGGGGCGGGCGCCAACGGCGAGAACGGCATTTATGCCCATCGCTACAATTCCGACGGCAGCTCGGTGGGCAACGAGTTCCGGGTCAACACCTACACGGACGACAACCAGCAGCACTCGAGCGTGGCGATGGACGCCGACGGCGACTTCATGATCGCCTGGGAGAGCTTCCAGGAGCGGCCCGCGGCCAATCAGGGCGACGACGCCGCCAACAGCTACGGCATCTACGCGCAGCGCTACGTCCGAAACGATCTGATCGGCACGGATCCGCTATTGGGCGCCAACGGCGAGTCCCGTAGCGTGCTGCACGTCAACGGCACCCAGACCGGCCAGCAGCGGTTCCCCGCCGTCGCCATGAACGACACCGGCGACGCGGTGGTGGTCTGGAGCGGCAACGGCCTGGGCGACACCGCCGGGTTGTTCACCCAGCGGTTCGAGAAGACGAAGGACGACGCCGGGCCGATGGTCACCGACGTCCACAACGTGATTTCGCAGTCCGGCGGAGTCGCCGACACCGATTACGTCATCGACAAAGACGTCTTGCTGAACAACGTCGGCCAGTTCGTCGTCACCTTCAGCGAAAACCTCAACACCAAGTACAGCACCCGCGGACTCAACAGCGTGCTGAACCCGGACAACTGGGCGATCTCGAAGCTCAACGAGAGTGGAACGGCCGTCGAGTTGACCGACGGCGTGGCCTCGATCCAGTTCGGCTTGAACCAGGCCTTCCTCTCCGGAGTGGCGACCTCGCCGAGCAACAAGTACGAGGCGGTCGTCACGTTCGACATGGATAGCACGTTGGCGGGCAACCAGGCGTTGGCCGACGGCGACTACATCCTCACGATCAAGGACACGATCGCCGACCTGTTCAAGAACGCCTTGGACGGCAATTTCGACGGCACCCCCGGCGTGTCCTACACGCTGAGCTTCACCGTGCTGACGACGGCCAGCGAGACTCGCGTCAACACCGATCCCGACGGCAACCAGACGTTGGTGCCCGACGATCTGGATCTCGGCGAGACCCCCAACAGCCCGCAGTCCACGGCCTCCGACGCCGACGGCGACTACGCGGTGGTCTGGACCAGCGAGGGGATCAACACGGGCGTGTACGCCAAGCTGTACGACGTGATCTCGTTCTCGACGGACGACAAGCGGGATTCGCTGCTGATCGAGGGGAGCGAGATTCTCGTGACCGCCGATCCGACGGCGACCTACGCCTCGGTCGCCCGGGACGCCGACGGCGACTTCATCGTGACGTGGTCGGCCTACAACGCCCAGACCGGCTGGGACGTTTTTGCCCGGCGGTACACGGCCGCGGGGACGCCGCTTAGCGCCGCATTCCGCGTGAACAGCTACACGGCCGACACGCAGCGGTTTTCGACGGTGGCGATGGACCATGACGGCGATTTCGTGATCACGTGGCAGTCCGAGGGCCAGGACGGCAACGGCTACGAGGTCTACGCGATGCGGTACGACCGCTTCGGCGTGGCCTTGGGGATGGTCGATGAGACGCAGGTCGTCACGTTCAACAGCAATCCCGACGGCACGTTCGCGTTGAGCTGGGACGGCCACGTGACCGGCGAGATCGCGTATCACGGCGACGCCGTGGCGACGGCCGCGGCCATCCAGGCCCAGTTCCTCGCCATGGGGGTCGACGTCGAGGTCGAAGCGATCAGCAGTATCGACGTCGAGGTCCGTTTCGTGGACGCCGACGGCGGACGGAACCAGCCGCCGATCCTGTTGGACCATATCACCTATAGCGACCCGAATCACGATCCGCGGGCGAAGGTGGAGATCACCACCTCGCAGGACGGGCAGGCCGGCGCGCTCCGGGTCAACGAGGCGACCGAACGCGACCAACTCTTCCCCGCGGTCGCCATGGACGCCATGGGCGACTTCGTCGTGACGTGGACGTCGTTCGGGCAGGACGGCGACGCCACGGACGAATCGAACGTCTACGCGCGGCAGTTCGTCTGGGTCGTGGACGTCGACGGCGAGCACACGGTCAATGCCGGCGGCGAGTACCGGGTCAACGAGACGGTGACCGGCAACCAGCGATGGTCCTCCGTGGCCATGGACATGCAAGGCGACTTCGCCGTCACGTGGACGACGGTGGCGTCGATTGCCGACAACGAAGAGGAGTTGGTCGGGGCCGACGGGACGCAGGAAGTGATGGCCCGGCGGTACCAGTTCCAGACGAACGTCGGCAATTCGTTCCCGATCGACAACACGCCGGTCGGCGGCGAGTTCCAGGTCAGCACGTACACGCGAGGTTCCCAGCAGCACTCGTCGATCGCGATGGACGCCGACGGCGACTTTGTGATCGCTTGGGAGAGCTTCCAGGATCGTCCCGTCCCGCCCATCGGCGTTCTGAACGTCCCCAACAGCTTCGGCATTTTCGCGCAGCGCTACGTTCGCAACGCTTTGCTGGGCGCCCAGGGCGGCCCGAACGGCGAACTGGGGACCGAATTCTCGGTCAACGGCACGAAGAACCTCGGCCAGCGCTACCCGGGCGTCACGATGGACGACACGGGCGACGTCGTGGTCGTCTGGAGCGGCAACGGCGAGTTCGCCGCGCAGGCGGACGACCAGGGCATCTTCTATCGCCGGTACGAGCAAGAGAACGACGTCGCCGGACCGACGGTGACCGACGTTCACAACTACGCGACGCCGGAAGGCGAGCCGCCTTCGCTCGACGTGGTGGTCGACGGCGGCGAGATCAACGACGAGGTGTCGAAGTTCGTCGTTACCTTCGGCGAAGACCTCGACATCCGCTACTACGAAGCCGGAGCGCACAGCGTGCTCAACACGGACCACTGGGGTCTGTTGAAGAACGGCGACGAGGTGCTCGACGGGGTCTATTCGGTGACGTTCGGGCTGAGCGAGGCGTACTATCGGGGCCTGGCCGACGTGCCCAGCGGAAAGTACGAGGCCGTGGTCACCTTCGACCTCGACGCGACCGAACCCGGGTTGCAGGCCCTGGACAACGGCCGCTACACGCTCGTCGTCCGGGCCGACGTCGAAGACCTGTTCGGCAACGCTTTGGACGGCAATCTCGACGGCGCCGCCGGCGGCGATTTCGAGCACGACTTCGTCATCTTGATCGGCGAGGGCGGCGACGATCCGGTTGACGATGGGACCGGTGACGGCCATACGAACCCCGAGACTCCCGGCGCGGTCGCCGTCGACGCCGACGGCGATTACGTGGTCGTCTGGACCGCGCTCGACACCGCCGCCGGACTGGATCAGACGTACCTCCGCCGGTACTACGCCACCGGCGTGCCCAAGGCGGTGCTGGTCGGCGTGACGGGCGACGATCCTTCGTTTGCCCACGACGTACAGAGCAACGCCAGCGTCGCGATGGACGCCGACGGCGATTTCGTCGTCACGTGGACCAATTACCGCGACGAGGACGGCGTGGCCTCCAACGGCCGCGAGCAGGTCGACGTCTACGCGAGGCGCTACGACTCCGACGGCACGGCCGTCGGCGACGCCTTCCGCGTGAACACCTTCACGGCCAAGGACCAGAAATGGTCCAGCGTGGCCATGGACACCGACGGCGACTTCGTCATCACGTGGTCGAGCTACGGCCAGGAGAACAACGGCAAGACCGGCTACGGCTACGGCGTCTACGCCCGGCGCTACGATTCCTTCGGCCAGGCCTACGGCTGCGAGTTCCAGGTGAACACGACGATTTCGGGCAACCAGAAGTTCCCGAGCGTTGCGATGGACGCCGTCGGTTCATTCGTGATCGTCTGGCAAAGCGACCGGAACGGAGTGGGCGACGACATTGTGGGCCGGGCGTTCAACGCCGACGGCTCGCCCGCGATCAGCCCGTTGGCCGGCGAATTCGTCGTCAACGACACGATCACGGGCGATCAGCGGTTCCCGGACGTCTCGATGAACCTCAGCGGCGAGACGTACGTCGTCACGTGGTCGAGTTCGCAGCACACGGCCGACCAGAGCGGTTACGGCGTTTACACCAAGACGTTCAACCGCATCACTGCCACGGAGCAGAGCGTCCGCTACGAGTACGATGGCGTGACGGTTGACATTCCCGATCTTGCGGGCGTGACCAGTCCGAGCATAGATATCCCCATCGTCGTGGGCCAGGGTTTCCTGATTCGCGATCTGAACGTTCGATTGAACGTTACGCACGCTGACCCGTCGGACCTGATCGTAACCCTTATCAGCCCCGCCGGCACGCAGGTGCGGTTGTTCACGAACGTTCCGATCGAGGGCGACGAGAACGGTTCGACCAGCAGCGGCCCCAACGGCTCCAATTTCAGCAACAGCTTGTTCGACGACGAGGCCGAGCTGGCGATCGACGACTCGGAGAACGGCGCGCTGCCGCCGTTTGACGGCACGTACATCCCCGAGCAGCTCCTTTCCGCCTTCGACGGCCAGAACGCCGGCGGAACCTGGATCCTCCGGATCCAGGACAGTGATCCGGGTGTCGATCCGAACAATCCGATCAATCCGGGCAACGATCCCGACTATTTCGTCGACCGCGATGGGCTGCGCCACCGGGTAATCGACGGCGGCCGCCTGCGGGACTGGTCGATCGATTTCATCCGCGATCCGGCGGCCTCGGCCGAAACCCTGGTCAACACGACGCTTTCGGGCAACCAGATGTATTCCTCGGTGTCGATGGATCACGAGGGTAATTTCGTGGTGGCTTGGAGCGGCTACGGCGATCAGATCGACCAGGAGGACCAATCGGAGTACGGCGTGTTCTTCCAGAGGTTCAACGCCGCCGCCAGCAGGCAGGGCATCGAAACCCGGATGAACGTCGAGACCCAGGGCATGCAGTGGCTGCCGTCCGTCGGCAGCGACGGCGAGGGCAACTTTGTGGCCGTCTGGACCGGCGACGTGCCGTCCGGCGGGGGCACCAACGTGTATCAATACGTCAGCGCCAATCACGAACTGCAGACCGACCTCGACGGCCCGATCGTCACCGGCGTCCTGGACGAGAGCGGCAGCGTGGTCCTCGACAACGGCGTGCTCGCGCCCGGCGCGGACACCCTGATCGTCCTGTTCGGCGAAAACCTCTCGGTCGCTCAGTCGATCGTCGACGGCGCCCGGACTCCGTCCCTGGAGAGCATTCTCAATCCGAACAACTGGGTGCTGGAACGAGACGGCATGGAGATCCACGGGGCGGTGACCCACATCCGCTTCGGCCTGAACAACCAGACCGGTAAGTACGAGGCCGAATTGACGCTCGACGGCAACGGCATCGCCAGCGGCACCGCCGGACTCCAGAGCGGCCAGTACGTCCTCACCGTGCGCGATCTGGTCGAGGATCTCCGGGGCAACGCCCTGGACGGCGACTTCAACGGCGTCGCGGGCACCGACCCCGCCAGCACCGGCTACGGCGGCTACCACTTCAACTTCATCGTGGCCGAAAGCGACAACGTGCTCGGTCCCGAAACGCGGGTGAACGAGGACCCGCTCTACGTCCAACGCTTCTCGGAGCCGCAGGGGACCGGCTACGGCCGCGAAACCAGCACCACCTCGCTTGCCGTGGACGACGACGGCGATTACGTCGTGGTCTGGACCAGCCTCGGGCAGGACGATCCGAACGACCCGGACGGCGCCGGAATCTACCTCCGCCTTTACGACCGTAGCGGCGCGCCGCGCACCGGCGACGTACGCGTGAACAATCTCACGAGCGGCGACCAGCGCAACGCCGCGGTGGCGATGGACGCCGACGGCGACTTCATCGTCACCTGGGAGTCCCAGAACGCCGACGGCAACTGGGACGTGTACGCCCAGCGGTTCGACGCGGCGGGCAACCGCCTCGCCAACGGCCGCCTGGACCGCATCGACGCGGATCCCTACCGCAACGTCGCGGGATCCGGGAACATCGAGGTGCTGGTGAACACGACCGTCACCGGCGAGCAGTTCAACCCGTCCGTGGCCGTCGACAACTTCGGCAACTACGTCATCGTGTGGGGTTCGGCCGGGCAGCAGTTCGGCTACTTCAACAACGTCAACGCCCAGTTGTTCGATTACCGCGGCCGCCCGACCGGCAACGAGTTCCAGGTGAACGCCGCCAGCGTACCCGGGGCCCCCGGGCCGGGTCTGAGCGCCGGCTTCCGCGTGAATCCGTCGGTGGCGATGGACGACAACGGCAACTTCGCGGTTGCGTGGGATCAGATCACTGCCCAGCAAAGCGGCGTGGTGACCGACGCCAACGTCGTGGGCCGATTGTTCGATCGCAACGGGGTGGCCGCGGCCGGCGACTTCGTGGTTCCCAGCGGAGGAACCGGTGGGACCGACGTGGCTCGCATTGCGCGGAATCCGCAGGTGGCGATGGCCGGCAGCGGCGACTTCGTCATCGTCTACGAGGTGTATGACGCCGGCGGCACCGAACAGGATTACGACATCTTCGCCACCGCCTACGCGGCGAACGGCGCGGCCGGGACGTCGCAAGCGATCAACACGTTGATCACCGCCGACGACGACGACGGCACCATCACCGAGTGGGGGGTCAACTTCACTGGCGACCAGGTCAACCCGTCGGTGGCCCTCGACGCGAGCGGCAACTTCGCCGTCGTCTGGAACGGCAACGGCGCGGAGCCCGACCCGCTGGACGTCAACAACGCCGATCTCGTCGGCAACCACGATCCCGACGGCGTGTTCGCCCGCTGGTACCAGAGCGGATCGGGCACCAACCCGACGGCCGTCAGCGTCCAGGAGATCGTCAACCGGACGCAAAACGGCGTGCAGCAGTTCCCGACCATCGCCATGACCCCCAGCGGCGACGTGGTGGTCGCCTGGCAGGGCAACGGCGTCGGCGACCGGCACGGCATCTTCGTCCGAACGTACGACGAGCCGACCGACACCGCCGGGCCGCTGGCCACGGAGCTGCGCGAGTCCGGCCCCGGCAACGCCCTGATCGCCGACGGCGACAACATCTACGGAAACCCGGTAAGCGTCCTGGTCGTCTTCGACGAAGAGATGAACACCACCAGGGTCAACGGCGCGCCGGGGCTGAACAGCGTCGAGAACCTCAACAACTGGGCGCTGGTCAACGGCCGGAACGAGGAGCTGGACGGCGCGATCCACGACGTCGACTTCCACTTCGACGAAGTGCTGAAGAAGTGGACCGCCGTGGTGACGTTCGCGGGGTCCAACGGCAACGCGGCCGCGCTGGCCAACGGCACCTACACGCTCATTGCCCGGACCGAAATGTACGACGTCGCGGGCAATCCGCTGGCGATGACCGGCTATCGGCCCAACGGCACCGGTCAGAATCTCGGCGGCGCGGTCAATCTCGATCCGCTGACCAGCCCGCGAGGCGGCTTCGGCTTCCTGTTCCGCGTGAACAACACGCTGCCAGGCTCGGCGACCTGGGGCGACGTGGACCAGCAGGTCAACACCATCGACGACGGCAACCAGAACGATTCGGCCGTCGCGCGAAACGCCAGCGGCGACTACGTGGTCGTCTGGGTCGATTACGCTCCGACGACGGATCCGGCCGTCTTCGAGGCCAACATCCGCGGCCAGCAATTCGACTTCTGGGGTCGCGAGGTGGGCAACGAGTTCCTGGTCAACAGCCTGATCACCGGCGACCAGATCGAGCCGGACGTCGCCATCGACGACCTCGGCAACTTCGTCGTGGTCTGGTCGGGCAACGGCGGGACGGTCAACGACGTCTCGGGCGTGTTCGCCCAACGGTTCGACGCCGACGCCAAGGCTGTCGGCGGCCAGTTCCGGGTCAACCAGTTCATCGACGACGCCCAGTCCCGACCCGCCGTCGCCATGAACGCCAACAGCGGCGATTTCGTGATCACCTGGACCAGCTACCTCCAGGACGGCAACCGCGACGGCGTCTACGCGCGGCGTTTCAGCCAGACGGGCCTGGCCCTGGGCAACGAGTTCCTCGTCAACACCACGACCACCGGCTCGCAACGCTCCCCGGACGTCTCGATGGACGCGCTGGGCAGCTTCGTGGTGGCGTGGGCGGGCGAGGAAGACGGCGCCAACGGTTGGGGCGTCTACGCCCAACGGTTCTCGACGGCCGGCGCGAAACTCGGCTCCGAGTTCCGCGTCAACACTTATCGAAACGGCAATCAGGACGATCCGGCCATCGCCTCGAACAGCCAGGGCAGCTTCGTCATCACCTGGGCGAGCGAACAGGACGGCAGCGGCTACGGCATCTATGCCCAACGCTACAGCGCCGCGGGCGCGAAGCTCGGCGGCGAGTTCCGCGTGAACCGGACCACCGTCTACGGCCAAATGGATCCGGCCATCGCGTGGGCCTCGGACAAGGCCTTCGTCATCACCTGGACCTCGTTCAACCAGGACTATCCGCAGGACGACGACGTCCGCGACAACGGCATCTTCGCCCGAATGTTCAACTCCAATGGGACCGACTACATCGACACGCGCGTCGGCCCCAACCCGATCGGCGAGTTCCTGGTCAACGCCCTGACCGAGGGCGACCAGGTGCAGTCCGCGGTGTCGATGGACGCGGGCGGCCACTACGTCATCACGTGGACCGGCCCCGATCGCGACACCGGTCAGACGGCGCTCGGCACGGCGATCTACTCCCGGCTGATCGACCCGCCGATCGAAGCCGAAGCCGCCGCGACGCCGGTGGACGTCAATCTTACGGGCACGTCGGGCAGCGACGTGTTCGAGTTCGTCGGCGGCGCGGCCCAGAATAGCTGGATCGTTAAGGTCAACGGCGTCGTGAAGTACGTCGGCACCAACGTCGGCACGCTCACGTTCAACGGACTCGGCGGCCAGGACTCGGCGATTCTCACCGGCTCCAGCGCCGCCGACCGCGTCGAGATGTGGGCCGATCACGCCACGCTCTCCAGCGAGTACTACACCGTCGTCGTCACCAGCGTCGAGTCGATCACGGCCATCGGCAGCGGCGGCGCCGACACGGCGATCCTCCACGACACCGCCGGCGACGATACCTTCGTCGTCTACCCGGACCTCGCCCAGTTGACCGGCACGGGCGTCTCGTTGCGGGCGGAGGGGTTCGAGACGGTCACGGCGCGGGCCACGGCCGGCGGGGCGGACACCGCGCAGTTGTACGACTCCGTCGGAGAGGACGCATTCACCAGTTCGCCCGCCTCGGCCAAGATCCAGGGCACGGGCTACCTCGCCACGGCCGAGGGCTTCGATTACGTCAAGGCCTATTCGACCGCCGGCGGCAGCGACGCGGCCGACTTGTACGACTCGGCCGGCAACGACGCCCTGATCGCGACGCCGACTTACGCCAAACTTACCGGCGACGGCTTTTATACGATGGCCACCGGCTTCCGGTACGCCCGGGCATACTCGACCGGCGGCAAAGATACCGCCACGATGACGGATTCCGCCGGCAACGACACCTTTATCGCCGGCCCGACGTACGCCAAGTTCTACGGCGACGGCTTCTACAACCGGGCCGATCGCTTCCGGTACGTCACGGCCTACGGCAAGCTCGGCGGCACCGACACGGCCAGCCTGTATGACTCGGCCGGAAACGACTCGTTCGTCGCCGGTCCGCACTACGGCGAGATGTACGGCAGCGGTTACTCGATCCGGGCCGACTTCTTCCAAAACGTGACCGGATACGGAAACGCCGGCGGTTACGACGTCGCCAGCCTGTACGACTCGGCCGGCAACGACACGCTCGAGGTTACCGAGATTTACGGGCAGCTTTACGGCAACGGCTTCCACAACCGGGCGTACGCCTTCGACCGGGTGGAGGCTCGGGCCACCGGCGGCGGCTACGACGTGGCCGACCTTCACGACTCGGCCATGAATGATTATCTGGAAGCCGACAGTAATTGGGCGAGCTTGTCGAACCAGGACCTCGCGTTCGCCTATTGGGCCGCGGGCTTCGACAAGGTTACCGCGACGTCGACCAATAGGGGTGACACCAAGAAGGTGGGAGCCGCGGTCGACTTCCTCTTCGCCCAGGGCATGTGGGAGAACCGGTAGCGGTAGCGGATTTGGAGACGGGGCCCACGCTCGGGACTGCCGGCGGATAGAAGGTGTTGGTCACCTTTTCCTGCCGGTCGGCGGTCCCGTGGCGACTGCGCCCCCATTGTGCATAGGGGGGAAGGTCGGATTGTCTATTGACTTCGCCTTTCCTTCCTATTTTAATCGACATTAGGCGGGCAATTGTAGGGATTATGCGGGTTATTCGAGTTCGAGCCATCCACAGTGGCCGGTAGCACGCGCTCTGCGCCCGCGCTGTTTACGGACGCAAGAGCAAGCAGGAGACCGAGGCATGATGATCTGGGACGCACTCCGCCGTTTTTCCGGCAACGGAAGACGAAGGCCAACCGAGCGGTCTTTCGGTCCGGTCCGAAAACGCCAAGGGGAACTGGGATCGTTCCGCGGCCGCGATCTCCGGATGGAACAGTTCGAAGCCCGGATGCTCTTGAGCATCAGCGCAACGAGCCTCGAGGACATCTCGACGTACCTGAGCCCGAACGTGGTTCGGGCGGTCGAACGTGTCTCCGATCTCGACGCCTACACGCCCGAGGAGTTGGCGCTGACGCGGCAGTGGGTCGTCGGCGTGTCGGACCCCACCACGGCCAGCCAAATGGCGGCGGCGGCGGGCGCCGATTACCTGGGCGCGTCGAACGTGCTGAGGAAGGCGTCGGTCTGGAATTTCTCGGCGGACACCTCCTGGGAAACCGCCGTCGATCTGTTGGAGGCAACCGAGGGGATCGACTACTTCTATCCGCTGGTGCCACACACCGCGGACCTGTGTTTGGTTCCCAATGATCCGCTATTCCCCGAGCAGTGGCATCTGGAGAACACGGGTCAGGACGGAGGCACGCCGGGACTCGACGCCCATGTGGTGCCGGCCTGGGATTCCGTCCTGGGAACCGGGGTCGTGATTGGCGTGGTCGACACCGGGCTCCAATACAACCATCCCGACCTGCTCGCCCAGTATCGGGCGGACCTGAGCTATGACTTCATCGACCATGATCCGGACCCATCGCCCAGGACGTTCGACGAGAATCATGGCACGGCGGTGGCCGGGGTGTCGGCCGCGGCCGGGGACAACGCGGTTGGCGTGAGCGGGGCGGCGCCCGGCGCCGAGATCGCGGGGCTCCGCTTGATCGGCGGTTATTTCACCGATTTTGATTGCGCCAGCGCCCTGTCTTACCAAAACCAAGAGATCGATATCTACAACAATAGTTGGGGACCTTCAGCTAGTTTTTTCAATTGGCCCAGGACTGAGGGACCGATGAGCCTGGCGGCGTTGGAGGACGGCGTCACCAACGGCCGCGACGGGCTGGGGAACATCTACTTGTTCGCGGCGGGGAACTCGCGCGTCGAGGGCAGCGATGCCAATCTCTTCGACTTGTCGAATTCGCGCTACGCGATCGCCGTGGCGGGTATCGACAGCACGGGCCACTACGCCTCCTACTCCAATCCCGGGGCATGCCTGCTGATTTCGGGTTACACCGACAATATCGTGACGACGGACCGCACCGGCGAGGACGGCTACAATTCGACCGGCACGTTCGACGGCGATCCGCTGCCGGACACCAACTACACGTCCACGTTCAACGGCACGTCCGCGGCGACGCCCCTGGTTTCGGGCGTGATCGCGCTGATCCTGGAGGCCAACCCCAGCCTTACCTACCGCGACGTTCAGTATATCCTGGTCAACTCGGCCGAAAAGAACGACGCGTACGACTCGGATTGGACCGTCAACGCCGCCGGCTACCACGTCAACCACAACTACGGATTCGGCGCCATCGACGCGGAGGCGGCGGTGCAGTTGGCATACGGCTGGGAGAACGTTTCCGAGGAGGTGACCACCGGCAGCGACCAGATCCAGATCAACCAGACGATTCCCGACGGGAGCACGAGCGGTCTGACCTCGTCCGTCACGCTCGACGACACGGTCACCGATATCGAATGGGTCGAGGTGACGGTGGACATCGCTCACTCGTCGCCGGCCGACCTCGAGGTGATTCTCACCTCACCCGACGGCACGAAGTCGCGCCTGGCCAATGCTTCGTCCCAGGGATTCTACTTCAGCACCACGGGATACAGCAACTGGACGTTCACGACGTGCCGTGATTGGGGCGAGTCGTCCGAGGGCACGTGGACGTTGGAAGTCCGGGACCGATTCGGGGGCACCGTCGGCAGTTGGAACTCGTGGGAACTGAACGTCTACGGCCAGCACATCGAGGACATTCCGGAACCGCCGGAGCCGGGGGTGGAAGGAATCGGACCCGAACTGGTCGCCATCGTTCCCAACGCCGGTTCCACGATCCAAAACGGCGCGGTCCTGCACATCTCGCCCCGGGAACTCATGCTCCAGTTCAACGAGGGGCAGGAGATCGACGCCGACACGCTCGGCGCGATCCGGATCATCCGCGCCGGCGGCGACGACGTTTTGGGCAACGCCAACGACGAAGTGGTCGATTTCGGTTGGATCGGCATCGGCGATCGACCCAACGAGGTCATCATCCGCTTCGCCGAGACCCTGCCCGACGATCTCTACCAAATCACCATCGTCGGCGCCGGCGACGCCCCGTTGACGAACATCGACGGCGATGTGTTCCACGAAGGCAAGGACCTGAACATTCGGGTGACGTTGGACCTCGGGGCCCAGGTGATCGCGGTGGTTCCGCA
>JAPLNP010000603.1 GCA_026401055.1 Planctomycetia bacterium
CGACCGAATCGCAATGCAAACTATGCACAAAGCGGCTCAAAGGTTACGGCCGCCGCTGGGACCGGCCCAACGCCACGGCCGTCGCGGCCCTCGACACGCTGGACAGAAACGGCCAATGGCGCCAGGTCTGGCCAAACGCCCACCCCGTCACGACTTAGCCTATGTGAGTCTGCCTGACCGTTCCTTGTACCGGTAGGCCATAGTGATCTTGCGGGCCGGTAAAGTCAAGCGTTGCCGCTCCTGTGTGATTCCTTGTTCCACCCCAAAACCCCGCCCGCGGGCGATGGCGATCTCGGCCTGGACCCCCACGCTCTCCCGCCATCCGTCGAGCATCAGCACGACGACCTCGTCGCACACGTCCAAATAGCGTCGATCGTGCCGTTGCCAGAACCGCCAGTCCAACGGCACGCCATGGCGGCAGATGGCGTGACTATGCGCGATCGGCGAGAAGACGGTCTTGCCTTGGCGAATCAATACGGCCGCAGTGCGACAGGCCGCCTCGAATCTCTCCTGACGCACGCCGGCGTCCCGATGGGAATAGGGCGAAGCGAGGTAGATCATGCGACAGCCTCAGCGACTTCCACGGGCGCCACGACCTTCTGGCAGACCGCCTTCTTGCCGGTGAACTGTTCGAAGCGTTGGACGATCACATCACAATACGGGGCGTCCAATTCCATCAGGAACACCTTGCGGCCCGTCTGCTCGCCGGCGATCAGTGTGCTGCCGCTGCCTCCGAAAAAGGTCGAGCACGTTCTCGCCCGGGCGCGACGAGTACTGCATCGCCCGCACGGCCAACTCGACCGGCTTCTCGGTAAGGTGGATCATCTTGGTGGGATTGATCTTCTTGACGTGCCACAGGTCCGTGGCGTTGTTCGGCCCGAAGAACTTGTGGCCGGCGCCCTCGCGCCAACCGTAGAAGCAGATCTCGAACGCGCCCATCAAGTCTTTGCGGGTCAGCACCGGATGCTGCTTGTCCCACACGATGCCCTGGCTGAAGTAGAGATTATGCTTCTTCAGGTACGGCGGATAATTCCCGAGGTTCGCGTAGCCGCCCCAAATGAAGAACCCTCTCCCGGGGGCGAGCACGCGAGCCATATTGCCGAACCAGGCATCGAGCATTTCATCGAACGCTTGGTCGGTCACGAAGTCGTTGGCCAGTGGCCGGTCTTTGGCCCGCATCTTGCGGCTGGTTGGTTTCGATTTCTCCGGGTGCCGGGCCAGGTCCGCCTGTTGGTGGTGATAATTTGTGAACGAACTGTTGCCGGCGGCGATGGCATTGTTGCTCCGCGGCTCGACTTTCACGTTGTACGGCAAATCCGTGTTGACCAACTGGATCGCCGCGCCGCCCAACAGCCGATCCACGTCCTCCGCTTTGCTGCTGTCGCCGCAGAGCAACCGGTGATCGCCGAGAATCCACAGGTCACCTGGCCGCGTGATCGCCTCATCCGGCGGCTCGGGCACCTCGTCCGGATCGGTCAGCCCTTCCTTCACATCCGAGCCGAGCAGCGTCGCCAACTCGTCCTCCGAGAACCCGAGCAGACCCAGGTCGAAGTCCATCCCCTGGAGTTCCGCCAACTCGATCGGCAGCAACCCCAGATCCCAGGTCGCTAGGTCGGCGGTCTTGTTGTCGGCGATGCGGTACGCCTTGATCTGCTCGGGCGAGAGGTCTTTGGCCACGTGGACCGGCACCTTCTCCAGGCCGAGCTTGTGGGCGGCCTTGTAGCGGGTATGCCCGACGATGATGACCCCCGCCTCGTCCACGACGATCGGCTGCCGGAACCCGAACTGGCGGATCGACTCGGCCACGGCGTCCACAGCGGCATCATTCCGCCGGGGGTTGCCCGGGTATGGGGTGATCTCGGCAATCTTCCGAAACACGATCTTCATGCTTCTCTACTCCTTGAAAAACCGGACAAGCGAAAGAAACTCTGCCCGCGCACGCGACTGTTCCCGCACCCCCATCGTGCCCGGATCGCCCGGGAGGAACCATGGAACACACCCCAGGACCACTGTGCCCCCAAGGCTGCGGCAGCGCAGCTGGCCGCCCAGTATGGCCATGGCGCAACGGACGCAGAGTCTGGGCAACGCGGGGCCACCCGCGCATAACGTCGCGGCAACCGTCGGGACTCGGTTCCGCGAGACCATGGGCTGGCCGCAGTCGGCGGGGCGGTGGTCTTAGCCCCTCACGCATGCCTCATCCTCCTCGCTCACTGCGGCCAACAAGGCGTTGATCTCGTCCTCGCTCACGTCATCGCCGACTTCCCGAAAACCGTCCCCGATACCCGGTTCCGACGCGAGTTGACGAAAGAACTCAGAGATAATCCTTCAATCCGCCGTTCTCAAAACGTTGGCGCAATCGGCGAACGGACTCATTGAGCGTCGTGCGTGGGACGCCAATGTCCCGGGCGATCTTGGAGATGGTCTGCGACTTGAGCCGCTCGGCCAGGTCGCGCAGCCGATCGGGCAGTGTGACCATCATGTCGGCCACGTCGTGCGTGAGTCGCGACAGTTCCTCGTTGCTTCGATGAGTTGGCTGATCTTGCGGCGAATGATGCCGCGGGTGAAACGGTCGATCTTCTCGTTGAGTTCGTCGTGATTCACGGGAATGCTCCTCGCCGGCGAGGAGCGGGGGGCGTGGGCCACGGCGACTGGCGACGGGTGCGCAGGCCAACGAAAAAGCGGAGGCGATGCGAGTGACGCCATGATCGGCGTCGCCCACAATCGCCTCCGCTTCGCGGCCGGCGGATTGTCAGGTGATAGAAACGTGGAAACGCGATGTCTCAGAGTGGGTGCCAACCCCGGTTCAGGCGGGCACCTCCGTGACGATCACGCGGAACGGGAGTCCGTGCTTGACCTCGAGGACGTCGACGGTGCCATTTTGGAACTCGTCGAGAAACGCCAGCAGCTCGACGACCTGCGACTTCAGCAGGAAGTCGGGAGATCCGAGTTCCGGGCGAGGGCCGTTCTCCCCGCCGAACTTGATCTCTCTCACAAGCCGGGGTGGTGGATCGAAAACGGGATCACCGCCGACGATCGCGAGGCAGTCAATCCGGCCGAAATTGACCTGCTGAAGCAGTTCAAGCAGGCGGCGTCGCGCCGGAGACAGCGACGCCTTTCGCGTTTGAGTGACCATGCCGGACCTCCTAGACTGGGCCGAATGGCCCCACGGGCGACAGGTTCGGCTCAAAAAATGCCCGTGGGGCTCGGCTCGCGCTAACGGGTTTTCGACATACTAGTCCTTAACCAAGCGAACGGTTCACGTTGATTGCATGAAAAAACTCGAAACCTTCCGCGTTTTCCGGGGTATAAAGGGTATTCGTGGTAACCTTTGACCCGGGCACAAGGAGGATTTCGAGTGAAGGCCACTATACA
>JAPLNP010000357.1 GCA_026401055.1 Planctomycetia bacterium
AGCTATCCCTAGACAGGTTGCGTCCCCGCAGAGCCCGTTTCCGTTTCGCCAGGCAACCCAAGTCTAGCATAGGACTTACAACCACTCCAAAGCAAACCTGAGCGAACCGTTGACAAACGGCCCCTACAGAGATAAAACCACGCGACCTCTTCCCATCCCTCATAATGCAACCTTTTTCGGCAAAAGAACGATACAAAATCGTCAAGTCATTGTGACGCGACGCCTTACAACCAGATGCTTCATGTGTCGGGGGCAGGACAGAAAACGGAGCCACGGCGACAGCGAAAACCAACGGCGACCGTCTAACGCCCCGGCGGCTTCCGTCCCGCTTCCGAGCCGGCCTTTCCCAGATCAAACGTAAAATCGTTCTCCTCGCCCGCCGCGACGGTCGCCACAAACGGCGAGTCCATGATCGACGTGCAGACGGGGGGCAGGGTTTCCCGCGTGGCCGCCGCGGGCGAGTGGGCATTGGCCGGCTCCCCCGCGGACGCGCCGGGATGAACCGGAACGACCTTTGAAAACACGACCGTATTCTCTCCCACGAGAGCCCCGTCGGACGCCTCGAACGTCCCCAGCGTGAATCGCCCCGACGCATCGGTCGTTCCGTGCGCCGGGCGTCCGCCCTTCGAGACGAACATGACGGCGACGCCCTCCAACGGCTTGCCGCTCAAGGTCACCGTGCCGGTCACCGGCGTCATTTTCGGGCGGTCCGGGCCGCACCCGACGATCGCCGCCGCCGCGCCGGCCACCGCCGCGCCGCACGCAATCCACCACCGCGATATCCTCGAAATTCGTTGCATACGGGACTCTCCCGGGGCGATGGAAGCGGTCGCCCGCGCCCGGTTCACGCGCGCCGCGGAAAAAGGGGACAGGTCCAATTTGTGCGCAGCACCCTTCGGGCCGTTCCGGCAAATTGGACCTGTCCCCTTTTTCCTCCTGCGACCGCCGATCAGGGTATTTCACCAATCGCATAGCCGTCGCGCCGATCCCCGAGTTTTTGGTACGTTACGTAGTCGATGACTTCGGCGAGGAAACGCACGGATCCGTCCGCGAAACAGAACTGCGCCCCGCCGGGATGACGCGACCGGAATGCCTGCGCCTTGCCCCAGGCGTATTCGTGATTGCAGGTCGAGGCGCGGTCGTATCCGGGCTCGCCGGGGCACGTCGGGTAGTTGATCTCGCCGGTCGTGCCGATCCAGAATGAGTTGACGTGCAACCAGCCGGACCAGAGGTGCAGGCTGCAATCGGGACGAATCTCCCCGACGGCAATCGTGTTGGCGGTCCCGTCCGGAATGTCCTTGATGCTCGCCGCCCAGTACATGCTGGAAAAAACGCCCGAAAGCTGGCCGGGGTCCCGCGAGTCGCCGTGGATGACCGGGCCGGTGCCGAACATGTTTCCACCTTGTCCGCAAACGCTGAACGCCTGGTTCCCGATCGAAAACCCGTAGTTCGACAGCGCGCCCTGGGTAAAGCTGTTGTAGCCCGAACTCTGGGCGAACTTCTTGTGCGTGTCGCTGGGACATTGAAACGTCTCGATCAGGCTATTGGCGATCGTCGTGCCGTTGTCAATGTCGTTCTGCTCGACCGAACCGTTGAAGTTCGCCTGGTCGTAGAGCGGTTCCTGCCCGAGGTAGGGCAACAGTCGCAGGAATATGCTCCCCTTGTTTTGCGGACCCATCCACGCCAGCCCCCAATTCTCGATCCCGTTGCCCGGAAATCGCTGGTGAACGTCGTGATACATGTGCAAGGCGACGCCGATCTGCTTGAGGTTGTTGGCACACTGCATGCGCCGCGCCGCCTCGCGGGCCGCCTGGACAGCGGGCAACAAGAGCGCGATCAGAATTCCGATAATGGCAATCACGACCAGCAGTTCCACGAGCGTAAAAGCCCGCCGCTTTCGTCGATCCCTCATAACGCTACCTCTGGCGGAAAGAGGATCACTGGAACAAGGTTTCGTCATTGGACCGAGCGGGGCAGGAATCCCGGTTCGGTCATGCCTCGGCCCGTTTCTCCGCAACGCCCTCCTCGGGATCCGGCAGATTGTCTCCCCATTGTACGATTCCCACGGCCGTAACGATCAAGATGCCCGAGCCCATCAGAACAAATCCGCACCGGATCGCGCCGGTGAGCACCACTCCATGCAGGCCGGCGGAAATGATATAAATGGCGGTGAAGCCCATCAAGCAGATGGCCGGGGCGTGAATCGGGAGCTTGCTGAGCGGATCGACCATGGTACGATCAGAGAAGGTAATCGCCGGAGAACACCCGGTCAAAACATTGAACGGTCGGCTCGCCCGCTGACGAGAACACGCCGATTGACCCGTTGACATAGTTTTGAGTGTAGTGTATATTAGACGCTTATGCAATAGGCTGCTCACACGATTCTCATTTTTCCGCCATGGATCAAGAAGTCGGACCCAGACTGCAGATCTTGCGCAAGCGCATCGGGTTGTCCATCCGGCAGCTCGCCGAGAGGGCGAATGTCACCCCAGGGATCATCTCCTGCATCGAGCGGGGTAAGAACTCCCCCAGCATCCTGACATTGCAGAAAATCCTCGAGGCGATGGGCACCAATCTGGGGGCCTTCTTTGCCAATGGCAGCTCACGACCCGAGGGACCTGTCTTCCTCCGCGAGCACATGCAGGTCATCAGCGACAACGAGCGTCACTACACGATCGTCTTCGCCCGCAACCCGGACCTGGCCATCGAGGTTCTGGACGAGCAGATTCGGCCCACGGATACCCCTCCCGAACTGGAAACCCTCAAGTGCGACATTGGGGGATACATTCTCACCGGTATGTTGGAACTGGAAGTCGAAGGCGAGAAATCGGTCCTTCGGCCCGGCGACGCCTTCTACATCACCAAGGGCAAGATCCACCGCGGCCGCGCCGTCGGCACGGAGCCGGTCCGCGCGATCACGGTCTATTGCCCCCCCAATTATTGAGACCCCAGGTGACTCCCATGCACGTCGACTGGCCTTACGAGTTCCCCGGAGCGTACTGGATCGACCACGAGGAGGAGGAGACGCTGCTGGACGTGTTGCGCCATGGGTCGATGTTTCGGTACTACGGGCTGGGCGCGGCCAAGTACGTCGACGCCTATGAGGCGGCGGCCCGGCAGTTCTACGGCGCCGACTACGCCCTGGCGATCAACAGCGGAACCGGCGCCCTGTTGGCCGCCCTGTCGGCGTTGGAGATCGGCCCAGGGTGCGAAGTCATCCTGCCCGCGTTCATGTGGGTGGCCACGGCGGCCTCGATCGTCCAGGTCAACGCCATTCCGGTCCTCTGCGAGGTCGACGAGAGCCTGAGCATGGACCCGGCCGACCTCGAGCGCAAAATCACCTCCCGCACCAAGCTGATTCTCCCGATCCACATGGCCGGCTCGCCGTGCGACATCGAGGCGATCATGGCGGTCGCCCGGCGTCACGGCATCCGGGTGCTCGAGGACTGCGCGCAGTGCAACGGCGGCTCGTTCCACGGGCGCAAGGTCGGCACGCACGGCGACGCCGGCATCTTCAGCTTGCAGTTGAACAAGAACATGACGTGCGGCGAAGGCTGGCTCTTGATCACCAGCGACAAGCGGCTTTACGATCGGGCGTTTTCGGCGCACGACATGGGCCTGGTCCGCGTCAATGGCCGGCTGGCGACGCCGGAGCCCTATGCCATCTCCTGGGGCGCCGGCCGGCGGATGACCGAACTCTGCGGCGCGGTGGCGGGCGTCCAGTTGCGAAAACTGCCCAAGATCGTCGATTCGATGCGGGCGTCGAAACGCCGGATCAAGGCGGCGCTGGCGGGCACGCCGGGGCTCGGCTTCCGCATGATGAACGATGCCGAAGGCGACACCGGCCCGTTCCTCGTCGTCATGCTCGACGACGAAGCCAAGGCGATCGCCGCGACGGCGAAAATGAAGGAGTCGGGACTGCACAGCGTCTTTCGCATCTGCGAATATGGGCTGCACATCTACTACAACATCCCGTCGTTGGTGGGCAAGGTTCCGTTGTCGCCAGCCGGCAATCCGTGGAGCCTGGCCGAGAATGCCCGGAGCCAAACCCGATACGACAAGGGCACTTGCCCGGTGAGCGACGCCTTGTTCGCCCGGTCGATTCTCATCCCCATCCCCAGCAAGCTCGCGCGGGAGCAGGAAGAGCAAGCGGTCGCGGTGATCCGCGAGGCGGTCGCCGGGCAGACGGCCGGCGGAGGTTGCTGTTCGTGCGGACAGTCGCTCCGGGATTGTGCCACCGCCGACTCCGCGCGCCAGCAAGAGGAACAGCCTTGATGACGTCCCGAGACCGAATCCTTGCCGCGATTCACGGCGAGCCGGCCGATCGCACCCCGCTGACCACCTGGTGTTTCGGGTTCCACGGGCCGAAGGAGTCTTGTTGGACGACCGACGGGCGCGAGGTTCCCTACTGGTACACCAACCGGCTGGAGCACCTGCACACGCTGCCGTATCCGTGGACGCTCGCGGACGATTTCCGGCGGGCGGAAGCCTGGCTTGCCATGGGCGTCGACGACGCGATGGAGGTCTCGGTCCCCTGGTCGCTCGACCCGAGAGTCCGCGTCACCGATTCGGTGATTCCGCCCGGCGGCGACGGCGACGACGGCGGCGATCCGCGATACCCGGTGATGGTCCGCGAGTACGAGACGCCCTCGGGCACGATCCGTCATGCGGTGAAGCGGACGGAAAACGAGGGCGCCGGGTGGCCGATTCAGCCCGAGTGCGTTCCGCTGATGGAGGACTACAACATTCCCCGGGCGGTCCGGCACGCGGTCACGCGCCCCGAGGACGTTGCGGCGATCCGGCATTTGTTTGCCCCGCCGGACGAGACCCAACGGGCGTGGTTCGCCGAGCGGATGAAGAAGGTCGCGGCATTTGCCCGGGAAAAAGGGCTGTTTGTCCAGGCATGGACGGCGTTCGGCATGGACGCGGCGGTCTGGTTCATGGGCACCGAGGGCGCGATCATGCTGGCCATGGACGCGCCCGAAGCCTTCGGCCAGTTGATGGAAACGATTTCCCAGACCGATCTGGCCCGGACCGAACTGGCCGCGCGGCACGAGGCGGTCGACATGGTCTGCGAGCGCGGCTGGTACTCGACGACCGATTTCTGGTCGCCCGCGCTGTTCGATCGCTACGTTTTTCCGCACGTCAAGGCCGCCGCCGACGTGGCGCACCGCCACGGCAAGAAGTTCGCCTATACGATGACGATCGGCATCGAGCGGCTGGGGCCAAGGCTGATCGACGCGGGCGTGGACCTGCTGTTCTTCGTCGATCCGCTGTTGGACCATCTCGCGCCGAAGAAGGCGGCCGAGATGTTCGGCGATAAGTTGACCATGGTCGGCGGGATCAATTCCCAAACTCTCGCCGCCGATCCGGAGGAGATTCGCAAGACCGTCCGCGATGCGATGGAGCACCTTGCCCCGACCAACCGGTTCATCCTGCACCCGGTGGACGCGATCTTTCCCGACACGCCGGTTGAAGGCGTGAAAACGATGATCGAGGCGTGGAAGGCGTGCCTGGGTTAATCACCGGCTGTGGGAGGCGACTTTAACAGGGAGAACGGCATACCATGCGGCCGCGGGACAATCGACTGGCAACGAACCTCGGCGTGGTGGTCTTCTCGAGCCCTTTGGAGGAAGGCGCCGGCCGGGCCGACCAGGCCTCGCTCGATGTCGTCCGACGGCTCGAAGCGGCCGGCCACAAGACGCTCCACGCCGGCGCGGTCGACACGCCGGACAAGGCCGTCTCGGCGGGCCGCCGGCTCGCCGAAGCCCACGTCCACGCCGTCGTCATGGTCGCCGCCTGTTGGTTCGAAGACTATCTGGCGTTCGATCTGATCGAGGAATGCCGGGTCCCCCTGCTTCTCTGGTCGCTGCCGGGGATCGAGACCGGGGCGCTTTGCGGCATCCAGCAGTTGACCTACGCGCTGGGCGAGCTGGGGATCGCGTTCGAGACGGTCCACGGCGACGCCAACGACGAACGCCTCGCGCGGCCGATCGAACGCTTCGCCCAGGCCGCCTCGCTGCACTATCGCCTGCGTCGATCGCGGATCGGATTGGCCGGCCACCCCGTCGCCGGCATGTCCGATGCGACGGCGAACGAGTTGGCGCTCAAGCGACACCTTGGGCCGCGCGTCGTGCCGCTGGACGTTCGCGACCTGGTCCGCCGGGCCGAACAGATGCCCGCCGAAACCGCCCGCCAAGCCTGGGCCGCGCTGGTCGGTCGGGTCGGAAAATGTTCCGTCTCCGAGGACGACGGCCTCGACAGCATGTGCATGTTGGCGGCCATCGAGGAGCAGATCGAAAAACACGGACTCGACGCCGTCGCCATCGGGTGTTATCCCCATCTGATGGGACGCCCGTGCGTCGCGGCGTCCATCCTCGCCGATCGCGGCGTGCCGCTGGCTTGCGAAGGCGACGTCAACGGCGCGGTCGGGCAGTTGATCTTGACGCTGCTGACCGGCCAGCCGACGCACAACACCGACTGGCTCGAGCCGCTGGACGACGGGTCGGTCGTCCTGACCCATTGCGGCAGCGGGTCGCTCAGCCTCGCCGAGAAGCCGGACTCGATCGAACTGGCCAACGTCCGGCTGATGAACCAGGGCGTTTGCGTCCTTTTCACGGCGAAGCCCGGCCCGGTCACGCTGGTCAACCTCGTCCCCCACGGCGACGGCTACCAGCTTGCCTTGCTCGAAGGCACGGCGATTTCGACCGAAATGGTCTTTCCCGGCAATCCCCTTCGGGTGCGATTCGACACGCCGACCGAGACGATCCTTGCGTGGATCCACGCACAAGGCATCGGCCACCACTGGATGGCCGGCAGCGGCCACGTCGGCCAGACGATCCGCCTCTGGGCCGAGCGTTTCGCCGGCCCAGGCCTGCGAGTTTGCCCCGGGCCGTAACGATGAACCGAGCCGCGACCGTGAGCAAATCGAGCCGCGACCGTGAGCAAACCGAGCCGCGACCGTGAGCAAATCGAGCCGCGACCGTGAGCAAATCGAGCCGCGACCGTAAGCAAATCGAGCCGCGACCGTGAGCAAATCGAGCCGCGACCGTGAGGGAGCGGTGTGAGCGGGCAGCCTCCGCGGTTCGGCCTACCGCTTCCTGACGGGCGCGGCTCGGTGTATATTGCACTGCCGGACAAGCCGGCAGTGGCACCCGGCGACGGAGTCGTCTCTCACAAGATGGCCGGCCTTCTTCGCAACGGAGAAACGTCATGATCCGTCCGTTTTCGACACGAATCGGAAGTCTCGTTCTCGCCGCCGGTCGGCTTCGCTTGCCGGCGGCCCCGGCGGAGCCCGCGCGATGAACGAGCGAATGTCAGTCAAGGACATCGCCCTGGACCGCGACGAGATCGAGCGGCGCAAGCAGCTTGTCCGCGATCTCTGGGCGGGCAAGCCGCTGGAGCACGTGCCCGTCTACATTACCGTCGAAGATCCGAAGCCGAAATACACGATCCGCGAGCAGTTCCACGACGCCGACAAGCAACTCGAAGCGGCGCTAACGGTGGTGGATCTGACGTGGCGGCTCGTGCCCGAGGGCGACTTGGTCCCGGCCATGCGGCCGGACGTCGGGTGTAGTTGCCTGGCGACGGCGTTTGGGGCGGAACTGTTCTGGGGCGACGATCCGAACCAGACCTGCGGCGTGAAGACGCCGCCCTTGGGCGACGTGGCCGAGGCGTTCGACCTGGCGGTTCCCCCGCCCGACGCGGGCCAACTCGCCGAGGGAACCGACCGGGTGCGGCGTTTCGCCGAGGCGGGCGAGGGACTCGTCGGCGTGTCGCTGTTGGACATGGCCGGCGGGCTGAACGTCGCCTGCGATCTGGTGAGCGGCGACAAGCTCTACCTCGCCATGCACCAAGAGCCCGACGCCCTGCTGTGCCTGCTCGAAAAGATCCAGGAGTTATTCCTGGCGGCGATCGAGCGGCAGATCGAGGCGGCCGGCGGCCAGCAGTTCATCACGACGACCGATTTTCCCGACTACTGGTTCCCCGAAGGCCGCAAGGGCCACGTTTCGGACGACATCTCGGCGAACATCTCGCCCGCCATGTACGAGCGGTTCAGCCGCCCGTTTCACGACATGGTCTTCCGGCGTTACGGGGGCGGGGGGTTGCACAATTGCGGGCCGAACCCGTGCCTGGCCAGCAGATGGCCCCCGACGTCATCGTGATTCCGCACGTGATTGTCTCCGTCGACAGCAACCCGGGCGAACTCTACCGCCGCATGCGCGAGATCGCCGTCGAGTATGCCAAGCGGATGGACTGGGGATGGGAAAAGGAGGCGTAACCGTGTTCCGGAGTGCCATGAAAGAAGAACACGTCATCGGGCCGATCGGCCAGCGGACCGTGTTTTGCCAGGAGGACGGCCGCGTCTGGCTGAGCCAGCTCTGCGGCGAGCGCTCGGCCGGCGACGACGCGGACGTCGCGCCCGTGTTCCAGGCCGCCGCCGTCGTCTCGACGAGTCTGGGACAGTTCGACCGGGGCGAACTCACGGCGGTGGAATCGTCGTTCGACGGCGATTCCGCCCGAATTCTCTGGCAAATGGCCGACGGCGCGTTGGAACTCCAGAGCACCTGGTCCTGCTGCCCGACGACGGGCGTCCTCAGCCGCAAGGACACGCTGACCAACCGAAGCGGCCAAACCGTCCGGATCTTCCGCGTCCAGGCCCGGTTCGCCTTCCCGCCGGGCTCGTGGAACGTCTACGCCCAGGACAGCCGCTGGTGCAACGAGAACCAAGGCGTCTGGCGGGCCGTGCATGCCGGCAGTATCCGGCTGGCGTGCACGGAAGGCCGCACGACGCAAGGCGGCACGCCGTACATGGCCCTGCGAGAAGGGGAAGCGCAATCCGGTCTGGCGTTCCACGTGCTGCCCCGCGGCAACTGGGAGATCGACGTCCATCGGCAATCGGTTATGAACGGACCGCTGTATCTGGTTGTCACGCTCGGCATGTCCAGCGAGGAGATGCGAATGGACCTGGCGGCCGGCGCGTCGTTCGACTGCCCGGAAATCCTCATCCAGCCGCTTCCCGAGGGCGAGCCCAGCCGAGCGGCGCCGCATCTGCACCGGTATCTCGACGAGCGCCTTCTCGCCGCGGCCCGGCCGGAACTGCCGGTCGTCTACAACACGTGGTTCGAGCAATTCGAGGTGCTGGAAGTGCCCCGGCTGCGGGCGCAGTTGGAGGCGGCCAAAGGGCTCGGCTGCGAGGTCTTCGTCGTCGACGCCGGCTGGTACGGGCCGAACGAAGGCGACTGGTTCGCCCAGGCCGGCGATTGGCGCGAGCGAACGACGGCCGCTTTCGATGGAAAAATGAACGACTTCGCCCACGAGGTCCGCGCGGCGGGGCTCGGCTTCGGACTGTGGATGGAGCCCGAGCGGTTCGGCCCCGGCGCGCCGGTGCGTCAGGAGCATCCCGAGTGGTTCGTGCCCGGCGCGGCGGGCTTCGCGCGGATCGACCTCCAGCGGCCCGAAGCCTACGACTACCTCCGCGGCGAGATTTCGCGACTGGTCCAAACGTACCGGTTGGCGTGGATGAAGATCGACTTCAACTTCGAGTTGGGACGCGATCCGACCGGCGCGGAGTTGTCGGGCTACTACGCCCAGTGGTACCGGCTGCTGGACGAAATCCGCCAGCGGCATCCGGAGACGGTGTTCGAGGGCTGCGCGTCGGGCGGGATGCGTTTCGACCTGACCGCCTTGGCCCATTGCGACGGCCATTTCCTGACCGACACGGTCAGTCCGATCGAGGTGCTGCGAATCTGGCAAGGGGCGTTGCTGCGGCTGCCGCCGGGCGGCATCATCAAGTGGCTGGTGTTGCGCGGCATCGGCCGGACGATCCCCACCTACACGAAGTCGCTGGCCGACTCGCCGGCAAGCATCGTGGCGCCCGGCTGCGCGCTGTGGGAACCTTCGGAGACGGTCGACGTCGATTTCGCCGCGGCGGTTGCCCTGCCGGGCGTGTTCGGCTTCAGCGGCGACCTGGCGAGCCTGCCCGAGGAGGCCCGCGAGCGGCTCCGGCGGCACGTGGCGTTTTTGAGACAGTGGCGATCGTTCATCCGCCGCGCGTCGGCCCATCTTCTGACGCCGCCGCGCGCCAAGGACGATCGGCAAGGCTGGGCGGCCGTCGAGTTGTCCGACGCCGAGGGCGCGACGAGCCTGCTGTTCGTCTACCGCCTCGACGACGGCGCCGCGACCCAGCGGATTCGCCTCCGCGGCCTCGACCCGCGGCGCGAGTACGAAGTCACGCCCTATCTGCCCGAGGGCCAGAAACCCCAGCGCCACACCGGCGCCGAGCTGATGCAAGACGGCTGGCCGATCACCCTCCCGGCAAAGTACCGCGCGGCGATCGTCGTCATTCACGGTGAGATGCAGATCGGATAGGTGGACGATGCGGAAGGGGGTTGGTCATTGGTGCTAACCCAAGCTACGCCGAAGGCGTTTCGGAACATAGCCCAGGGTAAGCGAAGCGGCGCAGCCGCGCAGCGCACCCTGGGTCATCGTGCCGGAAACCACGATTCCGACCCCAACGGGGTCGCGGAGAGGGCTACGGAACCCTTTCAGGGTTCTCCTCTTTGTTTGGACCGAGTACCCGGACGGATCTGCCATTCTGGATCTTTTTCTCTAGCGCAGGCGTTTACGCCTGCGGAACGAGAGGCCATCACGAACCGTTGTTCTTCCTTGCGGCCCCCTTCAGGGGGCGTGAGTTCGTTGGTCGGCACCGATGGGCACGCCATCCACCCGCGCCCCTTGAAGGGGGCTGAAGGAAAAAGGGAAATGGTTTTTTTGACTCCATCACCGCAGGCGTAAACGCCTGGGCTAGAGAAAAGGCGCGCATGCAGACATTTTCGTCTTCTCCCAAGCGATTCGGCGAATCGCGCTCGATCAGTCACCGCCGCGGCTCGATTCGAGCTTTTGTCGTAGTGCGTCGTAGCTGGCTTGCGCGGTCTTTGTTCTCGGATGCTGCGGCCCGAGAGCCGTCAGCAGAATTTCCAGCGCCTGCCGGTAGAGCGGCTCGGCCTCCTCGCAGCGGCCCGTGGAGTCGTACAGGAACGCCAGGTTGTTGAGGTCGATGGCGAAAGACGGGTGCTGCTCGCCCAGGACATGCCGGTTGATTTCCAGCGCCTGCCGGAAGAGCGGTTCGGCCTCCTCGTAGCGGCCCGTCGAGTAGTAGAGCATCGCCAGGTTGTTGAGGCTGGTGGTAAAGTGCGGGTGCTGCTCGCCCACGACGTGGCGGAGGATTTCCATCGCCTGCCGGTAGAGCGGCTCAGCCTCCTCATAGCGGCCAACCGAGTAGTACAGCCCCGCTAGGTTGTTGAGGCTGGTGGCGAAGTCCGGGTGCCCTTCGCCCAAGACTTGGCGGCGGATTTCCATCGCCTGCCGGTAGAGCGGCTCGGCCTTCTCGTAGCGCCCCGTCGCGTCGTACAGCGCCGCCAGGTTGTTGAGGTCGATGGCGAAGGACGGGTGCTCTTCGCCCAGGGCTTGCCGGTCGATCTCCATCGCCTGCCGGTGAAGCGGCTCCGCCTCCTCGTGGCGGCCCGTCGTGTTGTAGAGCAACGCCAGGTTATTGAGACTCTGAGCGAAGTCCGGGTGCCGCTCACCAAGGACTTTCCGGCGGATTTCCATCGCCTGCCGGTAGAGCGGCTCGGCCTTCTCGTAGCGCCCCATTGAGTCGTACAGACCCGCCAGGTTGTTGAGGCTGGTGGCGAAGGACGGGTGCTCTTCGCCCAGGACTTGGCGGCGGATTTCCATCGCC
>JAPLNP010000075.1 GCA_026401055.1 Planctomycetia bacterium
GCACGAGAAGCAGCGCGAGGACGTAACGCATGTCCTGCTTTTCCTCCCCCGCGGCAAGCTCGTCGAAGAAACGGAGCATGACGTCGTTGGGGGCCCGCGATTTCTTCTTCGATTTGGCGTCGGGGATGCGGAGTGTCCACCCGGCGACGGCGCCCTCGGGCGGGCCCGTCCAAGCTCCGGCGGAGTAGTCGGCCCGGCGCCACCCGTCTCCCTCGGCCAACAGCACCGAGTAATAAGTCTCGCCCGGCGCAAACTCGCGGTTCGTCACGACACAGTGCTTCGCCGGACGTTGCACGTCGTAGTCCATGTCGCCAGAGAGTACCCGAAATGGCGATCTGACTCAAACTCAATATGCCGTGAAGAACCGATGGTCCGTCCCGCCGGGACCGATTTGGATCCGGACCGGCCGGGAACATTTGGGGCAGAACCCTTCGTAGGCGGTTTCTGTCTTGTTGATGTAAATGCGTGTGTAGACGCCGCAACAAGCGAACTGGATGCCGAGAAACCGGCGGCAGACAGCGTCCTCCCGAGGGGAATGCGGATCACTCGAAATATCCATCTTCTCACCGTCGTAAATTACCTATACAGCCCAGTAATCCCATTCACTTGGCGGACCGCCGCAACCAACCCCGCCGATGCAATCGGCGGGCGTTTGTGCCACTCCGAATCCCCAATCCCTCCCTGCCCCCTGGTCCCTGTCCCCTGGGCTTGACCCGACCGCCCCGACCGCCTATCCTATTATTACTTCGGCTGATGCCTCCGGTGCGGACGGGCCGAAATGGTTTGAGAGAAACCTGATGAGACAAGTTGCCACCCTATTGCCGCTGTTGTTGTTAGCGCCGGGCGATCTTCGGCCCTAGGGTTGGTGCGTCATTTCTGAAGCGAACCAAAGCGAACCCCGAGGCCGGAGAAGCCTCGGGGTTTTTTTGTGCAGCCGTCGAAGGGAACCAGTCCCCAGCGGGGTAACATCATGCCGCAACGGGTGAAAGACGAACGAAGACTCGGACCGACCAGGGCCTGGTTGGTGTTGCGCGAGCCGGCCAAGGGTCGGCAGTGACAGCACGAGAGTGCCCGTTGGTTTTCGTCGATTTTTCACCGTGACATTTTCATACGGAGTTTGGCGGCATGAGCGATACCCAAGAACGAAAGATCGTCATCTTTGACACGACGCTCCGCGACGGCGAGCAATCGCCCGGCGCGAGCATGAATCTGACCGAGAAGATGGAGGTGGCCCAGGCGCTGGTCGAGTTGCGGGTGGACGTGATCGAGGCGGGCTTCCCGATCGCCTCGCCCGGCGACTTCGAGGCCGTCCGCGAGATTGCCAAGCACGCCCGGGGCTCGGTCATCTGCGGCCTGGCGCGGTGCCGCGACGCCGACATCGATCGGGCGTGGGAGGCGGTGAAGTACGCCGAGCAGCCCCGGCTGCACGTCTTCCTGGCCACCAGCGCCATCCATCGCGAGCACAAGCTCAAGATGGGCAAGGAGGAGATCATCCAGCGGGCCGTCGAGGGAGTTCGCCGCGCGGTCGGCTATTGCCCCGACGTCGAGTTCTCGCCCGAGGACGCCTCGCGCACCGAGCACGACTTCCTCTGCGAGGTGACCCGGGCCGTTATCGACGCCGGCGCCACGACGGTCAACATCCCCGACACGGTCGGCTACGCCATGCCCGCCGACATGGAGCGCGTCATCCGGCTGCTTCGCGAGCGCGTGGCGAACATCGACCGCGCCGTGTTGAGCGTACACTGTCACAATGATCTGGGCCTGGCGGTAGCCAACAGCCTGGCATCGGTCGGCGCCGGGGCGGGCCAAGTCGAGTGTACGATCAACGGGATCGGCGAACGGGCGGGCAACTGCTCGCTCGAGGAAATCGTCATGGCCCTACGGACGCGGCGCGATTTCTATCACGCCGGCACCCAAATCGTCACCCAGCGGCTCGTGCCCACCAGCCGCCTCGTGGCCAACATGACCGGCATCCACGTCCAACGCAACAAGGCCATCGTCGGCCAGAACGCCTTCGCCCACGAGGCCGGCATCCACCAGGACGGCATGCTCAAGGAACGCACCACCTACGAGATTATGCGGCCCGAGGACGTCGGCTTCGCCAAAACCGATCTCGTGCTGGGCAAGCACAGCGGCCGCGCCGCCTTGGCCGATCGGGCGAGGACGCTCGGCTACACGCTCTCCGCCGAGCAACTCGACACCGTCTTCGAGCAGTTCAAGATCCTGGCCGACAAGAAGAAAGACGTCTACGACGGCGACGTCGCCTCGCTGATCGAGCAGCAGATCCTGACGGCCGCGGAACTCTGGTCGTTCGTGTCCTACCGGGTGACCACCGGCAGCGGTAAGACGCCCGAGGTCGAATTGGTCCTCGAGCGCGGCGGCGGGGAGTTTTCCGCGAAGATGAGTTGTGGCGACGGCCCGATCGACGCGATCTTCCTCGCCGTCGAAGAGATTACCCAGACCACCGCGGCCTGCAAGGATTTTCAGGTCCACAGCGTAACGGTCGGCAAGGACGCGCAGGGCGAAGCACGGGTGGAAGTCGAGCACGACGGCCGGACCTACCACGGCCGCGGCGTCTCGACGGATAGCATGGAGGCCAGCGCGAAGGCCTTCGTCAACGCGATCAATCGCATTGCGGCGGTCACCAACGGACGGAAGCGGCGCGAGGAGCATCCGGATCAAACCGCTCCCGTCTAGCGCAGTGATGTGTGGCACGGCCGCCCTCGGCTGTGCGGAATCGGCCGGCACAGTCGATGGCGACCGTGCCACACGAGATATCGAGATATCGCTTCATCCATCGAAGGCCGAGTGGCGGAATGGCAGACGCTCGGGATTTAAAATCCCGTGGGGATAACCCCCGTGCGGGTTCGAGTCCCGCCTCGGCCAGTCCTTTCATGGTAAGGACTTACGGCGTTTTTCCGTCCGCCGTTTCGAGGGCGATTTTCGGGCCATGTTACCGGAAATGTTACCAAGGTCTTTCGGGCTGCCCTCCGTTGCCCCCAGAGCCGCTCGCAGGTCGGCGGTAATGTCGGCCACCGTCAAATGGATATAGTAGCTCTGGGTGGTGGTAATCGAGCTATGCCGGGCCAGCCGCTGGAGAACCGGGGCGGGAACCTTCCGGGCCCACTTGGAACAGAAGCCCCGCCGCAAGTCGTGGGCACCCGGAAACAGGTTGACCGTGGTTCGAACAATCCGGCCCGCATCGTCCCGGCTCACCTTCTCCGTCGTGCCCACCACCACGCCCGACCGCTCGCCTATCGCACAAATCACCACGCCCGCTTCTTGGTGGGAAAGGTTGCCGCCGGTCTTGTCGCTGTGCAGGGGGAACACCCGACCCCGCCTCTCGGCTTCCGGCGTCTCGGCAAGAATCCAGTCCACAAAGTCGGGGGCGACGGGTACGGCTTCCGTCCGTCGAGACTTCTGGGCCGTCGAGTCGATGTAGAAAGCGGGGTCTTGACCCGTGGTGTCCAAAACGAAGGGACCATCGTCCCACGTGAGGGCCACGGCTTCGGACAAACGAAGCCCGCTGTACCACAAGCCCCACAGAATCCGCTCCCACTGGGCAGCGTCTCGGGGGCGAACCTTCGGCACCGCCAGAATCATTTTTTCCACCTCTTCCAAAGTGACGGCCCGATGCTTGCCTTTGGATTGTCCCTTGGGCAGCTTCGGCATTTCAAAGGTCGGGCATTTCGCAAGCAGCCCCTGCCTCTCGGCCCATCGGAACACGGCTTTGAGGTGGCGTAGGTGCTTGTGAAGGGTGGTTTCTCTCACCCCCTCCGCACGGGCTTTGGTCGAGAACCTGGTCAACAGAGTCGCCGTCACCTTGACCAGTCGGTCCGGGCCGGCCAAACGCTCAAAACAATTCAGGGCACCCCGATACTGTTCTTGTGTCGCCCGTGGCATCGGGGCCAACTTCTCATCGGCCACCCGCTTGCGGAATTCCTGCCACGTCATGCGTGATGGTGCCATGTATCGACCCGTCCGAAGTTCCTCTTCCCAAACCGCCGCCTTGCCGATTGCCGCCGATTCGTCGGGCGTCTTGGCGGATTTCGTTTTCTGCTTGCCGGTAATGGGGTCAACGTACCGCAAGACCAGGTTTGCCCGGTCGGGGTAATTGCAGACGGTTACCCTGATTTCGTCGGTCGTGGTTGGTTGTCCTTTCGTTTTCAAAGCCCCGCCGGCCGGTCTCAGTGCCGACCGGCGGGACACGGGGTCAGATTCAGGCCGTCGCCAATTCACGTTGCTGTCGGGCGTGCCGTCCACCGTGGCAGCCGGGTTTGGTGGAATGAAACACGAACGCCCATCGCCGCCCGGGCAGCCCCGCCCTCATCGCCGCGGCGTTGAACCCCCGGGCGAAGTGGTTTGCCTCCGTCGCGGACAGGTGGCGCGCCTCCAGCGTGGCCGATTCGATGCTCGGCGGCACATCCCATGGACGCTTGGGTTTCCAGTCCGGGGGGACGGTGGCCACAAAAACGGACTGCTGCTTGCGATACTCAGACATTGAACCCTCCCGCGCCCTTGGCGCAAGAAAAGGCCATGCCCCGACTCTCGCTGTCCGGCGGTCAAGGACCACCGCTCCGGGCCTTGCTCGCCTCCTACGAGGGTCGCAGCTTGGACACCGGGGACAAGAATCGGGGCATGGGCCTCGATAGAACATCGGGTTGACTCCTTGACGCCCCGAGGGGCTTTGACGCCTGGATTCTCCCAGAGGGCCGTTTTCTGTCAAGTACCCCCGAGTTAGCGGGGCGGGTGAACATTCTGGCCCCCGCCGCAAAAAGCTAGTTCACCATCCGGGTCATCTTGCGATCGTCACGGCCAATCGAAAAACGCCTGGACAGTCGCACGGGGACTCTGACGAAAAACCGCAGCCGCGGCGATCGTGTCATGCGAGACCCCGGCACGGCCGGCGAGTTCGTCCCGGGTCTGTGGCGCACGACCCTGAGCAGACTTCTTCTCAGGGTCCGCTACCCCAGCCGTCATTTTCTCTTTCTTCTCTGCCGCGATCTCCGGCTCC
>JAPLNP010000606.1 GCA_026401055.1 Planctomycetia bacterium
GATGTCGAGCGTCACGTGCCGAGGCGGTTCGTCGAAGGATGCGATGAAGTGGTCGATCAACAGATCGCGCAGTCCGAAGAAACAACGGACGTCGATCGCGTTCTCGAACCGCGACAGCGTCGGCTGGCTGGCCAGATCGTCATCGCCGATCGAGCGGTTGCAGAGAAGCTTGAAAACGGGATCGCTGCGCAGCACGTCGTGGTCGTTCTGGTCCTGGTAGTCCGCCAGGATGCCATAGACCCGCATCCGGACCATTTCCAGGAACGAATGGTCGATCCGGCCCTGGTCCCGCCGGTCGGTCAACGCCTCGGCGAACCGCCGCGTCAGCCCGATCCGCTCGTCCAATTGCCGAAACGGCAGCAACCCCGCGTCGCTGGAAACCCGAGCCGCCGAGGGCTCTACCACAATCGGCTTGGATGTGAGAAAATCGAACCTGACCTGCAAATCAGACTGCGAATCCATCTTGGGCCTCCGAGTAGCAATCGAAGTGATCTTTCACTAACCACTTAGATGCGCTCGGAGGCTCAAAGATTCCCGCAATTCTGAATAATCCGGGTTAGACAGCCCCGGCGGAAGCACCCAGGGCATCCACGAGTGTGCGACGGCGATCCGGCAGGCCCGGGAGTCGAAACCGCTCATTGCGTTTATCGAGTCGATCGGCGCGTCGGCCGCGTATCACCTCGGGTCGCAATGTGACCGCGTCGTGTGCGAGCAAATGAGCCTCGTTGGCTCGATCGGCGCGACCCTGATGCTGCTGGACCTGACCGGGCTTTTCGCCAAGTCGGGCATCAAGGCTATCCCGATCAACTCGACCGGCGCGGACTACAAGAGCACGGCGGCACCCGGAACTGCCATTGTGGAAAAGGACCGGGAGCACATCCAAAGCATCGTTGATTACTTCGGGCAGGACTTCCTGCAAGCGGTCGCTCTCGGCCGGCGGATGTCCCCAGGCCGCCTCTCGGCGGTGGCCGATGGTCGGGTTTTCCCGGGGCCGGAGGCGTTGCGTCTCGGCCTGGTCGATGCGATCGGGACTCTCTCAGACACGGTAACGCGGCTGCGCAGCGCGGCCGGAAACCTTTCCTCTTTCTTGCGGAGTGAAGCGAAAATGGACCACAGCACAAACTCCCCCGCCACACTGGCGGAGTTGAAAAATCAATGCCCGGACCTGCCAGACTCGTTCTATGTGCGGCAACTGGAAGCCGGGGCCACGATCGTCGAGGCGCAACGCGCGGCCATCGGCGCCATGCAAGAGCAGGTGCGGGAGGCGCGTTCGGCAACCACGAAGAAGTCCGGCGTCAAAACGCTGGAGGAACACGTCGGCGCCGGCTTCGGATCGTCCGGCGGCGGTGCGGAAGACCTGTCCAAACTCGTCACCGCGGAAATGAAGGCCAGCGGCGTCGATCGGCAGGCCGCGACCGTGAAGATTCTCCGGCGAAATCCGCAACTCCACGAGGAGTTGCTGATCGGCGCGAACGAGGGCAACCGAGCCGCGGTCGAAGCGATTCACCAGCGTTTCACCTGACCCGCTTTCTCGACGCGGCGGACTGCGATTCCAGAAACAACACATTCACGTTTTTTTGACGAAAGGTATAGAACATGGCAGGCCCAACGTCGGTAATCAATCGCCCCGAGTTTGGCGCGACCTTTGAAGAATTTGGTTTGGCAATGGACCGTCGCCGGTTCGCCGGCCCGGCCCTGTTCAAGCCGCGCCTGGTCGGCAGTCAGGCCGGCCAAATCGGCCGGGTTCCCGTGGAGGCGCTCTTGGCGCGACGCGACACAACCCGCGCGCCACACGCGGCCTACAGCCGGTCGGATTTCGAGTTTGAAATGGTCGACTTCAAGTGCCAAGAGCGCGGCGCCAAAGAGCCGATGGACGATCGACTCATCAAACAGTATCGCGACGTTTTGGACTGCGAATCCGTCCATTCCCGACGAGCCGTCGATGCGATCGCGCGTGCATTCGAGTGCGACTGTGCCGACGCGGCGTATGACACGAGCGTCTGGACCGGCGCGGCACTGACCACGGCAATCACCATTCCTTGGTCGACCGCGGAGACCGCCGTTCCGATCAAGAACATCGAGGACGCGCGCAAACTGATCCTCGCGGGATCCGGCATGGCGCCGGACACATTGGTCTGCAACCGCGAGCAGTTTTTCGCGCTCAAGAATTGCCACCAAATCCAGGACCTGCTGAAGTACAGCGGCGACGTCGATCCATCGAAAATCGGACCTTTGGCGCTCGCAAGCGTTCTGGACCTGGATCACGTTGTCGTCGCCGGAGGGCACGAAAACCTCGGCGCCGATGGCGCAATCGCGTCGATCTCGCCGATCTGGTCCAACAGCTATTGCATGTTGGCGAAAACGGCGCAGACGGACGACTGGCAGGAGCCGGCGGTCGGCCGCGCGATCCTGTGGAACGAGGAGAATGCCGGCGTCGGCGACGGAACCGAAATCAGCATCCTCGTCGAAGAATATCGTGAGGAGAACCGGCGAGGAAGCGTCATCCGAGCGCGAGCCGACTGGCACATCCTGGTGCTAACCCCGCAGTGTGCCCACCTATTGTCCAACATCCTTTGACCATCCGGCCGTGTCGCCCGCTTGACGGCGACCAACGGCCACCTGCCAACCGTCGCGGGTCCGGACTGGCCAGCGGCGGGCGGCCCCGGCGGGCGGCGCGCTGTGCGGCCTAGACCTCCCCGCGGCGCGCCAGCCCGCTTTTCTCTACACGGTAGGGGGGGTGGGGGGGTACATAGGTTCTTTCCCGACGAGCCGATCGGCCCGAAGGGCGGTTATCGGACTGGATCTATGCACGCAAAGGTTGATTTTCCGAGAAAGAAAGTTTGCCCGCCCGGGGGTTCGGAGGTGAAGACCATGGCGAAAAAAGCGGAAAAAAAGGCGGCTCCGGTGTCGGTCAAACTTTCCGAGCACATTGACCGCGAACTGGTCAGCCAAGCGCTGCAAAAGCGGCGTCGCGGCCTGAAATTGACCAAAAACGAGGCTCGTGCGCTGTCCCAATTCGAGCAAGCGAAGGAAGAGACCGACAGGTGGCGGTATTACGCGGCGATCCCAAAAAAACACTGGGTCAAACTGAGCGGCAAGACGCACAAGACCTTGGGCGACCATTTCCGATCCTTCGGCGTGCCGGTCGACGGCAGGACGATCGACTTGGGGGCCGTGGCCTACTGGCTTCACCAGTTCTTGAGTGACAACGCCCGCCGGCTCGCCGCGCCCGACGATGGGGATCTGCTGCTGTACGGCGCTGATTCCCCTGCCCTCGAAAAACTCCGGCTGGTCAAGCTGGCGCTGCTCGAGCTGGACCTTGGGGAGCGGCAAGGGTCCCTCCTCCCGCGAGACCTCGTTCACGACGATTTGATGCTCATCGCCGGGGTCATCCGCGGCGCTGGGCAGATTCTTCAGCGGCGCGACGGATGGAAGGGGCAAGAGGCGTGCGATGTTGTCAACGAGGCAATCGACGAGGCCGAAGCACTCATCGAACGTCAGTTTGCGGAAATGGAGGAAACCCCTTGTGTCCTATTCGCGTTGCACTGCGGGGAAGGTTAGCCATTCCCAAAGGGGCCACACATGGTCGGTCAGGCCGGCGGCCATGGCGGGAGTCTGCGGTAGCCATTGGCCGTTGGGGCCTCGTTGACGCAGCGTCCGC
>JAPLNP010000613.1 GCA_026401055.1 Planctomycetia bacterium
CGACGCCCCTGCAACAACACGTCTTCGATCTACTCGCCCTGCCGATCCCGCCGTAGCCAGAACCCGCGCAGCGACACGAGCCCCAAACCTCGTGCGCCACAAAGACTTCGGTTCAAAACCCAGGACAAAGTTCGGCCTAGAGGAACCGCTATCCTAACCGCAGTGAGGTAGCTTGACTCCAAGGGGCTTTCGACGAAAGAACCGTAATCTGAGTTCACAACCAAGCTGGGATGCTCGCCCCCAGCGAACCCCGACAACAAGGAGAACGCAATGCACGCCGCAAGTCGAAGGTGGTCGGTGACGGGTTTGGTGTTGGCAGCCGTTACGGGATGGCACTTCGCCGTTGCCTCGGCGGCCGAGAACGCGGCTGGCGCCGCGGCACTGCCGAATCCCTTCTATGCGTACTGCGTGGGCATTGGCACCGACAAGGAATCCGGCGCCCTCAAAGCCCAACTCGAATTGGCGCCGATGCTGGCGGAACTGGGTTACTCGGGGATGGCCCACGTCGGGCTCAGCGGGGCGATGGAGATCCTCGATGCCCTGGAAAAGCACAACCAGAAGCTTCTGGCGGTGTACACCGATCTCGTGGTCGACCCGGGCGATCGCGGCTACGACCCGCAGCTCAAGGAGCTTATCCCGAAGCTCAAGGGGCACGGCACCATCGTGTGGCTGGTGGTCAACAGCCGGAAGTACAAGCCGTCGTCGACCGAGGGTGACGAGCGCGCGGTAACGCTGCTGCGGGAAATCGCCGAGATCGCCCGGGAGTCCGGCGTGGCGGTCTCGCTGTATCCGCACAAGGGCTGCTACGCCGAGCGCATGGAAGACGTGGTGCGGCTAGCCAAGATGACCGATCGGCCGAACGTGGGGGTGACGTTCACCTTGTGCCATTTTCTGGCCGTCGACGATGTCAAAAACCTCGAGCGCGTGCTGGAGATGGCCCGGCCCCACTTGACGATGGTCACCATCAACGGCACCTCGGGCTACGGCTCGGGGAACCTCGCCAGTTGGATTCAAGTCTTGGGCGAAGGCACGTTCGACGTCGGCGTTCTGCTCAAAGCCCTTCGGAAGCTGGACTACCGGGGACCGATCGGCATCATCGCCTATGGCATCAAGGGCGATCGCCGCGAGATTCTCGGCCGTTCGATGCAGGCGTGGAAGAGGCTCTCGGCCCAGGTGGCGACGGAGAAGTAGCGGTACTGCCACGGACGAGGCGCCGTCAACGATCCGTCGCAAGGAAGCAGCCGTTGGCCGTGGACTTCGAGGGGAGTGCGATAGGACCTGTTCGAGTATACTGTCGGACATAGACGCTTTCTTCAAACGCCGTTCTCCTGGGACGCGTTGTCTGATTGCTCGCAAGGAGTCTACCGCGATGTCAACAAGCAGTCGTTTCGGCGTTCGGGTCCTGATATTCGTGTTTCTTCTGATTGGGACGAGTTCCCTGTCCGCCGAGCAGCCGACGTGGAAGATCGGACTTTCCGGGACCAGGATCACGCCGAAGAAGCCCATGTGGATGAGCGGGTATGGTCCGCGGCTCGCCAGTTCGGTGTTGCACGACATCTGGACCAAGGTCCTGGCCATCGAGTCGCCCGGCGGGGATCGGGCGGTGGTTGTGACTGCGGACGTTTGCGGCTTCTCGAAGCTTTCCTACGACGCGATCTTTGCCGAACTCCACAAACGGTGTGGGTTGGAGCGATCGCAGTTCATGTTGACCTGCTCCCATACGCACACAGGGCCGGCGCTCCGCGAGTGCCTACACGTTTGCTGGCCGTGGAACGACCCGCAAGCTCGGGCGCTCGTCGAGGAGTACTCGTTGGATCTGGAACAGACGATCGTCGAGAAGGTCATCGAAGCGTTGGGACAGATGACACCCGCAACCTTGTGGGCGACCGAGGGGAGCGCCGCCTTCGCCGTCAACCGTCGCAATAATCCGGAAGAGGAGGTGCCGAGGATCCGCCAGCGCGGGGAGCCGCTCAAAGGTCCGGTGGACCACAGCATCCCGATCCTGGCCGCTCGTGCGCCGGACGGCAGACTGCGAGCCGTATTGTTCGGCTACGCCTGCCACAGTACGACGCTGGCCTCGACCGAATGGTCCGGCGATTACGCGGGGTTTGCCATGCTGGCCTTGGAGCGGAATCATCCGGACGCACAGGTGTTGTTCTATCAAGGCTGCGGGGCGGACCAGAACCCGCTGCCGCGGCGGTCAGTGGAGTTGTGTCGTCAGTACGGCGAGATGCTGGCGGCAGGCGTGGAAGCGGCGTTGCGCCAGCCGATGCGGCCGCTGGCACCGCGGTTGAGAACGGCCTTCGACTATGTCGACTTGCCGTACGAGCGGAACCCGACCGTGGCCGAACTGGAGGCCTCGGTGCGCGACGGCGGCGTGATGGGCGGCCTCTCGAAACGCTTCCTCGATCAACTGGCCGCGGGCAAACCGTTCGCGTCCTATCCCTACCCGGTCCAGGTCTGGAAGCTGGGCGACGACCAGCTTTGGATCAGTCTGGCCGGCGAAGTGGTGGTGGATTACTCGCTGAAGTTCAAGGCCAAGTACGGCCCAACGACCTGGACCAGCGGCTTCACCCAGGAAATGGTGTGCTACATTCCGTCGCTTCGCGTGCTGAAGGAGGGTTTCGGGCAGGAAGTCGGGTCCCCGCGGTCCTACGGGCTGCCGGCGTATGGTTGGACCGCGGAGGTGGAAGACCGGGTCACCGCGGGCGTCGAGAGACTGGTGGACGAGGTGAAGTAGGTCATGCCGACGCCGCGTGAGCGAATCTCTCCGGGTCGACGGATGCTGTCAGGTTCGAACAGGGAATAGTGATACAAGCTCGACCGGACGTCGTAGCGCGGCCTGCCCGTGGGAGTCATCGATGTTCCCGTGGGCCCTTGTCTACAATGAGGGCCGCTCTAGCCCAGCGAGGGACTCGTCAGAGTTCCTTGAGAGATTCCCATATCAGGAGATGTACGATGCAAGGCAAACCGAATCGATCGAAATCTCGCCTTGTGTCCTATTCGCGTTGCACTGCGGGGAAGGTTAGCCATTCCCAAAGGGGCCACACATGGTCGGTCAGGCCGGCGGCCATGGCGGGAGTCTGCGGTAGCCATTGGCCGTTGGGGCCTCGTTGACGCAGCGTCCGC
>JAPLNP010000054.1 GCA_026401055.1 Planctomycetia bacterium
ATCCACTCGACGGACATCTCGCTCCGCATCCAGCGCGGATAATCGGCCCCAGACAAATCTTGTTATATTCGTACAGGCAGACGTTTTCTTTGGCTTTGCATTCCACGCATACCGGGTAATCCGGCACCATCGGCCTTTTGCCCAGCAGCAGTGCCCGGATGACCATCCCAAACTCTTTGCGGTCGATGGGACATCCATGAATTTTGCAGTCCACTTCCACCACCTCATGCACGGCTTTGGTCGGCGCGGTTTTGGCCGACGCGGCCTTGGTCGGCACTTGGCTGGCCGGGCTGACGACACTCTCGGATTCCGAGACGACCCGAGGCTGGGTCGTCACCCGCGTCGCGCCGCACGTCGGGCAACTGCCCGTCGAGCTGCCACCCATCGAGTAGCCGCCCGTCGAGCAACCACCCGTCGAGCAATCGCCGCCCGTCCAGCAGCCCATCCGATCGCACGGGTCGCACAGGTCCGGTGGGTCGCCATTGAAGTCGCCGTAGTAGACCTCGCCGCACCCGGGCCCACACCCCCAAGTCGAGGGATGAAGGAGTCCCAAGACGAACGTCAGCGGACCGCGGCAGTTGCCGTTGGGGCCGCAGGTATCGCACGGACCACACGGGCCACACGAACCACAGCCATCGCCGGGATCGCATGACGGCCCGCGGGCCGAGCGGCAAGGTGCTCCACACGCCGGCCCACCGCAGCCATCGATGCCGCACCCGGCGGCCGGCCCGAACGGCTGGCAGCCACAATCGCCCTGGCCGCAATGGGTCGTGTCACACGACGTGCCGGGACCGAAGGGGCTGTAGACGAATTCGTGCCACATCTGGCAGCATCCGGTACTGGACGCCACGGCCGCCGCCAGCAACCCAGCGAGAAATGCCCGTTTCATGGTCCGCAATCCCTTCTCCTTCGATTTCCTCGTCGTTCAACCGGCCGGCTTTCGCGGGGCACTCGCGCGCACCGAGCGTGGAATGGCCTGAAGCCGGCCCCCACCGTATTTCTTTTTCGGTTGAATAATCGGCAGAATCGAGAAAATCGTCAGATTTGGAAAAGGTTACCCAGACGGACTGTTTTGACATCACAGCGCCAGGTTATTGCCCCCTCTACTGTGTGGCATAGCATACCTCGGTTATACAGGACCGTCCGACACAGCCGAGGGCGGCTGTGCCACGGAACTGGGGGCCGACTACTCCTTCACCAGAACCGCTGCTCGACTCAGACGAATGCGCGGCCGATCGTCCTGGGCGAGGCCAACGTCTTCCGCCATCGCGAGCAGGTTTTGAAAATCCGCCGCCGACACGTGGCCGACCGGCTCGACCACGAGGAACCTGCCGCCCGGACGAAGACATTCGTGTATCTCGCCCAACAGCCTCGGGAGGTCGGGCACTTCGTGCGCCGAATAGAAGGCCAGTGCGAAGTCCACGGGCTCGGCAACCTCCAGCGCATTCGCTTGGCACCGGCGCGTGTCGATCCGATCGCCGACGCCGGCCTTCGCGGCGCGTTTCCGCAGCACGTCGAGCATCTTCTGCTGGAGGTCGACGGCGATCACGCGCCCGGCGGGCCCAACCAACCGCGCCATCGCGATGGCGAAGAAGCCCATGCCGCAGCCAACGTCCATCGCCGTCATGCCCGAGCGGACGTAAGGCCCGAGAATCTCCTCGGGCTTGTGCAACAGGCGGCGGAGGCGGTTGTCGATGAAGTAGCCACCCCACCACGGACAGACGTGCGGCCTCATGGGCATTGCTCCCGGTTTGCCGCCGGCCGCCCGCCTCGGCCGGCCCACGGTGGCACGATGGCGTCGCTGGCGGTGAACAGACTCAAGCCTCTCATGGCGCACCTCCGGACGTGGACGCGCCGGCTGGAGGGTCGCGTCGCCCATTATACCGCGGCCGGCGGCGCTGGGCGACCCTCGGCGGCCACGTCACCGGTTCAACGATTTCATCGCTGCCAGGGGAACGATCCTGATGGACGAAGAAAGCGATCGTGATACAATGCCAAGAAGACGGGTTTTGACGCTTCTCGCGGACCCGATACCATGAACGCTCCTGAATCGCCGTCGCCGTCGCGTCCTCGCCGACGCCGCTGGTTTCAGTACAGCCTGCGGACGCTGCTGCTGGTCGTGACCGTCGCGGCTGTCCTGCTCGGCATTTGGACCGGTCGCGCGCGACGGCAGAAGGAGGCGGTCGAAGCGATCCGAGAGCTAGGCGGTTACGTCGGGTACAGTTCGGCCGACGGCGATGCTCCCGGACCCGATTGGTTGCGGAAGTGGCTGGGAATCGACTACTTCGACAGCGTCGTTTGCGTCTATGTCGTCGGCGATGGGTTCACCGACGACGACCTGGAGCAGCTTCAATCGCTGCGCGGCCTGAAGAGCCTGTGCCTCCTCGCTCCCAACATCACGGACGCGGGACTGGAGCACGTCGGGCATCTGCACGATCTGAAGATTCTCTGGCTTGGCGGCCCGGGGATCACCGACGCGGGCTTCGCGCACCTCAAGCACCTTCGGATGCTCACGCGATTGACAATCGAACGCGGCGCCGTTGTCGACCGCGACAGCCGGCCCGGGGCGCCGGCCACGGGTCCAGACGCCACCCACCGCGGAGCGACGGTCGATCGGGAAGTGATGATGCGATGCTCTCATGCACTTCACGAGCCGACGGCCATGAAATTCCGCGAAACCCCGTTGAAGGACGTTTGCGAATACCTCGCAACCATGCACGGCATCAAGGTGGAGATTGCCGCGGACGTGGCACAAGACGCGAGGAGCCACGGAGACTATCCCATCACATGCACGATGAAAGGCGTTTCGCTAGGCACGGCGCTGGATTCCCTCCTGCCACCACTCGGGCTGGACTGGGCCATGGGCAGGGAGGGCTTGATCATCACGACCAAGGGCCGTGCCACGAGGACAACCCAGGTGACTGCGGTGGCGATGGAGACTTTTCGAGATCTGCCCAGTCTCCAGACGCTAGAAGTCCGCGCTCCGGAGTTCGCCAGTCGCGGCTGGGAACATCTTGAAGGCCTGACGCAACTTCAGGAGTTGGACTTGGAAGGCATCCCGCTGACGGACGCCGGGCTGGCGCACCTCGCCGGTCTGGTCCGGCTGCGGGATCTGAACCTCAGCAGCACTCGCCTCACCGACGCCGGGCTAGAGCACCTTGAAGGCCTGGTCCAACTCCAGAGTCTGCACTTGCATCACACCCAGATCACCGGCGCCGGGCTGCGACATCTTGGGCGACTGACCCAACTCCGAAACCTTCACCTCCAACTCACACCCGTCGTGGACGCCGAGTTGAAACACCTCGAAGGATTGACCGGTCTGCGCAGTCTGGACCTTAGCGAGACCCCGATCGGCGATGCCGGCCTGGAACACCTCAAAGGGTTGACGCAGCTCGAGGACTTGATACTCTTCGGGACCAAGGTCACCGACGCGGGACTGAAAGACCTCATGGAAATGACCCGGCTGAATCGGTTGGTCCTCATTGCCACGCCGGTTACGAACCAAGGCATCAAGGATCTCCAAAAGGCGTTGCCGCGTTGCCGCATCAATCGGTAGTTGTAGGGTGGGGCGACGCCGCGAAATGCTCCGTGCGTCCGGCGAACGGGACTCGCGCCGATCTGTCGTTCGTCGTGAAAAACACGTTCGACCCGCGGCCGAGCGCCACCAGGATCACTCGCCACCGGCGGAGTAGCCGGCGCCGCGAACAAGGCGAGTTGCAACCACCAAAAGCCGTTGTTGATCCTCACGAGTGCTGCCCTCCGATTCAGAGTCTATTGATCCGCCGGCGCGACGGGAACCATCTTGACCTGGTCCCACCACGAATCGCCTTCACCCTGTCGCCAGCCGGCGACGGGCGAGAGGTCCGTGGTTCGCAGTATCAGACGAATCGTGGGCGTTGTCGGAACCAGGAAGAAACCGCCGGCTTTCCAACCCTTCGAGGCCGACGAATCGAGCGACCACATCTCCCGGTCGCCGACGAGCACCTCGTGCTGGAGACGGCCCGGTGGATAGCCGCCGCCGTTGTTGTTGAACACCGCAAAGACGATCGCGTACTTCCGTCCGGGTTCGACCTTGATCTCCTGTTCGATCTGGCCCCAGGTGGTTCGCTGCGGCATGGGCCACTGGTGGCTCAGCTTGTCCACCGGCGGCTTGATGATTCGGTAGGAGCGTTTTCCCTCGACGGCCTTGTCGCTCGCGTACCCGCCGTCGGCGTAGGCCACTTGCTCTTCGCCCGTGACCCGGGCAAACAACCAGCCGGCGGCGTCTTCCATGTTCCCGTTGGCGACGAGGGACACGCTGCCGGCGGCCTCCGCCCGCTGGACGGCCTCGCGGGCGCGGATGGAGCCGACCCACAAGTCCATGTTGTGCTTGATTTCGCGACGCATGTCGGCCAGATGGTCTTTCCAGATTCCGACGTCGCCTCCACGGGGCGTCGCCCAGTCGAAGGTGAAATTGGCCTGAAGATACCGCTCCATCGACTGGATTCTCTCTTCCACCAGCGCCGCCTTCTTCTGGAGTTCGTCGGCGGAAGTCGTGCTCAGCAACGCCAGCGGAACCAATTCCTGGTAGGCCAGGCGAATCTCGATGAAATGCTCGCCGGCCTTGAGGCTCTTTTCGAACCGATCGAGAATCGGTCGATTGCCCGCCTTGCAGTCGGCCTCTTCGAGCGCCGCTTCGACGTGGGCAATCGCTTCCCGTGTTGTGGTCAAGTCGGAAGTCCAGTCATAGGCCCACCACGATCGGATGTTCCAGATATAGAGTTCGCGCGCGAAGCAGATCGGAAACCGCTTCATGGCGTAGAGCTTTTCCATGTGCTTGCCCGCCTTCTCGCCGTAGAGCGACCGGCAGGCAAGCTCGAGGAAGCCTCCGTCGCCGAACACGCCGGGCGGATCGGCCTGCCGCCGGGCGTAGCGGTTGTACAAGTCGCGGCACTGCCCGGCGTCGGCGGGAATGGCCACCGCGCCCAGCGAATCGGTATTCCAGGCATGGGCGGCGTTCATCAGAATTTGCGGTTCCTGGAAGATGTTGCCGCACATGGAGTAAGTCGTCTGGGCGCCTTCGTTGAGTTTGCTCATGGCCGCGGGAACGGGCACGAACAGCGGACCGCACGCATAGATGGAAGCGGGCGAGACGAAGAAGAGAAACACGCCCGGGCCGCTGCCATCGCCCCGAAGAACGTCGGCCACCTCGCGGATACGCGGCTTGCCGTTGTCGCCGCGCAGGAACTGCTCGCGAAAGGCAATCTGGACGTTCTCGCGGTGCTTGAGTAACTTGACGACCTGGGCCCAGTACGCAAGCTCCTGGCTCCAGATCGCGTCCGACTCGAACTCGGCGGTATAGGCGGGCGAAACGAGAATCACCAGACAATCCCGCGCGGCGTCGTAACCCGAGTCGGCGCTGTTCACGCTAAACACCGCGTCGCAAAGAGCGTTGTACCCATGCGCGAAAGCTCCGGCGGCGCCGTCGGCGGCCGCCATCTGGTCATTGGGCCATCGTTTTCGGCATCGGTCGCAACGATGCTTCCAAAGCCACTCGGCCGAGGCGTAGGTGTCGCTGTCCTCGTGGTGAAGGTACAGGGCTCGCGGCTCCGTCTTGCGCACGTAGTCGCGCAGACGGTCCTGGATCCGCCGGGTCAGTTCATCGTTGCTTCGACAGTTGCCGAAGTTGCTGGTGGTCAGACACAGGTACTCCGTGCCGTCGGGATAGGACTCGCGGTTCGTGAGGCCCGGGTCGCCGGCCGCGACGCCGTAGCCGCCGATCATGAGTTTGATGCCTCGCTGGGCGGCGAGTCGGTTCAATTCCTTTTGCAGCGGGAAATCATCGCCGTCCCACATCTTGGAGAACGAGTCGCCAAAGCCGGAGGAGAAGCAGATCATGTTGATCTTGTAGCGGAGGCAACGATCGAAAAGGGCCTCGACCCGCTTGCGATAATTCGCCGCGCCGTCGCCCCAGTCGTAACACCACCCCCGCCCCCAATGCTGTCTCCCCTCGGTGTAGGTCCAGTTCTCGGCTTCGCGATACTTGAAGTCGGGCCAATCGAGAACGTGAACCCGCGGGATGCTCGCCTGGGCTTGGCCGCCGTGGAGCAATTGGAGGATCGTCATCGCGCCGTAGAGCGTGCCTTGCGGGGAACCGCCCACGACGACGATCCGGCGTTCGTCGCAGCGGATCACGTAGCCTTGCTCCGATCGCTTTGGATCGGCCAAGAGCGAGCGATCCGCGTCGTCGAACAGCCCCAGGGCGACCTTCAGGTTCTTGGACGGTCGGTTGAAGGTGGCCAGCAGCAGTTGCGTCTTCGTTTCGGCGGCGTCGGGACCGCGGAGGCTGCCGATGATCCCCGGCATCGTGCCCGAAAGTGCCGCGATCTCCTTTGCCAGCCACTCGGCGGCCAGGGTCTCCTTGGCATCGGGCTGATCCGGCAAGACAACGACGAGGTTCGCCTTACCATCCGTGACGACCGGCAGGACTCCGGTTTCCACGCGGCATTGCTTTGGCTGGGGAATGAGGGTTCGCGGCAAATCTCCGTCGCCGGCACTGGCCATCGCGGGGAGGATGAGCACGGCCCATGAGACCACGAGACCGACCAAGACAAGAGTGCGTTCTGACATGCGTTCTCACCGTGGCGTGCGTCGGGACGCACCTTGGTGATTGTGGTGCAGGCGTCTCGCCTGCGTGTCTCCGAGCAGGCGAGACGCCTGCACCACAATCAACGAATGATGAAGCTGCTGTGTTGAACTACGGGGCGCGTGGCTCCCGCCACTTCAGGGGCTCGTTTCACTGCGATTGTCCGTAGTGCCCGCCGCCCTCTCTTCGCGGAGCTTCTGCGAGGCACGGTTGCAGGCTTCCAGGAACGCCTTCCTTTCGCGGAGCTTTTGAAGGAAGCTCTCGATTCTCTCATGCATGAATCGAGTTTGACAGATGACCAGGGTGAGGCTCCCTTCATGTGGTGCAATTTGCCCCGGTCCCCCAACATCATCCCACATGTCGGGTTCGTTGGCCACGACTATCAACTCGATAAGCGAGTCAAAGTCTGGGGTAGGTCCAGAAGGTCTCGCTACTGGGCGTTCACGAGAGGAAGAAGCCCCAAACCCCGTTATCGTCGCGTTCTTGCGAGCGTTGGGCAATAGGGAACTCCGCGTCGGCGGATACTCGCCAGGATCGATCATACGCACGAGATCAGCAACATCATATACACGCGTAACACGCTCCTCCGACAGTTGTTTCTGGAGCTTCGCCTGATACACGCGTCGTTCTCCCACGAGGTACGCAGAGAAGAACACGGCAACGCCAAGGGTGAACACGAAGAGCGTACTCAGGTTGAATTGGAGCAAGCGCCACTTGGACCTGGGCGTCTCACTACCGAGCGATGGGCTGGTCATCAGTGCCTCCTGCCCCCATCAGGGGTTCGTTTCACCGCGATTGCCTGCAATGCGCGCTGCCTTCGCTTCGCGGAGCTTCTGAAGGAGGTCTTCAATCTCCTCATGTACGAAAGGAGTTTGATTGATGACCAGGGAAAGGCTCTGTTCGCGTGGTGCAATTGACCCCGGCCCCCCGATCCCCTCCCACATCTGATCTTCGATCGTGGTGGTTATCAATTCGATAAGCGAGTCAAAATCCGGCACGGGTCCAGAAGGTCTCGCTGCGGAGCGTTCAGGACCGGACTGGGCCCCGACCCCCTCTGCCGTCGCGTTCTTGCGAGCATCGGGCGATAGCGAACTCCGTGTCGGCGGATACTCGGCGGGATCGACCATGCGCACCAGATCAGCAACATCGTACACGCGCTCGACAGGTCGCAATCGGTGATAAAGCTGAGACTGATACCAACGTCGTTCTCCCATTTGGTACCCAGAGAGAAACCCCGCTACAGCAAGAGTGAGCACGAAGAGCGCACTCAAGCTGAATCGGAGCCAGCGGCGTTTCGACCTGGGCCTCTCACTTACCGAGCGATGGGCCGGTCATCAGTCTACCCCCTATTTGGCTAGAATCACGTTGGCGGACGCGGTCCCCTTGGATCGTGTCCTTTCCGGTCGACGTGCCTCCGTCTGGCCGGTGTCATTCGTGGTGGGACTCGCTCCGCTCGGCCCACCCTACGGCTTCTCACACCGTCTCCGGCACGACATACGGCTTGCGGTACTCGCGAGTCAAGAGCTTGTCGGCCTCGGGGTCGTTGACGAAGCGTTCGGTTTTCGGGTCGAACTCGACGCCACGGCCCAGGGCGCAGGAAATCTTCGCCAAGTGGCAGGTGGCCGTCGAAAAATGGCCCTGCTCGACGTCGGCGTTCAGGTCGGTCGCCTTGCGGCTGCGGATCGCCTTGACCCAGTTCTGGAAGTGCGGCAGGTCTTCCATCGGATGGCCCTCGGCCGCCTTGCTCGGCCCGGGCTCGTGATTCTCGCCCATGAACGTGTAGAAGCTGCTGTAGTCGGGAATAATCATGTAGCCCTTGGAGCCGAAGAAGATCACGCCGACGCACTGGCCGGGGGAGACGAACGGGTATTTGTCGCCCATGTTCGCCTCGTTCGGCGTATACCAGTTGCGGATCTCGAACGTCACGAGCACGTTTCGGTTGGCGTACTGGCAGGAGAACGTCTGCGTGCTGGGCGTGTCGGCGTCGTCGTCGGTCGGCCAGTAGCGTCCGCCCATCGACTGGACCTTGACCGGCAGTTGGTCGAGATTCATTCCCCAGCGGATGATGTCGAGGTCGTGGACGGTCTGGTTGGCGATGTCGCCGCTGGCGAAGTTCGAGTTCCAATACCACCGGAGGTGTTGGAAGTTGCTGTACTCGACCATCTTGGCCGGTCCGACCCAGGCGTCCCAGTCGAGTCCCTTGGGCACGGGCCGTGGGGCGTGCTTGCCGAGGCTGCCGCGGAGCTTGTACGACATGCCGCGGCCCATGTACACGTCGCCGATCACGCCCTCCTTGAGCTGGCGGATGCCTTCCATCACGTTGGGGCTCGAGCGGTTTTGCGTGCCGATTTGGACCATGCGGCCGTACTTCCGCGCGGCCTCGACCATCTTGCGTCCTTCCCAGATGTTGTGCGTGGCGGGCTTCTCGACGTAAACGTCCTTGCCCGCCTGACAGGCCCAAATCGTCTGCAACGCGTGCCAGTGGTCCTGCGTGGCGAAGCTCACGGCGTCGATCGCCTTGTCGTCGAAGAGCTTGCGCTGTTCGGTGTAGGTGGTGAGCTTTTTTCCGGCCAGGCCCGGGTAGCGGTCGGCGGCCGAGCCCAACCGGTCCTGGTCGCAGTCGCAGATCGCGACGATCTCGACGTTCTCCTTGTCCATTTGGGCCAGGGCGGCGACGTGCGAGGACATCCGCCCGCCAAGGCCCACCAGGCCGACGCGGACGCGGTCGTTGGGGCTGCCTTGCGCTCGGGCGATGGCGGGAACGGCCAGCGCGGCGGTGGTCGCGACGGCCGACGACTTGAGAAACTCTCGGCGATTGGAGTTGGGCATGGTAGTCTCCCGGGTTGGAAGGGGTAGGATCTTAGGGAAGCAATCCGTCCATGGCGCCATCGTAGCAGGCGCCAACGGCGACCGTCAAGGCATTTTGGAGTGCGGCGATTCATCGCCGCTTTTGCGCAGGGTCCGTTATCGGCGCGCGGCGTGGAGGCTCATATGGACTCAAAGAAAGCGGCGATAAATCGCCGCACTCCCAAATCGGACTATGGCCGCAGCATGTCGCGCATCGACTGGGCGACCTGCTGGGGATCGGCGGCGACCATCGTGGCCAAAATCGCGGTCACGATCGCTCCGGCCGCCAACAAGCCCAGACATCGGTAGTTGCGGCGGACCGCGAACTTGGCCAACGCCCCGGCCAGCGACACTTGCAGCTTCCGCCAGCCCAGATAGTTCTGATTCGGACCGCTGGCCACCAGCGAAACGTTGCGCATCGCGGGCGAGTTGTCCAGGTGCAGTTGGATGCCCAACTGCGGCAGCACCAGGCTATCGCCCGCCCATCGGCCTTCCGGATCGAGTCCTTCGACCAGGTCGGCCAGGACGGGGCGCAACTGGTCGACCGAAATGTTGTAGATCACGAGGCGCGGCCGGGCCATCAACAACACCAGCACGAGGCACAGCCCGTACAACGCCAACAAGAATGCCCAGGTGTACGGCCCAAACAACACGGCCGCCGTCGTGGGGAAGAACAGTTCGATCGGGCCGATCGTGACCAGTCCGACCACGGCGAGTCCCAGGACGAACGTGTCTCGCGTGCCCGAGACCAGCGACGGCCGCCGCCTCAGATTGACCACGCCCAAGAGCACCAAATAGGCCGCCACGGGTCCGAACGCCAGGCACAAACGGAATGGGTCCATGGGAGAGTTGAGAGATTAGGGATTAGGGACTGGGGATTAGAGATTGGGGGATTGGGGAAATAGCCGCGCGGCGGAAGCCCGCGGTTGGCGCTCCGGGGGACGGCCGCCGTCGCTCCTCGCATCATCACCCCCCGCACGCAGTGCGGGGGCGTTGCTCTCCACTGGCCACCGACAACCGACAACCGGTCACCGACAACCCTCACTCCGCCTTCTTCTGGCCTTTCTTCTGCCCGAGGCTGGCGTCGTTCGGGCCGGGCTTGCCGTTGCCCCGGAGGTTGCGCAGCCGCCGGGCTTCGATTTCCAGCTTGGCCTGCTCGACCAGGTAGCCGCTCCGCAGACGCGCGAAATAGTGTCGCGTGGCCAGGATGTCAATCCCCGCCAGCAGTCCGAGCCAAAACACCAGAAGCAACATCCCGGCTCCGAGCAGCACCTTGGCCTCATTGGCGACAAGCCACGGCTCGACGAAGATCATGATCGCCAGGACCGCCAGCATCGCGCTGGTCTGAATCCGGCGGCGGAACTGGCGCCACAGGAAGTCGCGGTCTTTCGGCGGAAGGTCCTGCTCCTTCGCGGCACGCCACGTCCGGATATGCCAGACCATCAGCCCGACGGCCGACGTCAGAAGGAACAAGGCGAACAACCAACCGGCCCAAACTTCCACGGCAATACCATTCCTTCGGAAAAAGGGGATAAGTCCAATTTCGGCGCGACGCCCCCGTGGCGGTTGTGGGAAACGGGACGGCAGAATTGGACTTATCCCCTTTTTCTCACTGCGCGACCCCGAGCCACTCGCGAAGCACCCAGCCGACTTTGGCCAGACTCAACGCCGAACACTTCTGGACGGTATCGGCCCGGGTGTGCCAGGGCGGATAGTCGAAATCGATGATGTCGCAAGCCGGGATGCCCGCGATGTTGTGCAACGCCAGGTGGTCGTCCAACACCTCGTGTTTCTTCCTGGGGATGAACTCGCGGATGCCCAGTCGCCGGGCGGTGCCCCAAATCTCCCCGACCAGCGGCCGCGAGTCGCGCCACCACATCGTGTTGCTCTCCTGGTAAATCTGCAGGTCAGCGTCGCCGATCATGTCCAGAAGCACGGCCCAGCGGTAGCGGTAGCCCGGTGGGTTGTCGCGGTACTGCTTCGAGAAATGCTCCGAGCCCAGGAAGAAGCGATCCCGCTTGTCGAAAATGTACTCCTCGGCGTCGAACAGCACGAAGTCGATCCCGTACTTGCACCGGATCTTGGCGACGTCGCCACCCAACTCCATCAACAGCGCCGCGCCGCTGCCGCCGTCGTTGGCCCCGACGAACCGGCCTTTCGGATCCTCCGGATCCGACATCGGAAAGGGCAGCGTGTCGTAATGGGCGCACAGGAGGATCCGCTCCGGCTTCTCGGGCTTGAAGTGGACGATCAGGTTGGCCATCGGCACGGCACGGCCGTCGCGAGGGTCGGCGCCGGTGAACTGTTGCATCTCGACGTCGGCGCCCAGCCGCTTGAAATGCTCGACCAGCAACTTCTGCTGGGCCGCCATGCCCGGCGAACCGCTCGGCCGCGGCCCAATCTCGCAAATCTGCTTCAGGTAGCCGTACGCCCGGGCGCCGTCGAACGGGATGTCTTCCAGCCGCAACGGGGAGGTAGCCGCCTGAGCGTTGACGTCGTGGCCGCCGAACACCAGAAACTCCAGGGCGATCAGCATTCCACCCAGGACCAGGCACATCGGCAGGACCCACCTCCGCCGGGGCCGGGCCGCGGTCGGATTGGCCCCTCGGCCGTGCGCGTCGGTTTTGGCTCGCTTGCGACTCATACGTCTATTCTACCCGCTCGGCGCGGTTGCTGACCATCCCAATACACCCAAGCGGGGCATGCGCTGGCGGTCGATCTTGACGCCGGGGTGCGAAACGCCTATCGTCCGACACGCGACCCGATCCAGCAACCGTTTGCGGGCTGGGGACTGGTCCATTTTTCGGTTCCAAAAACAAGTTCTGCGAGAAGGCGTCGGCCGAAAACATGGACCTGTCCCCTTCTTCGCCGCTCCTCAA
>JAPLNP010000564.1 GCA_026401055.1 Planctomycetia bacterium
GCGGACGCTGCGTCAACGAGGCCCCAACGGCCAATGGCTACCGCAGACTCCCGCCATGGCCGCCGGCCTGACCGACCATGTGTGGCCCCTTTGGGAATGGCTAACCTTCCCCGCAGTGCAACGCGAATAGGACACAAGGCAGGGCCGCGTCGGACAGGCGCTCGCCGAGACGCTCGGCCATGGGTTTGGCCAATAGGTGGCGCGCCAGGGCGTAATCGTCGCCGGTGGCGATCACGCGACCGCAGGTGTCACTGGACACCTTCCGCTGGAATTGGTGGAGTAGCGCCGACGCCTGGACGCACCCGATCAACAGCGGGTACGCCCGCCGCAGTTCCACCTTCTCAGCCGGCAGCGCCGCCGCGAGTTTCCCCGCGAACGGGACAACCACGTCGAGGGCTTGGAGCATCCGCTGCGCGGCATGGTGCCGATCAATGATTTCCTGGACCGCGCCGGATCGTCGCCCACCCTCATACTGCCCCGAGAGCGCATCGAGGATTCGCCGCGTTTGCTCCTCGCGCTCGTCCGTGTGGACGAGAAGACACCGGTTTGCGTCTTCGTCGAAGATGGTGTTGGCCGTCGTCGTCTCGACGTAGGCTATTGGCCCCTCTTGCTCGATTTGCCGAGTGACGATCACGCCACCTGCCCCCTTCTCGGGCATCAGCTTGACCAGCCGGCCCGACGAAAGCATTTCGCGCAGCGCCCGCGTCGTCTCGGCATGATCGTCATTTTCCGCGCGGGAGCGCTCGCCGCCGATAACGAATCTGTTGACCAGACTTCCCGGCTCCATATGGAACAACGCTTGCAAGGTCATCTGCGTTGCGTGCAGAACCGTCTCGGGCGGGAAGAGGGTGGCCACCTTCTCGACCGTGTAACTCTTCCCGCTGGACGTGGGCCCGTGTACGATCGTGGCCAGCGGCCGGGGCAACAGCCGCGAGACGCCGGTCAAAAAGATCGTCATGCCGAGTTCGCGCTCGCCGGCCACGCCCAACGCCTCGATGTCCGCGCGAATCCGCAAGAGCAAGTCGGACGATTCGAGCATCGCCCGCGCCGCCGCGCGGACCGACTCTGGCATCGTCGCCAGATAGTCGGGCTCGCCTTTGTCACCGGCCTCGACCGGCTCGGATGGTTCGGGTCGGCGCGCCAACTCCGCCGCAATCTTCAGGAGTTCGGCGTCAACCTGGTCACGTTCAATTCCGGCCCGATCACGGCAGACGCTTTCGGCAAACTCCGCCCGCGCTTTGGGTTTCGTGAGATTGAAACTCTCGACAGCCAGCACGTCGCCGCCGATCGTTGCGGTTACGGTCGCGGTGCCGTTGCGACCCGACGGCACGAATTCAAAGGTTAGCTCCGTCTCGCCCATGTTTTCCTGCCTTTCTTCGTTGTGATTGTCGCCTGATACATCGGCGCGGAATAGAACGCATAGGACACGTCCACCCCCGACGCTCCCGAGCCCTTCCATTGCCGCGCGTCTTTGATGCCCGCCGGGGGTGTGATGATTCTCACCATTGCCCCACGGATAAGCAGTCGGCCCGCCAGCGACTCCGCGCCGCGTTGTCCGGGTGCGTCGGCGTCGGCCACGATAAACACGTTGGTTACATGAAGTCGCCGAATCAGGTCGCAAACGTGTTGGACGCCGCCAGAACAGGACGGACGCCCGATCACATCAGGGAACCCCAGGTCGAGCAGCGCCGCCGCGTCCGTTGGACCCTCACATATCAACAGCCGGCCCTCCGTCGTAAAGTCGGACGGAATGAACAACCCTTCCCGTCCGCCCTTGACGCTCAGCTTGCGCCCACTCGGCAGTCGCAACCGAATCCCGGTCACGTCGCCGGCCGCGTTGCTCATCGGGAACGACCACGCCCGATCCTGGACCGACCAGCCAACGGCCAGCCGGTCCAGCGATTCACGCGACACACCCAGCGATTCCGCGAGTTGCCCCAGGGCCTTGGGGGTCGCGTCCGCGCGGCATTGCTGCGCGAACGCGCCGAAGTCGATCACCGTGGCTTCCGGTTGGATCATGCGGACCGCGCGCCGAATTGTCCGCTCCCACCGGGGCCACGCCGTCGCCGAATCCCGCAGCCGATGCAACCAACCCGCTTCCCCGATCCGGCGCGGGCTCTCGATTCTTTGTGCAGATTGCCGCCTCAGGCGCGTCGTCATCGCCGACAAAGAGGCACCAGTCCGGTTTTTCGCACACCGGGCATAGTCGCCGCGCACTGACTCGTTTCCATTCTGCGCTGGTCATCGGCCACCCCCTTCCTCCAATCGTTCCACGATCAGCGCCAGCGTGTCCCGCTCGGCCTCCTCGACCCTACGGGTGCGCTCCAGGGTGTCGGCGTCGATATGCTGGGTGATGCAGTCGGAAACCATCTTCCGCAGTATCGCCGGTGGGAGAGCATCAGCCTCGACAGATTCACCCTTGAACGACCGGGACCGCGTGTCGCTCTTCTTCGTCGGCCGCGTCGGCAAGTCGAATTCCTCGACCTGTTCGCGTGTGACCGCGACGCGCTCGAAATGGATCTCCACGTCCGGGGCGAATTGGCGGATGTCCCGCTCGACACGACGAGGAATATCCACGCCGCTCGGGTCGAGGTCGCCGAAGTAGTACAAGTAGCACGGCCGATCCTCATCACGGATCTGCTCGGCCGCCGTGTGAAGAAATGACAAACTCGGGTATCCGCGTGTGACCATCAGCGGCACGTCCCATTCGGCCGTCACGTCATACAGGACGCCGGCCAGCGCGTCCTTTTCGAGCCACACCTCGACGTACACGTTCTGGTCATCCCACAGAGCGCGGCGGTACGTTCCGGCCGTCAACCGCAGCATGGAGTCAAGTGACCCGTGCGTCCGCGGTTTACGCATCCACCGCGTTGCGTCCGCAATCCAGGAATATGGGATTTCGCCGGCGCGCCGCATCATGCCAAGCAGGCGAACGACCGTTTGATATTCCGCCTCGGTCTTGTCGATCACGCGCATCGAGACGAGACGGTAGAAGACCTGCCTGACGGTCATCGGGTTTTCTTCCGCGAGTTGGTCGTGCATGGCCTCGCGGATTGCCTCGACCTCCCGCTTCGTCCGGCGATTGCGTTTTATGGGTCTAGTGCTTTGTCACACCTAAAAACTGGGATCGAGGATGCGGATTGACTCGGCAATTACCGCAGCATTTCAAGCCCTTCATCCCAAGATTAAGCTGTGACAAAGCACTAGGCTCATAAACGGTTCCGCTGCCGTTCTGCTTTGTTGCGTTTCCCATCATGCACCCCCTTTCTGCGTGTCGATCCACTCGCGCAGGTCACGGGCGTCGTAGCGCCGCCGAGCGCCGATCGTGATACTCGGAATCGTCCCCCGCGGCGCGGCGCAATTCCAAAACGACTTCGGGCAGATCGAAAGCATCGCCGCTGCCCCCCGCGTGCCCACCAGCATCTTTTCCGCGAGTGTGGTATCCATCCGTTCCCTGCAATGGCACATCATCGGATTGCCCCCTTTCGGCAAGAGGGGCAGCCGGCCGCAATCCAGGCGTCAATCTCTGCCAGGTTCCATCTGACGAGTGTGCCAAGACGGACTGGGCTCGGCATTCGGCCAGCGTCGGCAAGGCGGTAGATGTGTCGGGGCGAGCACCCCAACTTCTCGGCGACGACTTGCACGTCGCCCAACCTGATACCGCCTTGCGGCGGTGACACAGAAGCATTCATCGCGTTTACTCCGGCAAACGAGTGTCTTTGGCGGCGAGCACCATACTCGCCAGGCACTCTCGGTTCTAAATGCCGGAATGGAAAGACTGCCGAAGAAAATTTGTCCGGCGCGCAGTCTGTCCAACACGATGAAGGGAAAAGCCTTGTTTTGCCGAGGCTTGACGGCGGGGGCCTACCTGGACGGAATTCTTGGAGCGCTATTGACCGAACTTGTCCGTCGGTCACTTTCCAGCGCGTTTACGGCGTTTCCGGTGCTGATCCAAGGCGAGTTGCAGTATAATGGTCGGGAGTTTTCGGGCGCGTGAATAAGGTGGATTCGCCGATGAGGAGTGGAGACTCCAGGAGGCGAATGGATGACGAGGACGCGTAGAACGTTTTCGGAGGCTTTCAAGGCGAAGGTGGCGCTGGCGGCGA
>JAPLNP010000479.1 GCA_026401055.1 Planctomycetia bacterium
GATGGCCTGCGCTTCCGGCGGCTGGCGAGCAATGATTTCTTCCGTAATTACCGCTTCCATGCCCACCGTTGTGACACACAACCGGCATCCAAGTCCAGATCAATTCATCAAGAACACTCCCCCGAGGTGTGAACGGTTACACAACTACTTCAACCTGTTTCCAGCATTCCCGCGCAACGACACTGTCTTTGTGGCGATGAGCTTCGTGCCGGAGTTTGACCGCCGCTGGCAGACAGTAATCGCACCTGCCATATCTTCCGTGGTAGTCAATGGAAATGCGTTAAGAGCGGAACGCGTCGACACTCGGCGAATCGGGGATTCGATTCTGACGGAGATACTGACGCACATTCGGGACGCTCGGCTCATTTTCGGAGATGTCACATCGCTCGGAAAGCTGGCAGATCGTCCGATTCGAAATGGCAATGTGATGTACGAAATTGGCATCGCTCACGCCGTGCGCCCGGCTGAAGAGGTTTTGCTGTTTCGCTCAGATTCGGATCCGTTGCTCTTCGATGTGGCAAATATCCGCGTCAATACTTACGCGCCCGAGGATGAGCCAAATAGCGCGCGCAAAATCGTGAGTGACTCATTAGTAGAAGCGTTACGCGAGGTTGACCTCAGAAAGCAACTTGCCGTGCAGACTGCGGCGCACACTCTGGACGCGCATGCATGGTGTGCGCTTGCAGCCACAAGCGACACCGGCACGACGAAGATGCAGCCACGGCGCAGTATTGCGCAGGCACTCCTGAACGACGCACACAACGAGGCAATCATCCGGCTCCTCCAGCTTGGGGCCTTTGAAACGGAGTATCCAAGAGTTACATCTGAATTACTCCAAACATCAGCCCAGGATAGGGTTGAGGACGTGATGGCTTATCGCATCACGCCGTTCGGCAAGGCAATCCTCCAGTTCGGACTCCAAAGGATGGGTGTTTTCGACCCTGAGGTTCAAGCGATTTTTGAATCGTTGGCTTTGAAGGAAGCAACCTGACCAGTTACCGCGTGGCGCCCGCTGCGTACCAGCCAGTGCCGGACACGGCCCACGAGTTCCTTGTGGCGCCGATACCGTTGCCGTAAGACGCCGGAAGAATCGTCGGACCGAAGCAGCCAACGGTTACAATTCGACTTAGGCGCTGTAAAACAATTAACTACCGGATTGCGTGCCCGATAGCCGCTTTTTCAGGCGAAAACGTAAGAATATCCGGTAGTTAATTGTCTTACGCGTACTTGCGACAGTCAGTTGCCCGCGCGTTTGGCCGCAAATCTGCGGCCTCCAGGTGATAGGCGGAAACGGCCCAGAGACAAGTTGGACACGCGAAGCGAGAATCCCATGAACATGCCAGTCACGACAACCTTCACCATCGAAGGGCACCGCATCACGGAGTACAAGGGCGTTGCCCGGGGGATCATTGTCCGAGCGCCGACGATCGCTCAGGGCATCGTCGGCGGATTGAAGAACATTATTGGAGGCCGGATCGGGGCCTACACGCAAATGTGCGAACAGGCACGCCAGCAGGCTTTCGAGCTTCTCGTCGAGCACGCTCGCGAAATGGGCGCCAACGCCATCGTGGGCTTGCGTTACGACGCATCCGAAGTGGTAAGCAAAGGCTCCGCGACGGAAGTCCTGTGCTACGGAACCGCTGTGGTCATTGAACCCGAGTCGTGAAGACGCCATGGTCCGACGGGCACTGTCGAGCCGTCGCCGGAATGGTTTCAGTGCCGACGCTCGCGATGGATATTCCACATCGACGAGAACGGCGTTCGGCGTGAGTCTTTCATGGTGCGTCCGGACGCACCCTACACGCTGAACCGAATGAGCAAAATGTCGTCGTCCCGGACGACGTAGTCCTTGGGCTCTTGGCGCACCAGGTGTTGGGCTTTCACCTCGCGCTCGCTGCCCAGACGCACCAGGTCGGCGCAGGTCATGATCTCGGCGCGGATGAAGCCGCGGGCGAGGTCGGTGTGGATGCTCGCCGCGGCGTCCACGGCGGTGCCGTCCTTGGGCAAGAGCCACGTGCGGACCTCCTTCTCGCCGGCCGTGAGAAAAATCTTGTGGCCCGAGATCGCCAGAAGTTGGCGGATCAGCCCGTCGCGGTCCGCGCCGCCGACGCCCATCTCGGCCTCGAATTCGGCGCGGTCCTCGGGCGACATGCGCGCCAGTTCGAGTTCCAGTCCGGCGGGCACGGCGACGATCGGCAGCTCGGAAGTCGACTTGTCCGTGAACCGCTCGGGATGTTCCTCGTCGTCGGCGGTGTTGACAATGACCATCCGCGGCTTCTCGCTCAAGAGGCGGAACGCCCGGGTCACTTTGAGTTGCTCTTCGGTCATGTCGCTTTCGCGGAGCGGTTTGCCGGATTCCATCGCCGTGAGCACTAGCCGGAGCGTGTCTTGTTCGTGCTGGAGCTGCTCGCGTTCTTGGCGGGGGATCGGCTTGGTCAGCGACTGGGCGACGCGGTCGAGGCGGTTGGCGACGATTTCCATGTCGGCCAGCAGGAGGTCTTCGTCGAACGAGGCGAGATCGGCCAGCGGATCGCCGCGGTCGAACGCGGCGAGGACCAGGACGAGGCAGCCGGCCTCGCGCAACGTGGCCAGCCGGCCGGCGCTGCCCGCGTGGTCGCGGCTGAGCCCCGGGGTATCGGCGATTTCGATGGCGGCGCGGGTGATTTTTTTCGGGTTGTAGATTTTGGCCAGGGCGTCGATGCGCGGCTCGGGGATTTCGGCCATGGCGGATTGTCCGACGTGGGCCAGGGCGGGGTCGGCCGCGACCCCGGTTAGCCACGCGAACAGCGTGCTCCGGCCGGAACCTTGGTATCCGATCAGACCGATCTTCATGGGACTGGCTTTCGCTCGTGGGCTTTGTCCAACTGGGCCAATGCTTGTTCTACCGCCTGGTGGCGTGGATTGTCCAGGGGCAACCGGCCAAAGCGGACTTGGTAGAACGCGGCGGTGATCTCGCCGGGCAGCGGGGCGAGACACGGATCGCCGAGGCGCTCGGCCAGTTGCACCCCGGCGAGTTGGGCAAATTCCCGCTGGGTTTGGCCGGTCCGGCGGCGCAGGCCGTACCGGGCCAGAAGGGTGCGGAGCCGGCGGTAGAATTCCAGCTCGACTCGATCGGCCGCCTCGCCGGCGGTCTCTTCCGGCCGCAGCCGCCGCCGGACGGCGCCGAGCAGGGATCGAGCCGCGCGGAACAGGAGGACGAGCAACAGGGAGACGGCCATCGCCACCAGTCCCCCGCGCCAACTGAACCACTGGCCGACGTTCCAATGGCGAGGATTGACCGCCCAAAGGGCCTTTTGCCAAACCTCCCGCCACCACTCGGGATCGGCCAGGCGGCGCCAGGTGTCTTTGCACCAGCGAACGACGGGCTGGTAGATGGCCCGGCGTTGCCGGGAGCGGTCCATCTCCATGACGTAATTGTTCCATATCGAGTCGAACCAGTCGAGCCCGCGCCCCACCGGCGCTAGCGCGGTCTCGACCGCGCCGGGGTCGTCGTCGCTGCCGGGCGTCGGGTCGAGCCGGAGCCAACCGCCGTTGCGCCACTGGGGGTCGGCCGGGTCGTCGGAGAGTTGTTCGGGTTCGAGGAAGGCTTCGACCCAGGTATGGGCGTGGAGTTGCCGGACCTGGAAGAAATTGCCCAGCGGGTTGTACTCGTCGCACTTGTACCCGATGACCATGCGTGCCGGGATGCCCTGGCTGCGGAGCATGAGCGTCAGGGTCGTGGCGAAGTATTCGCAATGGCCCTGGGGATGGTTGGTGATGAAATCCTCGATCGGATCGATGTGGTAGTCCCGCTGCTGCGGCTTGAGGCTGTAGGTGAACTGGCCGGAGTCGCGCAGCCGCCGCTCCAGGTGCTTCACGCGGTCGATCCGGCGGTCGGCCGACAGTCCCGGCTCCGCCATCCATCGCCGGGCGAGGTTGACCAGCGACGGGACCTCATCGTTCGGCACTTGGAGCAATTCATCCCCGTCGGGCCGCGCGGAGCAGGGGACCAGCGTCGCCTGACGACCGCGGCGAAACGCGGTCGTCTTCAAGGTGAAGGCGTAGCGGCTGCGGCAAAGGTTCCGCTCCCGGAGGAGGCGATCACGCTTGGGATCGACATGAAGCTCGGGATGCGCGTCGGTGACGAAGTACGGGCGAACGGCGAACAGCTCGGGGCGGTTCATCGGCTCGATCGTGATTTTCTCGTCGACGACGTTGCCCACCGGCGGCGCGGCCACCGGTTCCAGCGGCAGGTAGTTCTCGGCCCAGAAATCCCGCCGCCCGCGGCGTCCGTCTCGCTCCGGTGACTCCCGGCGGGGGCTCTCGCCCTCGCGCGGATCGCCGCCGCGCGGTGGCTGCTCCGGATCGCGCTCGCCGAACGGGTCGTCCCGGTAGTCTTCCCCGTTCAGGCCCGGGCGTCGGTCGTCGCCGTTCGGCGGCCGACGGCCCCAACCTTCCGGCCAGTGGCGAGGGCCCCGCCTACGCGGCGGCGCCGGGGGAGGAGCGTCCTCCGGGACACTCCAGCGGCGATTGCAGTATTGGGTCAGGATGGTTCCGTGCAGATAAATGGCATCGTCGACCGGGTGGACCCGGCCAGTCGCTTCGTCGATCAACTCGACACGCATGACCTCCTCGGGGCTTTCGATGACCTGGCCCAACTCGCCGAGTCGGACCTCGCCGGAGTAGCCGACCATTTGGCGGGCGGGGACGATCATGCTTCGCCAGGCGGGCTGGCCAAACCGCGGGAGGATGAAGAAGGCGACGGCGGTCAGCGCGAGCGTGCCCAGGCCCATCTTGGCCACCCGGCCAAACAGATCGCGGCCGGCCGTGGGCCGCTGCAGGCGTTTCGCCCGGGCGTCGCCGGTGAAGACCGGCTGCTGGGCGGCCAGGGACCATCGCCGGCCGGTCGGGACGTCGTGTCGCGCCGGCTCCGCCTGGGCGCGGTAATGTTCGGCCTCGCGGTAAAGGAACAAGAGCGTCATCGTGGCCAGCGCCACGAACAGGTAGACGACCATCAAGAGCCCGAACGCCGCCCCCTGGTTGAACACCGCGGCCACCACGACCTGAAGCAGGCTCAGGACCAGCAACTGCCAGTAGGTCCGCGTTTCTTTGTGCTGAAACAGGAGGACGATCTGGAGGTAGACCAGCAACTGCGCGATGGCCAGGACCGAGACGACGCTGTCCAGCGGCACCGCCTCGTGGAAGGCGACCAGGGAGGCCACGACGGCCACGACGCTGGCCACGATCCGGTTGAGCCGAAACCACCCGGTCACGTCCGTCAGCCACACCGACGCAATCGCCGCCAGCAAGACCAGGATTGGCAGCCGCTCGTCGCGCTGGCCCATGCCCAACAGCAGGGTTCCCAGCGACGCCAGCGTCGCGGTGGAGATCTGGAGTAGTCGTTCAACGGACAACTGGCCACTCACTCCGGCTGAAAGTACTGCAAGAATTCCCGGCTGGACGTCCGGACGACGCGGACCCGCCGGAGGATCGCCGCGCGGACGGGGTCCTGCCACAGCGGGCCGAAACGCTCGGCCTCGACCAGGTCGATCGGACGGGTCGTGACCAAGATGACGTCCGTGCCCGGCTCGATCCGGCCGAGGGCGCCCGCGAGCAACTCGGGCAAGCGTTCCTCGCTGTCGGCTTCGGCCAGCGCCAGACGCTCCATGGCGTCCTGCACGAGCGGCATCGACGCCGGACCGCTCGTGTACTCGGCCGGCGTCGCCGTCGTCCCCAACATCAGATTCGCGCCGCCCTTGCGGCAAAGATCCGAGATCAACGTGGCGGCAAGACTGATCGCCAACTCGACGTGGTCCAGGTCCTCCGGCTCGGGCCGCGCGGGCTGCCACAGGTCGACCAGCACGGCCGCGTCGCGGTTGTGCGGCTGGTCGAATTGGCGAACGACCAGTCCCCCGCGCCGCGCGGAACTCCACCAGTGGATCGAACGCCGGTTGTCGCCGCTGCGCCAATCGCGCACGCCGTAAAACTCGCCCTCGACGTGGCTGTAGCGCCGCCGCTGGCGGTGCGAGCCCTCGAACGCCTCGTGGTGGCGCGCAAGCCAGCCCTGGGCCAGACGTCCCAGCCGGGGAAACACGACGAGCGATTCCGCCTCGCCCAACGTGATCGTCCGGCGAAACAGGCCGAAGGGAAATCGCGTCGACACGCGAAACGGCCCCACGGCGTAGCGTCCGCGCCGCGTCAGCCGGCCCCCGTAGGCCGCCTCGCGCGACTGCCCGGGCGGGATGTAGGGGAAATAGACGCTTGGGCGGATGGGCGATTGGCCGAAGTGCCGGATCTGCTCCTCGACGACGATGGCCCAGCTTCCCACCCGGCGACGCGTGTTCGCCAGATCGACGTTCACCACGAGCAGGTCGCCGGCGCAGACGCCCTGGGGCAGACGGCGGCGGACGCTCAGGTCCCCCAGCGACGTGCCTACCCAACGCCAGCTCAACAGCAGCGGCCCGGCCATCATCCCGGCCAGCACAAACAGCAGGTTGACCT
>JAPLNP010000082.1 GCA_026401055.1 Planctomycetia bacterium
GCATCCGGCAGGTACTCTCCCGGTCCCGGCATGGCGGCGCCCTCCTTGGCGTGGGTCCCCAGTCACCAGATAACCCGAGAATCTGCACACTATAGGCTGCTGAGTCAAGACCAAAACCCTATTTCCTTGCTACAGTCTCGACAAAGCACTACTTTCCCTCCGCCATTATGCCAAACGCCGTCGTCGCCGTACTTGTCTCGTTGTCACTTGCCTCCCTTTGTGCTTTGTCACACCACAAGGCGTCGTGCTCTTCCAATGCAAATGACACACGCAACGATGAGAAGCAAGAACCAGAAGGCTTGGATCCGCCCGGGATCGCCATGGACTAGACCAGTTTCGGACGGTCGGCGCACCTTGGGTCCGGCTCCGGATAACTAGGCGCCGGGTGCCATGGCCACGCTTGCGTGGCCATGCATAGCGGCGGGGCAAGCATGCCGACGGCGAGCGCGGGCATGGCACCGGGCCCAACTTGCCACGAATGGCATTGTATCTGGAATTCTGTGTCCCCGGAGTTTCATCCATTTCATGCTGAACCAAGACAATGTCAGCCATCCTCCGTTTCGTGAACGAAATCAGGCGGCTATCGCGATCGGGCATCCCGCGAGATCAGTTCTTCAACGCACTCGTTTCAGGACTGCTGGACGCGCTAGCAGCTCGAACAGGCGCCCTCTGGATGCCGATCGACAATTCGTGGCAAGTTCGCTGCGCGGTCGTGCCGCCGGGCAATACGTTTCCCGATAACCTGTCCGCACCACAGCGGCAGGAATTCATCGCTAAGGCAGCAAGCACGGGAAAGCCGGTTATCTGGCGGTCGTCGTCCGACAATTCCGCCCGCAAGGACGACCGAACCGGCAATGATTATCTGCTTCTTGTCGTGCCCATAAGGCACGAGGGGCAGATCATCGCAGTGGTCGAGATCGTCCAAAGACCGGTTGATTTGGCAGGCGCTCAACGCGGATTCGTGCGCTTTATTCAGCAGATTTGTGAGGACCTGGCTTTCCGCGACGTTCAAGATTGATGTAGACTACCGACAAGGGCGCTTGGGGGCAGAGCTTGAGCAGTGAATAGCGATCATCTCAGCCTTTCACGCAAAACCGCATAGCAGGAGAATCACCATGAATCAACTCACAACCATCTTCGCCGCGACGCTGCTGGCGATGACGACGCACGCCCTGTCCGCCGCCACGTTCTTCGTGGCTCCCGACGGCAATGACGCCAATCCGGGCACGGAGGCTAAACCGTTCGCGACGCTCCCCCGGGCGCGAGACGCGGTTCGGCAACTCAAGCAAGCCGGACCGCTCGCCGAGCCGATCACGGTCCTCGTGCGCGACGGGGCCTACCGCCTCGGCGAAAGCCTGACGCTCGACGCCCGGGATGCCGGCACGGCCGCCGCGCCGGTCACGTGGCAAGCGGCGGGCAAGGACGCGCGACTCTACGGCGGCGCGACGCTCCCGGCGGACGCCCTCCGCCCGGTGACGGACCAGAACGTCTTGGCGCGGCTCGATCCGGCCGCGCGGGGCAAGGTGCTGTGGGCCGACCTGCGGGCGCTGGGCGTCACGGAACTCGGCAGCCTTCCCGACAACTTCCGCGGCGCGCCGACCTCGCCCGAGGTGTTCTTCAACGACCAGCGTCTCGCGCTGGCGTGTTGGCCCAACGAGGGCTGGACGACCATCGCCAAAATCATCGACTCCGGCTCCATCCCCCGCGTCGGCGACAACTCGAACCGCCCGGGCGTTTTCGAGTACGAGGGCGACCGGCCCGAGCGATGGAACGTCGACGCCGGCGTCTGGCTCCAGGGCTACTGGTGCTACGACTGGTACGAGGAAATTATTCGCGTCAAGGCGATCGACCGCGAGAAACACCAGATCACTTTGACCACGCCGACCGTCTACGGCGTCAAGCAGGGCAACCCGTCGCCACGCCGGTACCGGGCGCTGAATCTGCTGGAGGAGTTGGACCGGCCGGGCGAGTTCTACATCGACCGCGCGGTGGGCCGGCTGTACCTCTGGCCGCCGTCGGACCCGGCGTCCGCGCGGATCGTGCTCTCGACGCTCAACTCGCCGTTGGTGCTGCTGGCCGACACCGAGAACGTCGTCCTTCGCGGATTCATCGTCGAAGCCGGCTTGGGTAGCGGCATCCAGGTCAGCGGCGGCCGTGACAATCGCATCGAGGCGTGCGAAGTCCGCAACATGCGGCTTCTGGGCATCCACGTCTCCGGCGGAACCGGCCACCGCGTGGTCGGCTCGGCGATTCACGACACCGGCACGGGCGGTCTGGTTCTGGAAGGCGGCGACCGCAAAACCCTTACGCCCGGCGGCCACGAGGCCCTGGACAACCACATCTGGCAGTTCTCGCGGCACCAGTTCACGTCGGCCTACGGACTGATACTCGGCGGCGTCGGCAATCGCGCGGCCCATAACCTCGTACACGACGCGCCGCACCAGGCGATCGCCCTCCAGGGCAACGACCACGTGTTCGAGTACAACGTCGTCCGCAACGTCGTCACCGAGACGGACGACGCCGGCGCATTGTACAAGGGCCGCAATCCGTCCTGCCGCGGCAACCTCATCCGCTACAACTTCTGGCATGACATCGGAAGCCCGATGGGCCACGGCACCGCCGCCGTTTACTTCGACGACGGCGACGGCGGCGACACTGTCTTCGGCAACGTCTTCCTCCGCTGCGGCTACCCGGGCCGGGGCAGCTTTGGCACCGTCTTCTCGCACGGCGGCCACGACAATCGGGCGGAAAACAACATCTTCATCGACTGCCAGCGGGCGATCGGCTCGGCGCCGTGGCCGGACGACCGATGGAAGCGAACCGTCGACGGCGGCGAAGACTGCTTTTGGCAGGAGCGGTTGCTCAAGGACGTGGACATCACCAAGCCGCCCTACACGACCCGCTATCCGGAACTGGTCGGCTTCATGCAGCCCCAGCCCGGCCAACCGCGGGTGAATCGGGCGAAAAACAACGTCCTGGTTCGCTGCGGCGACGTCACTAGCGGCAACTGGACGTTCGAGCCGGCGGAAATCTGGAGCACCGGCGACGACCCCGGCTTCGTCGACGCCGCCCACGACAACTATCAACTCCGCGCGGACGCCGAGGTTTTCAAGCACCTGCCCGGCTTCCAACCGATCCCCTTCGACAAGATCGGGCCGCGAAAGGGAGCGGAGATCGGAGCGAAAGAGGCGAAGGAGTAGATCACTGGGTGGGAGTAGGTGGCAAGAGCTGAACCTCGCCCTGCAGGAAGCGGCAGATCGAGCCGTGCCTGTCAGACACGTGTGCCGGAGGAGGTTCGTTGGATTCTTGTTGTCTTGATCGCGAAAGCTCGAAAGTACGAAAACGCGAAAGGAAGAGTGGGAGGACTTGGGCTTCCCGTTTCGCGATTTCGCACTTTCGCGCTTTCGCGATTCCTTTTAGTTGACGATGTTCGTGCCGCCGGCGAAATGCCTTCTCTCCCCAGTAATGGGACTTGCCTCATCCTCTATTTCATGCCCTGTCGAACCGAGGGCCGGTCGGAGCCAACATGATGGCATCGGTTATTGCCTCGCTCCTACAAGTCCCGATCCTCGGCCAGTTTCCAGGTGTCGCCGCCGTCGGGAGAGGTCAGCACGGCGCGGCGGGCGCCGGGATGGTCGTTGCGGTAGAACCAGTAGGTTGACCAGTAATCGTATGAGACAAACAGTCGGCCGCGGCGGTCGATGGTCAAGCGGTGGTAGTAGACGCTGTACTCGGAAAACGGCGGCACGACCAGTACCCGCGGCGGCTCCCAGGGCTGCCCGGGCCGCTTCCGCTGGTAGGCCAACGTGCCTTGCTCGCTGGACTCGAACGGCGCGGCGCCGAATCGCCACAGGCGGAACACCGCGTGGAGCGTGTCGTCGGGACCGCAGACCAGGCCGATGTACGTCTGAGGCAGCCCCTCGCCCACCGGAACCGGCTCGGTCCAGCCCGAGCCCGCGTCGTTCGGCGCGAGCGATCGGGCGTAGGGAAACGGCAGGCCGTGCGTGCCGGCCAGCACGTCGAGATACCCGCGGCTGTCGATCGTGATGCTGGGCGAGTTATGCACGTCGTTCGGCGGCGGTCCGTGGGCCACGAGCGCCGGCTTGCCCAGCGTCCGCGTGGCGCGATCGTAGGTCGCCACATAGGTCGGCACGCCGGGCGCCTTGGCGTCCGGCTCGGTGGCCTCGGCCCAAACGACGTGGACCTTCCCGCCGCCCGAGACGACGCTCGAAGGGATGCCGGAATGGTCGGCCAGGCCGATGCAAAGCTTCGAGATCAAAATCGGTTCGCCGAACGACAGCCCGGACGCGGTCTTTTCGGGCAATAGCAACTCGAGATCGTGGATTCGCCGCCAGATTCGGTTCGGATCGGCCGCGGTCAGCGTGTATCGCGTGATCGCCGGCGGGCCGTCGGGAACGTTGTGGCCGGAGAACTGCTCGATGTCCAGAGCGCCGCGCCGGCCGCTTGGGTTCGGAATAGGGTAAGCGGTGAACGTGCGTCCGCCGTCGGTCGAGTGTAGGAGCACGTCCCGCCCGGCCGAACTAGCCAGTACGTAGACGTCGCCCCGGCGGTCGAAGGCGATCTTGGAAGAGTGAATGTCCCACGCCCCGGCGTCGCGCGAGCCGTCCGGCCGGGTCACCGCGTCGGCCAGCGCGATCGACGTCCAGCGGCCGTCGCGCCGCGTCGCAATGCCCGAGTCCGTCAGTGCGTAGGGCCGGTTCGCCGGGTCGAAATAGACCTGGAACTCGACCGGGTAGTTTGGAGAGTAGCCGAACTGCTCGTTCTCGTGCTCGTAGGGCTTCAGCACCAGCGGCAGGTTCAAGGGCTCGGCCGCCGGCGCGGCGCCGGAGTGAACCCTCAGCGTCGAGTACGTCGAGAACCCCGGGTCTTCCGCCGGGGTCGCTCGAACGTGGCAGGCGCGCGTCGCGCCTTCGTTGGGCACCGTGTAGCGAACCGTCACGTCGCGGGCCTCCTTCGGCCCGAGTGTGACGCTCTCGTCGGACAGTTCGACCGGCCACGGTCCGTCGGGCAGTTCCAGTTCGAGCCGGATCGTCCGCTTTTCGCCCGAGTTGTTGTGGACGCGGAAGCGCGCGTCGCCCCGCTCACCCGGCCGGCCGTAGACGTTTCTGCCATAGGGAGTCAAGAGCCACCGATACGCCGCGAGCGGAAAGTACGACGCCGGCTCGGGCGTCCACAACGAAGGGTTTTGACACCGGTCGCTCGGGTCCCACCGCGTGAGGCCGTCGACGTGAACGGTCGCCTGGGCGATGGGCAGGTGCAGCCGCCAGACCGCGGCGTCGCGGGGAACGTCGGCCGCGAACGAGTGCGACGCTCGGCCGTCCGCGACCGGCAACGTGGCGAGCAACTTGCCCTTGCCGTCGAACACCGTGAGGTCTTCGCAGCCGGCCGGCAGGTCCGTGATCTCCATGGCCACCGGTCCTTCGCGCGGCGGGAAACAGACGTTCGCCGGCCGATCGGACCCGGCCAGCACGATCGGCTCCTGGTGCGGTTCGTCCTTGTGGCCGCGGGAGGTCTCGATCAGGTAGCGGGCGCAGTTGGTCTTGAATCCCCACAGAATCTCCTCGCCGTAGCGGTCCCGCGACGTGGTGACGTTCAGCACGTAGACGCCCTTGCGCTCGACTTTGGTGGACAGGCGGACGCGCTGGGCGGGTCCGAGGCCGCTGGCGCGGGGCTTTTCGTCGTCGGGGATGGTGACGTCCTGGAGGACCCGGCGGTCCGGCCCGACGAGGATCGCCCGGAGTTCCGTCCGCCCGTCGCGGCGGTTTCGGTCGCGTTTCTGGACGTCGACGACCAGTTCGCCCGGCTCGGCGAGGAAGTAGACGCCGCCGTTGCCGCCCATGGAGAGCGTGATTTCGGCGTCGGCGTTTTCGTTCGCTTGGGCGGGTCCGAGGATCAGCAGCATGAGCGTCAGCGCTGCTGCCGAGGTGCGAAGGGCGTATATGCGGTGCATCACGGTTCTCCGGGCCAATGGACGTTCTGATAGGGGTAGGGAAGGCCGATTGGCTCGGCCTCCCCTCCCTCCGAACCGGACGGGCGGATTTCCCGCATCCGGCTCTCCGGTTGATGGTGTTACCTCTGAGAGGATTGAACGAACCGCGCATGGACTGCCAGAAGGCAGAGCCGTCCAACGACTGAAACACGGTCCAGTAGCAGTGACGAAAGTACGTGAACCATCCTCGCAGTTGCGAACTCAGTCGGGCGCACACGACATCCATGGAGTGCCCGTTGGTTCGCTTCGTCTTCTCCCGTACCGCGTCCTTGAACTTCGCGAGGCTTTTCTTCCGGGGCAACCGCAGGTCGCCTCGAAAGTGATAGCCCAGAAATTCAAAACCCTCGGTGCGGGCATCGACGATCTTCGTTTTGGTCGGATGCAGCGTCAGTTCGTTTTGAGGTCCGCGTCGACCACGTACACGTACCCGTTCTCCAGCAATTCCTCCACGCGCTCCAGGGCGTGATGACACCCTCGCCCGCGGCGGAAACCATGGCTGTGTGGCGAAAACGTGACGTCGAAGATCGGCTCCAGCACGTGCAGCAGCGCGGTCTGCACCACGCGGTCGCGCACGACGGGAACCCCCAACGGTCGCTGCTCCTTGCTTCCCGGCTTCTGAATCCAGACCCGCTTCACCGCCTGGGGACGATAGGTGTTCGTCCGCAGCGATTCGTGCAGCCGTTGGAGCTCCTTTTGCCGATGGGCGAGGAAACCCTCGACCGTTTGATGGTCCACTCCGGCCGCTCCGCCGTTGCCGATCACATGACTGCTCGCGGCAAACAGGTTCAGCGGCGCGTACACCTTGTCAATCAACGTGTGCCATCTTCCTCCTCGCACCCCTTGTCGGAGTGCCGTCAACATGCGATCCGTCCAGACGCACGGGTTCGCCCAGTCGTTGACCGACGAGGGCTCTCCGGCCGGGGTAGCCGCGAACGACACTTTCACCGGTTTCGTGTGGGTTTCCCGCGGTTCGGACATCACACATCCATCTTCCTGCACCCCTTCGCTCCCCCGGCGTTGCCCGGCTTCTTCGCTACTATGGGTGCTCTGACTCCTGGGCAGTCGGCTCTTCGTGTCCTTCTGAGGGACAGTGAACACCGTCCTTGTACCCGCCCAGGTCTCCTTGTTTCATGTATCGAGCCTTCCCGCCGTTCCGTCTCCAACCACCTGTTGTCGCCCCTGGAATCTGGTCTGGTTTTGCTCCAGGGCCTACCGCGCGGCCTGCCGGCGGCATCCCCTCGGGGACCATGGCGTCATTTGGGCTTCACCACCACTCGGAGGTTGGCCACGACAACCGGCCGAATCGAGTTCGTCATCCTACGGACCAGCGGTTCACCTCCAGTTGCTCTCCACCCCCTCTCACGAGGACGCAGTTACCTTCGGTTACAACGTTCAGACCCAACTTGGCAGGGACTTCCACCCTGCTGATTCGACACACTTACAAACGCACGAGTGCGGCGATTCATCGCCGCTTTTGCGCTGGATTTGCCTTCAGCGCGCTGTGTGGAAGTTCACCCAAACGATCGTTCGCATCTTCCGGGCCGTTCAAGAAAGCGGTGATGAATCCCCGCACTCCAAAAAAAGTTGCCCGGTTCGTCGCTAGGATCGCGCCCCGAGCCGGGCGGGCCCTCTTGTTGCGCCGCCAGCGTCGACGATTTTCCGAACCAGGCGTCTCCCCCGGATCACCTGTTACGGAAGATCATCGCTTCTACCCCAAGGGGGGTCTTGGCTGGGGCCAGCAATTCCTGTCGGATACCGCGCTGCGGCTGGTGGGCGATCTATGGTCTGGTAGGACGAGAGTCACAATCCGCGGTCTACAGGCGTGACGCGGAAACAATTCGTAGACAGGCAAGTTAGGGGAGCAGATCCGATGTCTTCAGAAGAAGAGAGCAGTCGGTCAGGCGAAAGCGATGTACCGGACGGAAAGGGCGATTCGCCACGCAAAAGCAAGAAGAAGGATTGAGGCAGTTTCATTCGTTGGCAAGGAATCATTCACGATCAACTAGACGCCGCCAGCTACACCGGAGGAAAAGTTTGGGGCTTTTGTGCTTTGTGGACTGAATCTGGTTTGGGACGCGCCCCTCGTGGCAAACTCCCAACTGCTGGCAGCATTCTACCGCGTGACGAGACACGCGCGAATCGCCTCCTTTTCCCATTGCGTTCGGGGTCCTAACCCGGATTTCTCACCACCCCTATTGAAAAGGGCGGCCCTTTGTGGCATAAGCCGGGTCAGCGGCCTCGAACGCTGCTCGAATACAGAAGACCACTATATCGGGTGGCCATGCCAAATACTAACGGTGGGGTCGATCGCAAAACAGGCGAACCTCTCGCTCTGACGCGTGTCTCTGGTGGCGACAGGCGGCGCGACCCCGTCGGGCGTGCTCCGGTTATCGCACTGACGGGGGGTGTTGCCGGAGACTTGACGCCGGGTTACGTTTCTGTCATAGTGAATCCTGAGGTGCCAGCTCACGCACGTCGGCCGTGGCTTGCGGCGTGTCCCCGGGTGTTTTGGCCTCATGGACTGGGTGGCCAAAGGCCGATTTTTCCGAAGAGATAGAAGATATCGGCCCGGTTGCCATTTTTTGGTTGGTTCTTCTGTTTCTATTGAACCGCGCAAGGCGCAGAGGTAGTTCGATGCAATCCCTCATTACGATTTCCGGCAAAAAGATCGCTAAGGCCACGACGTGCCCGATCCGGAACGTGATGACGTTGGTCGGTTACCGCTTGCGGCGCCTGTTTCTTGACGCGCGGTTTCTCATGCAGCGGCTCGCCCCAACGGCGGCAGCGCAACGCATCGCGGTACCCGTGTACCGACGCCCCGCTGTCGGCGTTGCGCGCCGGCCCTCGGCCCGGATGGTCTATAACCATTCGCGCCGACCGGCCGGTCACTCGGGCGGTCCGTGGTCGGGAAGCGGCGGCGGTAGTCTCTAAGCCTCCGGGCAGAGACTAGTCGCATCCGACGCTTTCCGACGGATCTCCTGCCCGAGCGGCCACCCGAAGGTTCGCGCGCCCTTGCGCATCCTTCGCGTCGCGGCCGCGGGCGGACTCCGGGCGTTTTTCCGCGTGCATGAACTCTTGACGACGAAGAAGAATCGATACCATGGAACTCCAAACCATCACCCCCACCTCCGAAAACACCGAACTGACCGCCCTGGTTCGAGCGGCCCAATACGGCGAGCGAGAGGCGTTCGATCGGCTGGTCGAGCGTTTCGAGCCGACGGTCTACGCGATCGCGCTGCGGCGGCTGCGCAATCAGGCCGACGCGCAGGAGCTCTGTCAGGAGGTGTTCATGCAGGCGCTGCGGAAGATCGACCAACTGCAGGATCCCCGTTGTTTCGCTGGCTGGCTGCGGCAGATCGCCGTGCGGATGGCGATCAATCGGGCGGTCCGCCGCGGACCGGTCCTGGCGTCCCAGCCGGGCGCGTTCGAGGCCGACGGCGTCGAGTACGAGACTCCGCTTCGCAAGGCGCTCGCTCGGGAACGGGAAAATCAGGTCCGCGTCGGCCTGGATCGGCTCCGCACGCTGGACCGCGAGACGCTCGTGGCGTTTTACTTCCACGGCCGTTCGCTGATCGAGATGAGCGACGAGTTCCAGTCGCCCGTCGGCACGATCAAGCGTCGGCTCCACGTCGCGCGCAAGCGGCTGGCCAAGGAGCTTGAAGCGTTGGCCCCGGCGTAGCTCGCAAGTGTGCCACTCGCTCAGGCGGGAAGGCGTTGCCAGTGGTTGGCGGATGGAACGCCGCTGATTACCCCAGCGTCTCCCTGACGTCCTTCATCAAGAGATACAGGTGATGCTCATCGACCTGCGAGGGCTCGAAGCCGAATCGGGCGTAGAAGCTCTTGGCTCGCTCGTCCTTGGCATGGGTGAGGATCGCGCGGCTGCCGATGAGGTCGGAGGCTTGGGCGGCGCGGAGGATGGCATCTTTGAGCAGGGCTCTACCGAGCCCTCGGCCCTGTTCGCGGACGTCCACCCCGAGCCGTGCCAGCAGGATCACCGGCACGGGGTACTGGCCCAGGCCGCGCGCGGTGCGAGGGGATGCGTCCTCCGGGCGGACGGAGCCTGCCGCGAGCGTGTAGAAACCAACCACACACGCGCCGCGCGCCGCCGCGTACGTCCGCGCGGAGCGGTTCTGATGGTTGGCGTAAGCGAACTTCCGGAGGTAATCGTTGAGCGCCGGCACGCCGCAATCGAAGCTCGAAAGGTCGTGGCTCCTGTCCAACGGCGTCGGTTGGCCGAGCGGCTCGTCAGTCGCCATCGAAGAGGCTCTTTTCGGTGAGAAGCTTGCGGAGCGCCGGGATCTCCTTGGGCGGCGCGTCCAGCGCCGCGCAAAACGCCTCCCAGCGCTCCGGCCCGAGTTCGAAATGCACCTGCTCGGCAAGCACCTGCTCGGCGGCACTGACGGCGTGCTCCACCATGAAGCCGGTGAGCGTCGTCTGCTTGACCCGAGCCGCCTCGGCAATCAGTTCCTTCTGAGCGGACCGCAAGCGTAGCTGAATCGTGCTCCCCTTTAGAGTGGGGTGTGACTGGGGGTTGGTGCTCATCGCTTTCTCCA
>JAPLNP010000234.1 GCA_026401055.1 Planctomycetia bacterium
CTCGACGCGATGGAAGCGGTCGACCTGCCGGCGGCCGGGCGTTACGCCCAGTCGCTCCAGCAGCCCGGCGGCGGATTGCGCGGCGGAATCTGGGACGACGCGGCGGACGTCGAGTACACGTTTTACGGCCTGGGAGTGCTGGCGTTGAGTGGCCGGTGGTAAGTGGTTGGGGGTGTGTTGAGGGTCGAGGGATGCACGAGCGTCCGGCGTGGTACGATAGCGCGTTTATGAGGGCCGCGCGGCGGGAGGCCGTCGAATACACGCCCATCTGGCTGATGCGCCAGGCGGGGCGTTATCAGCCACAATATCGGGCGATCCGTGAGAAGCATGGCTTCCTCGAACTCTGCAAGACGCCGGCCCTGGCCGCCGAGGTCATGCTCGTGGCGGTCGAGCAGTTGGGCGTCGATGCAGCCATCATCTTCGCCGACCTGCTGCCCATCCTCGAGCCGATGGGCATGGACCTCGAGTTCGCCGCGGGCGAAGGGCCCGCGATCCATAACCCGATCCGCGAGCCGGCGGACGTCGAGCGGCTCGTCGAGCTCGAGGACCTCGGGCCGCTGGAGTACGTGATGGAGACGGTTCGCCAGACCCGCGCGGGACTCGACCCGCGGCTGCCGCTTCTGGGGTTCGCCGGCGCGCCGTTCACGCTGGCCGGCTATGCGATCGAAGGCGGCGCGAGCCGCGACTTCGCGCGAACCAAGCGTCTCATGCTGACCGACCCGGCCGCGTGGGACGCCTTGCTGGGCCGGCTCGCCCGGGCCGTCGCGCGGTATCTCAATGCCCAAATCGCGGCGGGCGCCCAGGCGGTGCAATTGTTCGATTCCTGGGCCGGCTGCCTCGGCCCGGACGAATACCGCCGCCACGTCCTGCCGCACACGCGGTCGGTCATCGCGGCGATCGCGCCCGGCGTGCCGGTCGTGAATTTCGCCACCGGCAATCCGACACTGCTGCCGCTGCTTAGCGAGGCGGGCGGGTCGGTGATCGGGATCGACTGGCGCGTGCGTCTGGACGATGCGTGGCGGGCGGTCGGTTACGACCGGGCCGTGCAAGGCAACCTCGATCCCGCCGTCTTGCTGACCAACGCGACCGAAATCCGCCGCCACGCCAAAGCGATTCTCGACCAGGCCGCGGGCCGGCCGGGCCACATCTTCAACCTCGGCCACGGCATCCTTCCTGAAACCCCCGTCGAGAACGCCGTCGCACTGGTCGACGCCGTCCACGAGTTCAGCGCCGCGTAGCCCGCGGGGCGTGGAGAGGAACGCCGACCGCGAGCCACACAATCGGCTGGGGGGTAATCTCATAGCTTTCGAGAGTGGTTTTATTGTCGCAAGTCCCCTTGCAGCGTCGGCGTTAGTCGATACAATAGATGCGATTCGCCTGAAGGGGTGTGGACCGTTGGCAGTCTCGACGCCAGGGGTTCGGTCAGTCTCGATCTTTTTGTCAAGGACGACTCTCGCCGCGTTTACGGTGTGTCTGGCCCGGACGCTGACATGCCCACCGGCGGGCTCCGTTGGGGAGGCGCTTTTTGGGATCGAAGATACCCCTTCACGAGGCGGCGGGTTTCCCCCCAACCCATCTCGTTGTGCTGCGGACGCGGCTGCTCTTGCCGCGCGCTGAAGGTGCATTTTCCCGGCCACCCGCGCGTGTCCGCCGGGGCGTCGCTCGGCGTTTCGGCTTTTCCGGCGAGATGCTCTCTAATCGGGGGGATCTCAAACGCGAGCGCGCCGTGGGGTGGACAGGGAGGGATAAGACATTGGATCCGGGTCGTGGAGTCCGCGAGACTGCGGAGCGCGGAAGATGAACAGGAGAGCGGGGATGCATCCGACCGGACCATCGTTTTTCGAACGCCGCGGTTTGGCGATACTCGCGGTGACCGCGTTCCTGCTTCCCTTGATCGGCCTGGGAACCATCTACGCCCTGCAAAGCAATCGCAACGACGTGAAATCGTGGCTCCCCGCGGCGTACGAAGAGACGAAGACCTTCAAGTGGTACTGGGACCATTTTGAGGGCGATGCCTTCATCATGGCAAGTTGGGACGGATGCACGCTCGGCAACGAGAAGGTCGCCCACGTCGCCAACGCGCTTCGCAAGCAGAACGACGCCGAGGAGAAAGCCAGCGGATCTCGCCTGTTTCTAAGCATTACCACGGGCGAGCAATTGCTGAATCAGCTCATTGACCAGCGCGGTCTATCGCGCGAGGAGGCCCTCAAGCGGCTGCGCGGCTCGGTGGTCGGGCTCGACGAGAAGCAGACGTGCGTCCTGCTGACGATCTCGCCCAAGGAAATTCAAAACTGGGACACGCGGAAGCACCCCGGGCGGCAATCGAAAAGCGCGATTTTCCACGCGGCGGTCGAACGCGTCTATGAGGCGGCCGAGCTTTTCGGCATCGGGCGGGACGAAATCCACATGGGCGGCCCCCCGGTCGACAACGTCGCCATTGACGTCGAGGGCGAACGGTCGATGATCAAATTGGCCATCGTCTGCGGCCTTATCGGGTTGGTCATGTCGTGGTGGACCTTGCGGAGTTGGCGATTCACGTTGATCGTGTTCACCACGGCGTTGTTCAGCGCCGGGGCGAGTCTCGCGCTGGTCTGGGTTACGGGCACGCCTACCAACGCCATCCTGATGACCATGCCGGCGCTGGTCTTCGTCGCCGCGGCGTCGGGCGCCATACACTTGTCCAACTACTACCGCGACGCGACGCTCCACGGACCACTCGCCGGCGCGGCGGGTCGGGCCCTGAAACACGCCTGGTTGCCCCTGGCGCTGGCCACCGGAACGACCGGCATCGGGCTTGCTTCGCTGGCGGTGAGCGAACTGGTGCCCATCCAGACCTTTGGCATCTACTCCGCCTTGGGCGTCGGGGTCTCGTTTGTCATACTGTGCACGTACATGCCGAGTCTCCTGGAGGTCTGGCGCCCGAAGCCTTCCGCGGCGCCTTCCACGCAATCCGTCGGCGACACGCTGTGGACCACCCACGGCGTTCCCGTCGGGCGTTGGATCCTCCGCAACCACGCGCTGGTTACCGCGGCCTTTCTGGCCATAATGGCTCTTGGCGTCTACGGAGCTACCCGCGTGGAAACCTCCGTCAAGCTCATGCGGCTTTTCTCGCCCAAGGCGAGAATCATCGAGGACTACGGCTGGCTGGAAGAGCACCTTGGCCCGCTGGTGCCCGTCGAAGTCATTCTCCGCGTTGACGAGGATCAATGCCAACTGAGTCTGGTGGAGCAGATGCGATTGACCGAGGAAGTGCAGCGCGCCGTCGAGCAGATGCCCGACGTGGGCAGCGCGTTGGCGGCGCCGACCTTCGCGCAGCCGATTCCCGACAGGGTCCCCCTGTTTCAGCGAGCAACGTGGAACGTGATGCTGGAGCGAAGCCGGGAGGATCTGCGCGGCTTCTGGTGCCACGACGAAGCCGCCGGGGAGCAGCTTTGGCGGGTGAGCGCCCGGGTGGGCGCGTTGACCGATCTCGACTACGGAGTCTTTGTCGAGGACCTGCGCAAGGTCGTGGATCCGATCGTGCAGTCCTATCAGGACCGGGGGGTGACCGGACTCTCCGCCACGTACACGGGCGTGGTCCCCTTGGTTTACAAAGCCCAGCATTCGCTGTTTGATGGGCTGCTCTTCGGTTTCGTCGGCGACCTGATCCTGATCTGCGTGGCGATCATCGTGCTCATGCGGAACTGGTCGTCGGGGGCGCTCTTGATGCTGCCCAGCGTGTTTCCCCTGGCGTGTGTTTTCGGCTTCATGGGCCTTACGGGGATTGTGGTGGACACGGGCACGGTCATGGCTCCGGCGGTGGCCCTGGGCGTGACCGTGGACGACGCCATCCATTTCATGCTCTGGTGCCGTCGCGGCGAGGACCAAGGCATGAATCGCAAGGACGCGATCATGTTTGCCTACGGAGACTGCGCGCAGCCGATCTATCAGAGTTGGGCCGTCATTGGGTTGGGGCTCTCGGCCTTCGCCTTCAGCGCCTTCATGCCGACCCGGCGGTTCGGCATCCTCATGCTGACCATGCTCACGATATCGTCGATCTCCAATCTCGTGTTCCTTCCGGCGCTGTTGGCCGGGCCGGCCGGTCACTGGTTCTGGCGGCGCCGGAAACACGCCAACGCCGCGCAGCCGCCCATGTCCGACGCGCCGCGTGCCCAGCCGGTTTTTCCCAAACACAGACTGTCCGAGAATGCCGTGAGAATCGGATAAGTGGAGAGAATCTCGTTGCCGGTCCATCACGGCGCGAGGCTTCCCCGATTCAGGCAGTCGATCAATTGCCGCAGGCGGCCCAGCGAGCGGCGGTCGAAGTGGAAGATCAGACGCGGCAGCGAGGCCAGCGCCGGGTCGTCCTTCTCCTCGCTCAAGGGACCACCAAGGGTGAACCGGCCGCGGACCAGGATGTCGGCGAAGTGAGCGTTGATCCCGTCGAGAAGCTCCTCGCCGATCGGCCCGTTCAGCCGCAGAACCAGCTTGTCGTGAACGTACCGCATGCTGTGGTACGCGTGAAAAAACCGCAGGATCTCGTCGACCGCCTCGTCCACGCCGTCGGTCAGCTTGTACAACGAAAGGTCCGCCGGGTCGATCATTCCCCGGGCGAGCAGTTTCTGTTCGATGAATCGCTGGAAATGCGCCCAGTAGTCGCCGCCGGGCTCGTCGAGGAACACCACCGGCACCATGTCGCGTTTGCCCGTCTGCACGAGCGTGAGCACTTCCATGCCTTCGTCGAGGGTGCCGAAGCCGCCGGGCAGCAGGCAGATGGCGTGGCATTCCTTGACGAACATCAGTTTTCGCGTGAAGAAGTACTTCATGTGGACGAGTTTGGGATTGTGCGCGATGACCGAGTTGGCTTCCTGCTCGAAGGGCAGGATGATGTTCAGTCCCATCGCGTGCTCGCGGCCCGCCCCCACGTGGCCGGCCTCCATAATCCCGCTGGACGCGCCGGTGACGACGAACCATCCCTCGTGGGCCATGGCGCGGCCCAGCGCGACGGCCTGTTGGTAGCATGGATCGCCCGGCGGCGTGCGCGCGGAGCCGAAGATCGTCACCTTCCGCAACGAGCGGTAGGGCGAGAAGACCTTGAAAGCGTAGCGGAGTTCGCGGAGCGTTCGCGCGAGGATTTTCAGGTCGCCGCGGCTGGTGTGATCGCTGGCCAGCTTGTCGGCCGACTCCTTGATCCGCTCGATCAGGTCGGCCACCCGCCTGGGCGAGTCGTCCTTCAGATTGGCCGGCTGGTCGTGAGATGGGAGCCGGCCGTCGATCGGAAGCGGCGAATTCTCCAACGGTGCTCGATTCATGCGAAGCTTCTCCATGGCGGCGGACGCCAATTCCTATTCTACCCACCGTGTCGATGTTTGGGCGCGGGAAAAGGACACGAGGGCTGGGACACCAGCGGGATGCCGGGCCGCTGGCGACCTGTCCGTGATGCTCGCCGGGACCGCGCTGCGCGGGTCGGTTGGTGACGCAAGTGACGGTTTTCTGATGCGGTGGGGGGGTTGGTAGATATTTACGCCCTCGATTCATGGAAAACTAACCGGCCTTTCTTACCGTGCGTAAGCTAGTATTTGCCAACGGGAGCGACCCCCTATTTGTCGGACTTGAGTCGAGAGCATCATTGAACGGGGATTCCATGAGTTCGTATCAGGCGAGCGTGCTTCTGGTCGATGACGACCCGGCCATGCGGCGTATCTTGTCGAAATGGCTGGAGCGTGACGGCTACCATACCAGTGGGGTAAGTGATGGTCGGGAGGCGCTCGAGGCGATCCAGGCGAACTGCCCCGATTTTCTGATCACCGATTGGGAAATGCCGCAAATGGACGGGCTGGCGCTGTGCCGCGGGGTTCGCCAGATGAACCTGCCGAGTTACGTCTACATCCTGTTTCTCACGGTGAAGTCGGCGCCGGCGGAGATGATCAAGGGGTTGGAGGCCGGAGCGGACGAGTTCCTGGCCAAGCCGGTCGACCAGGGCGAGCTTCTGGCGCGGATGCACGCCGGCGCCCGCGTGCTCGAACTCCAGCGGCGTCTGGGGCAGCTCGCCCGAACCGACGCGCTCACCGGACTGACGACCCAACGCGTCTTCTACGAGACGCTCGAGAGGGAATGGGCCCGGGTCAAACGTTCCGGGGCGCCGCTGTCGTGCGCGATGTTGGACATCGATTTCTTCAAGCGGGTGAACGACGTCCACGGTCATCCGGCCGGCGACGCCATCCTCAAGTCAACGGCCGAGTTGCTTCAGAAGAACTGCCGCGCGAGCGACCTGCCGTGCCGCTACGGCGGCGAGGAATTCTGCGTCCTCCTGCCCGACACGACCGAAGAGGACGCCGTCAGGTGGGCGGAACGCGTGCGCAAAACCCTTTCCGGGAACGTGATTTCGAACAACGGCCGGGACTTGCGGATCACGTGCAGCTTCGGCGTGGCCCAGCGGCAGGACGATACCCAGACCGCCGAAGAACTCGTCGACCAGGCGGACCAGGCGCTCTTGTGCGCCAAGCAATCGGGCCGGGACAGCGTGGTCGCGTTCCAATCGCTTAGCGACGCCAACAACGTCGACGTCAGGAAATCCAGCCGGCACGGCGTCTTTCAGGACATCACGGCAAGCCAGGTCATGAGTCCCATGGTGGCTTGCCTCGGGCAGGACGAGAGCGTCGGCCAGGCGGCCGATTTTTTCCTCCGCTCCCGGATCAACTCCACGCCCGTGGTGGACGCGGACGGAAAGCTCGTCGGCATCCTCTCGGAAAAGGACCTGATGGCCGCCATGGTCTCGCTGAAATCCTGGCAGACCCCCGTTCGCGACGTGATGAAACCCAACGTGATCTGGTACGAAGAAGACACGCCGATCGAAACGATCTACGAGTTTCTCTGCCGGGTTTCGATTCGCCGGGTGGTGATTGTCGCCGGCGACCGGCCCATCGGCACCATCAGCCGGGGGACGCTCCTGCGATGGTTTCGCAATCTGGTCGTCGCCAAGGGGCTGCTCGAGCACGAACTGAACGCGCGGGAGATCCCCAACGCCGATGCGCGCCGGTCCCGTCACCGGATGACCGAGGCCGCCGGGGCGCTGGAAGCGTTGGCCTCCGACCTCCAGTCTCGACTCCGCGCCGAGCGCGACGTCGTGCCGTACATCGTCGGAGGCGCCACGAGAATGCAGGACCTGGTCAACGACCTCTTGGCCTACGCCCGTTTTGCCGGCGAACCCGCCGGTGCCGCGAAGCCGTTGACGGTCAACGCCAATCACATGGACTGATTGGGCGCCGAGGGCAGCGGCACGTCCCGCCAGCCCTCTTTGCCCAAGGCAACGTCGCGTTCGGCGAATTCCCAGATGACAACGCGCTTGCGTTCGAGGATTGCGGGATTCACGCTCAATCGCCGCCGGACGTCGGTGGCCGCGCCGCCGTCGCTGACAATATAATCGACCGCCGCGCCCAGGGCGTCGGCCAGGAGCGAGGGGAACCCCGCCGAGCCGGGTAGAAGGCGTCTCTTCGCCGTCGCGGCTTCACGGGACGGCCGGTCGTCGGGCGGTTCGCTTTGGGACGGTTCCGACGTGGTCGGGCCGTCGACTTCGCCCAGCGAGGCCGGTTCCGCAAACTGGTAGATGCGGCTGAAGCTGTCGCCCAACACGAGCAGCGAGGCCTCCATCGGCGTGTCGACGAGGTGTTCGTTCATGTAGGTTCCCTCGCGCCCGCCCGCCGCCGGCACCAGCAGCCCGCCGTGCAGCGGATCGAGCACCTGCCGGCATTCGACGATTTCCGCGGGGAACCACTCCCGTGCCCCCGGCGCCTGCATCATGCCGGGGAGGTCGCCGCTGCGGCGTACGCGAACCGTCCGCCCGGCGTACTTGTACGGGTGCTCCGGGAGCCAGTCGAGCTGCCGGAGTCTTTGGGCCACCGCGTCGGCGGCCACCTTGGCTCCGGCCGGCGTCCAATGCGTGTCGCTGGCGAGATACAAGGCGGGGTCGGATGCCGCCGCTTGCCTCGCCTCGCGAAAGACGGCGAAAAGATCGACGGCATTCACGCCGCGACGCTCGAGTTCCTCCAAGAGTTCTTCCGTGGGCGAGCGAAAGTCCCGCCACGTGCCCTCGGCTCGCCGCGAGAGCATGTCGGGATACACGCTCGCCTTGCCGGGAATCGGAACCACGAGCAACTGGATTCCCCGTTGGGCGAGTTGGTCGCGAAAACGGACGATCGCCGCGACGACGCTGTCTCGCCGGGTTTCGCCCGATGGCGGCTGGACCCAGATCGAACCGCCGTCGTCGCGCTCGGCCCGATTCGGCTCGACGAGGTAGCGCACGCCGGGGCGATAGAACAACCAGTCCTCGCGGCCCGCGAGTGCCTTCGCGCCCGTGTCGCCCAGCGTGGCCAGCAGGAATTGCTGCATCCGGGGTCGCAGGGTTTCCTGGCCCCACCAGCCGTCCTCCAGCGCGTGTTCGAACCGGCGCAGGTTCTCGGCCGTGGGAGGACAGCGGAACACGTCCGTCGATTGAACCGGTTCGCCCCGGCGAAGCTCGATGGCGATCTGCGCCGCCGGCACGCCGGCAATGACCGCCAGGAAACCGAGCGTCAGGAGCATCTGCGACCGTCGGGCAGGGGATTTCATTGGGCCCTCAGAACCGGAAATACAAGAACGGGCTAAACGCCTGGGTGGACATGACCACCAGCGCGAACACGAACAGGGCCAATAGGCCCAGGACATGCACCGGGTTGAGCGTCCGTCGCGACCAGTCGAACGCCTGAATCGGCTGAACGGTCAGAATGAGGCACAACAGCATGACGGCGAGGTGTCGCGGCGTGTAAACCTCCGCCGAGAGCAGGAGGCTCGCGCTGCCCGGCGCGGACAGGCCGAACATCGCGGCCAGGTAGCTGCCGGCCGCGGACAGGCTTTCCGCGCGAAACAGCACCCAGGTCACGAGCACGAGAATCATCGTGACGGCGACGCGAGCCGGCCGGGGCAACGCGGCGTACAGGCTGTTCTTGCCCATCCAACGCTCCCAGGCCAACAGCGCGCCGTGCATCGCGCCCCAGGCGACGAACGTCCAGTTCGCTCCGTGCCAGAGCCCTCCGAAGAGCATCACCACGGCCAGGTTGACGTAGGTGCGCCCCGGACCCTTGCGGTTGCCGCCGAGCGGGATGTAAAGATAATCGCGCAGGAACGTCGAGAGCGAAATGTGCCAGCGTCGCCAGAAATCGGTGATGCTGTCGGCCAGGTAGGGCGCGTCGAAGTTCCGGGGGAACTCGAACCCGAACATCCGCCCCAGCCCAATGGCCAAGTCGGAATACGCCGCGAAGTCGAAGTAGATCTGCAGCGCGTAGGCCAGCGCGCCGCACCAGGCGTCCAGCGCCGTCGGCGCGGCCGCGCCGAAGACCGCGTCGGCAACCTCCCCCATCACGTTGGCCAGCAGAACCTTCTTCGCGAAACCCAGGATGAACAGCGCCACGCCCTCGGAGAATCGGGCCAGCGAATGCTCGCGATGGTCCAGTTGCGCGGCAACCGTGTGATAGCGGATGATCGGGCCGGCGAGCAACTGGGGGAACAGCGACACGAAACACGCGAAGTCGACCAGCGATCGCGCCGGCCGAGCTTCGCCCCGGTAGAGATCAATCGTGTAGCTCATCGCCTGGAACGTGTAGAACGAGATGCCGATCGGCAGCGTCACCCGCAACAACGGCAAGAGCCCGTCGCCCCGCAGGGCCAGCAGGGCGTTGATGCTGTCGGTGAAGAACATGAAGTACTAGAAGAACCCCAGCAAGCCGAGGTTGACGACGATCGACGCCGCCAGAGCCGCCTTGCGCCGCCCCGGCCGGGCCCCCGGCATCGCGATCACCTTTCCGCAAAGAAAGTTCAGCACCGTCGAGAAAAGCATCAGCGACGTGAAATACGGGTTCCACCACCCGTAAAACACGTAGCTCATCGCCGTGAGCAAGAGATTCCGGCCGCGATGCGGAAAGTTGTAATAGACCAGCAGCAACAGCGGCAGAAAGTAATAGACGAAAATGTGCGAGGTGAAGAGCATGGTCGAACGGCCGGCGGCGGCTACGGGCGGGCGGGATTGGTCCAGACGGCGAAGAAGCGGTTCACCCCGGCCGGGAAGCAATAGTCCAGCGCTCCGCTGGGCGCCAAATTGGCCAACTCATAGTCCAGCGCCATGCGGTGAACGTCGCCCCGGACGATCCGCGCGAGCTTGCCGCCCAGGGGCGAATCGCCCCAATCGGCGTCGCGAATCTGGCTGCGCGGCAGCCGGGGGCGATAATGGCCGACGAAGATCCGCTCGCCCGGCTTCAAAACGTACTTGCCCGCCGGATCCTGCCGATGGACCGCCAGCACCTCGTACTCGACCACGTAGGTGTAGCGATACGCGCCGAGGTCGGGAAATTCGTCGGGGCAGTCCACGAGTCGGGCGGTGACCTCGATGCGACCCAGTTGGGCAACGAACGGATCCTCGCCGTCGTCGCCTCGACCGTATTGGGCGAGCAGCCAGACGGCGGCCACCAGGGCGGCGATCACGGCCGTCGCCCGCAAAACGCCCGGTCCGGGTGGATACGCCGCATCGGCATGCGACGGCCTCGCTTCCATCACTTTTTCTCCCCGATCTCGGCATAGGTCCAGTGCGGTTCAAACCCTCGCAGCGCCATGCCATTGGGGAGCTTCAGGCTAAAGACGGGTCCCTCCTTCGAGTCCGGATAGAGCAGCTTCAGGGTTTTGAGCGACGGGGGGATGATCGGCGTGTCGGCCAGCCGCAGCAGCCGCATCTCGCCGGCCACCAGTCCGTCCTCGGCATCGTCGGAAAAAATGACGTACTTGTCGTCCGGCGACGTGCAGCCAAAATAACAGTGCCGCCAGGCGTTGCCGTAGATCAGCTTGCGGCTCTTGCCGTCGGCCGTGGCCTGCATCAGCATCGTCAGCCCGTAGTCCTTGAATTGCCCGGGAAAGAGCGCCGGATTGCGGTTCGAGTAGATGACCCGCTCGGGATCGCCCTGGAACCAGTCCGGCGTGCAGTTGAGTGCCCGGGTCAACAGCGTCGCCTTCTGGGTGGCCAGCTCGATGCTCACGACGTTCCAGCTCCTGCCGGCGATGTTCGCCGTGCCCATCACCCGCTTGCCGTCGGGCGACCAGACCATCTGCTGGAAGATCCCCTGGCTGGGCATCTCGCCAGCGAGCTTCTTGCTCTCCAGGTCGAAGATCCGAATTTTGCCTTCTTCCTTGTACAGGCAGACAATCTGCTTCATGTCGGGGCTCGGCGACGCCCAGGGGAACTCGCCGGCCTTGCCGTGGACGACCGGATGGGAGCCGTCGGCGTCGGCCGTGACCAGTTCGCCGGTAGTGCCCCAGCGGTCGTGATTGATCGAGGCCTCCTTCGGCGCCCGGCGGTAGAGCAGGGTCTTGCCGTCCGGCGAAAAGCGGCCGCCGAATTCGTGGAGTGCATCCGTTTGGGTGATGTTGCGGAGTCCGGATCCGTCGGGCCGGGCGAGGTAGAGGTCGAGTTGCCCCCGGCCTTCGCGGTCTTCGATGATCCGTCCGCCGTCGATCTCGGCCGGATGCGCGGCGAACACGATCCAGCCCGTGCCGGCCACTTCCTTCCCCAGCGCGGCAACGTCCGCGTCCTCAGCCGCGCGGCCCGAGGTTGCCGCCGTCGACAGTACGATCCACGTCAATGCAAGGACTCTCCACGAAACGCACAGACACCGCATTCGGTTTTCTCCTTAGTTGTCGATTTTTTTTGGAGTGCGGCGATTCATCGCCGCTTTCCTGAGCGGCTTGGAAGACGGCCATGATCGTCGATCAACTCCCGCGACCACCCCGACAGCCGGCCGACGCCAGATCCGGTACAAAAGCGGCGATGAATCGCCGCACTCCAAAAAAACTAACGCCCGCGGCATCGTGGGCAGTCCTCCCTGGCGCAGGGCTCGATGTGGGCGGTCGCGTCGCCGTGTTCCAGGGTCCGTTCGATCTCGCCTTCAATCGCCCCGGCCGCGGCGTGAGCGCGCTGGATCGTCCAGTCGGCGGGCACCATGAGGTGGAAGTCGACCCAGTGGAAACGCCCGCTGTGGCGATGACGCAGCTTGTGATACGCGCAGATGCGGGGCTCAGTCGCCTCGGGACCCACGTGGCCGTCCAGGATCTTGGTGAGCGTTTGCATGTCCTCGGGGTCCTGGGTGTCCATCAGTTTCGCCGCCGAGCCTCGCAGCAGGTTGATCGCCATGCCGCCGATGAACAGTCCGATCAGGATCGCCGTGATCGGGTCGAAGTAGCTCCAGCCGGTCAGCTTGACCAACGCCAGCCCGACGAGCACGGCGATGCTCGTCAGGGCGTCGCTCATCAGGTGCTTGCCGTCGGCTTCGAGCGTCATCGAGCCCTGCTTGCGGCCGGTGCGGATCAGGTAGAACCCCACGCCGCCGTTGATCGCCAGGGCCAGGCCCGTCAGCCACAGGCCCAGTTCCAGTTGCCCCTCGCGGACCAACTCACCGCCCAGCATGACGTCGACGGTGCGAAACAGGATGAACACCGCCGCCAACAGGACCAGGTTCCCCTCGAACATGGCCGAGAGGAATTCGACCTTGCCGTGGCCATACGGATGCTCCTCGTCCGCGGGGCTGTGTGCCACGCCCAGCGCGAAGAGCGCCACGGAGGCGCCCATGACGTTGGCGATGCTCTCGACCGCGTCGGAGAAGATGGCGGCGGAACCGGTGAGAAAGAAGGCCACGAATTTGACGACGAGCAGTCCGACGCTGACCACCAGCGAGATGCCCGCCGCCCGGCTTTCGACCCTGGGAATACGGTCGATCCACGACTTTTGGGGTCCTTCGGATTCCATGATCGGCCCGTTGGCTGAGACTCGATGATCAAGAGCGCTCTGGTCACTGTACCGCCGCGGCCTATCCCACGCAAGGAACCCTCATGGCGAGGGGTGCGGATGGGCCGATGTCACGGGGAGGGTCGCTCGCCGGCCAGTGGTCCGTGGCCAGTGGTCCGTGGCCAGTGGCCAGCCGAGCGAACCGTGGCTTGCTCTTACAGGTGGGGCTTCGCCACGCGGGACGGGTCGAAGGACATGGATGGTTCGATGGTCGGAGAACGCAAGCAGCGCTGAAGCGTCTGGGCATGTCCGCAATGGCGGGCTTGCTGCCGCCTCGACACTGCTTGCGTTCCCAACCCACGTCCCTATAATCACGAAACATGACCTCCGAGCCCACCCCCACGAACGCCTCGTCCCTGCTGAAGGCCGGAACGCTCTTTTGCGTGGCCTCCGCCGTGGCCTACACCGCGTACAACGTCTGCCTGCGCTGGGTCTCCAGCCAGTGCGACCCGACGTGGATCAATTGCGTGCAGTCGTCGGTCAGCGTGGCCGTCTTCGGGGCGTATCTGCTCTGGCAGGCCGCGCGCCGCCGGCCCGCGCTGCCGCCGTGGATCGAGGTGGCCGCGCTGCTGACCATCGGGTTGATGACGCAAGCGGGCAATATCTTGTTTATCTGGTCGATGAGCGTCGTCGGAGTGGCCGTCACCGCGACGATACAGACCGGCGTGATGCTGGCCGCCAGCGCGGTGCTCGGCCTGATCGTGTTGGGCGAACGCGTGTCCTGGACCCAGGTCGCCGCCATCGGGCTGATTACCTTCTCCGTGGTCTCGTTCGGCATGGGGGCGCAGTCCGCCGGCGAGACGTCGGCCGACCCGTTGTCATCGTCCGTCGTCCTCTGGGGGCTTGCCGCGGCAATGCTGGCGGGCCTTGCCTTCGCCGTGCTCACCGTGGGCGTCCGGAAAACCGTCACGGGCCACACTTCCCCCGAGGCCGTCGTGTTCCTCATCAATCTGATGGGCGTCGTGGCCATGGGACCGTGGTGCGTCCACCGTCTGGGGCTCGATACGCTGCGGGCGACGGATCCGCGCGACCTGGGCGTCATGCTCGCCGCCGGCGGCTTGAATCTGATCGCCTTTCTCCTGGTCACCAAGAGCCTGCAAACGATATCCGTGGTTCGCTTCAACGTGCTCAACAACGGCTTGACCACGGCCTTGACGGCGGCCATCGGGATCGCGATTTTTGCGGAAGCGTGGAACACGCCGGTGTTGCTCGGGATTCTCTTGAGCCTCGCCGGCATCGTGGTGATCAGCCTGGCCGCGCCGGAGACACCGGCAACCTCGGTCGATCTTGTACCCACCGTCGAGGCGGAAACATGCGAGAGAAAGTCGTCCTGATCGGCGCCGGCAGCGCGATGTTCACGCGGGGTCTGATGCGCGACATGATCCATCGCAAGTGGGACGCCGACGTGGCCCTGGTGGACGTCGACGCCCACTCGCTGGCGATGGCCGTCGGACTGGTCCGCAAAATGATCGAGGCCCAGCGCGCGCCGCTGGCGCTCTCCAGTTCCACGGACCGGCGCGACGTGCTGCCGGGCGCCACGGTGGTGATCGCGACCATCGGCGTCGGCGGGCGCCGCGCGTGGGAGCAAGACGTGTTCGTTCCCCGCAAGCACGGCATTTTCCAGCCGGTGGGCGATACGGTCATGCCCGGCGGAACCTCGCGCGCGTTGCGGATGGTTCCGCCGATGATCGAGATCGCCGAGGACGTGCTCGACTTGGCTCCGCGGTCGCTTTTCTTCAATTACGGCAACCCGATGGCGGCGGTGTGTCGCGCGGTGCGCAAGGCGACGGGAGCGAGCGTGGTGGGGCTGTGCCACGGCGTGTGCCAGGTCGAGGCCTACCTGGCCCGAGCCTTGGGCGTGCCGCTGGGCTCCATGAAATTCACGGCCGCCGGCATCAATCATCTCACGTGGTTCACCGAAGCGAGGATCGACGGCCGCGACGCGATGCCGCGACTGAAGCAGATCGCCGCCCAGCGTCTGGCCGGCGGAGTGGTTGCCAAGGACGGCGACCCTCGCCTGTCGCCGTCGCCGTGGGATGAATCCGGCTTGAACGTCGATTTTCCGTTCGCGTGGCAGTGTCTGGGACGTTTTGGGGCCTTTCCCGCTCCCATGGACCGGCACGTCACGGAGTTCTTTCCCCATTGGTTCCGTGGCGAGAAGAGTTACCATGGAAGGACGCTCGGCGTGGATGCCTTCCCGTTCGAGGCGGTGATCGAGCTTGGCGACGACGTGTACCGGGACATGGAGGAGCGCGCCGTTTCCCCCGATCCGCTGCCGGCGGAGTTTTTTGACAGCATGGGCGGCGAACACGAGCAGGTGGTCGACATCATCGAGAGCATCCGCGGGGATTCCGGCCGGACGTACTCGGTGAATCTGCCCAACCGAGGCCAGGTTCCCCATCTCCCGCCCGAGGCGATCGTCGAGTGTCCCGCGGTGGCCGACGGCGGAGGGCTTCGGCCCATCATGCTCCCGGCGTTCGATCCGGCGTTGGCGGGCACGCTGGCCACGCGATTCCAGTGGGTGGAAACGGTGGTCGACGCGGCCGTCGAGGGCAGCCGCGAGAAGTTTCTCCAGGCCCTGCTCTTGGACGGAGCGACATCCGCGCTCGAAGCCGCCGAGCCGCTTGCCGATGACCTTCTTCGGGCCCAGGCGGAATACCTGCCTCGCTTTGGCGGCGCCTCGGGAAAGCAGACTCGCCCATGATGACTTTTCGCCGGCGGCTGATGACGGTTCTTCGCGGCGGGAAGGCCGACCGGATTCCCGTCACCATCTACCACTGGCTCCTGCCCGATACGCCCGCGGGCAAGCGCTTGCACAACGAGGGGCTCATTCCCATCGGCAGCCGCCGCGTGTTCCGGGAACAACACCGGGACATGACGATCCACCGCGGCGAGTCGATCCACCGGGGCGCCAAGCAGACCGTCACGCGCATCGAAACGCCGCTGGGCACGCTCACCGAGCGGACCACGCTCGACCCGACCTACGGCAGTCGATGGATCCAAGAACACCTTGTCAAATCGGTGGAAGACTACCGCGTGATGAAGTTCGTCTTCGATCATACCCAGATCGAGCCGGCAATGGACGACTATCGGGCTGCCAACGAAGCGATGGGCGACGCGGGCATCGTGCTCGGCGAAATCCTGCCCATTCCCGTGCAATGGCTCCTGGTCGAGATCATGGGAACGCCCGCCTGGAGCGAAGGCGTGCTGCTTCACGCGCCCGAGTTCGACGAGTTGCTCGAATCGCTGACGCGACTGTACAAGCGGCAGGTGGACATCGCCGCCGACAGCCCGGCGGAGGTGATCTGGCTGGGCGACAACGTGACCGGCACGGTGATGTCGCCGCGGTTGTTCCAGAAGTACTGCAAGCCGATCTACGATCATGCGTGCGGCGTGCTGCGGCAGGCGGGGAAGATCGCGTTCGCGCATTACGACGGAGCCAACCGGCCGCTGCGCGAGTGCATCGCCGGCGTCCCGCTGGACGTGATCGAGGCGTTCACGCCGCCGCCGATGGGCGACATGACCGTGGCCGAGGCCCGCCAAGCCTGGCCCGACAAAGTTCTCAGCCTCAACATCCCGGGCAACCTCTTCGACCAGCCGGCCGACGTGATCGAGCGCTACGTCCGTCAATACGTCGAGGAAGGGGGCGACACGGGAGCGTTCATTCTCGGCTGCACGGAGGAATACGACCTGCAACGGTTCGATCACGCATTTTCGGCCGTCTTTCGCGCGGCCTACGGAACATGATGCGTCCCACGGCATGCCCCAAGGGGGACAGTCCCATTGTCGCGGCGAAAACCCGAGTTGGCGGCGCAAGGTTCCCCGCGCCGCGAAAACCGGGACAATCCCCCGCCAGCGGTTGCCCGACCACTCGCCACGGCTCCATTGGGAAAACGGGTTGACGTCCATGCGAATCCAGCTTCTGACCGACGAATCGATCCGGCGGCTGCACGAGGCATCGCTTCACATCCTGGCGAGCGTCGGCGTACACGTGCCGCATGAGGAGATGCTGCGGCTGCTGGGCGAGGCGGGGGCCACCGTCGATCGCCATACCCAATTCGTCAAGCTTCCCGAGCGATTGATCCAAGAAAGCCTGGACCGCGCCGGCAAAAGCTTCACGATCCACGGGCGCGACCGCTCGAAGAAGGCCGAGTTCGGCGTCGGCAAGCGGAACTACAACAGCATCGCCGGCGAGGCCCTTTGGCTGGAGGACGATCTGCGGCGGCGCTACGCGACGTTGGAGGACGTCGCCACGGCCGCCCGGCTCGCCGATGCCTTGCCCTGGATCAACATCGTCGGCGCGATGTCGGATCCCCACGAATTGCCGCCGGAGTGCCGCTGCGTGTTCGTCGCCGCCGAGCAGTTGAAGAACACCACGAAGCCGATCACGTTCTGGTTTCACGATCGGGCTTCGGCCCGGTTCGTCCTGGAGTTGTTCGCGATCGTCGCCGGTGGCGAGGAGGAGGCCATCCGTCATCCGCCGGCCTATCCGTTTCTCGAGCCGATCAGTCCGTTGCGATTCGCGCGCAACGGAATCGACTTGCTCTTCGAAACCTGCCGGTTCAACCTGCCGGTGCCGGTGGGACCGATGGCGCAGACGGGCGCTACCGCCCCGGGCACGCTGGCCGGCACGATGGCCCAGGAGAACGCCGAAATCCTCGCGGGCATCTGCCTTGTCCAGCAGATTCGCCCCGGCACGGCGGTCTGCTACGGCGGCATCCCCCATGCCTTCGACATGCGTACCACGCAGATGATCTTCGCCGGCCCGGAGCAGGCGATCATGGCGGTGGGCATGACCGAACTGGGGAAGTCCTACGGCCTGCCCGTGTACATCAACGTCGGCCTCACCGACAGCAAGATCCCCGACGCCCAGGCCGGCCTCGAAGCCGGAGTCACGCTCGCCTGCGGCGCCATGGCCGGCGCCGACATTTTCGGCCACATGGGCATCTGCGGCGTCGACCAGGCCAGCTCGCCGACGATGCTCGTGATGCAGAACGAAATCATCGGCTATGTCGAACGACTGCTGCGAGGCGTCGAGATCAGCGACGAGAAGCTCGGACTCGACACGATCCCGGCCGCCATCGAGGCGGGCAGCTTCCTGGCCGAGCAGCACACCGTCCGCCATTTCCGCCACGAATTGTGGTTCCCGCAACTGCTGGATCGCCGCTTCTTCCAGGCTTGGGCCGAGGACGGCGGCAAGGACATGGCCGCCCGGTGCCGCGAGACGAAGGACCGCATCCTCCGCGAGCACCGGCCCGCGCCGATGGACGATAACACGTTGAAGGCGGTAGACAAGCTCCTGTCCGACGCCCGGCGGCATCTCGCGTAGGAGGTAACCGTTCACGATTGGCTGGGGACTGGTCCATTTTTCGGCGAGAGAGTGTGTTGTGCGAGAAGGGCGTCGGCCGAAAAATGGACCTGTCCCCTTTCGCACCGCGATTCCCGTACTGCCCAGGAGTCTGAATGTGACACCGCGAATCGTTCCGGAGACATCGCTCACCAGCGAGCAGGATGCGGCCATCCGAGCCGCCTTGTGCGAATGCTTTCCCGTCGACAGGGAAATCTTCGCCGCGACGCGGTCGTGGCACGGCACGTACCCCACGTGGTCGGTTCTCGTCGCGCTCGAGGACCGCGTCATCGCGCTCGGCGGCTTCGTCGAGCGGGAGATACTCGTCGGCGCGGAGCGGGTCCGCGCGGCGGGCGTTCAAAACGTGCTGGTCGTGCCGGAGCACCGCAAGTCGAACCTGTTTCGACAGGTCATGTCGGCGGCGATGGAAGAATCCTTCCGCCGGGAACTGGACCTGGGCCTCTTGTTCTGCACCCGCGACCTCGCCCGAGTGTACGGATGGCTGAGATGGCGTCTGCTCGAGGGCCGGCAGGTGATTCGCGTGGACGAATCGGGCCGGTTCCAGCCGCTTCCCGAGAAGAACGTCACCATGTTCTATCCCTTGCGCCGTCCGGACATTCCGCCCGGCGACATTCATCTGCTGGGCAATGACTGGTGAGCGCCGAGCAGCCGAAGACGGGGCTGGCTCCGAGCGACGGACCATCGCCTTCGCACAAGATCACCCCGGGAGCATCTGTTTCACGACGCGATAGACGCGGGTCCCGGTCCTCTGGGGCCATCGGTCCCCGGGCGAATCATCGAGCTTCTCTGCGCGAGCAACGGCGACAGCGGCGGTCTCCGGTGAGAACCGATCGCGGTCGATGCTCCGCTTGCGGTATCCGCCGAGGGTATCTTTCAGTCGATGGACCACGTCTTGGCATCGACGGAACTGCTCGCTCGATTCCAAGTCCGTCACATGCAGAAGCAACCATACCTCGAAGCACGGGTTGCTGTGCGCCAATTGGAAGCCCTTCTGAGTGGCTTCGATACAAACCCGATTGAAGCCCGCGATGTGGTTGGGCTCCACCCAATGGTCCGTGTCCAGCATCAGCCAGAACTCGTCTTCTTCCATCGTTTGGTACTCTCGCATGAAGTCGTCCAAACGCTGGAGTACGTATTCGGGGGCGGAGAGACCGCCTTCGGTGGGCAAGATCCTGACCTTGATCCGCGGATTCTGGAAGATATCGAAATACTGCTTCGCAGCGTGCGTGTCCTCGGTGGCAATGATGAAGAGCCGATCGTCCCGGTAGGTGCTTTCCTGCCGAGTCAGCGGGCGAGATTTCTTGCAGCGGAGGTTCATGCCTTTGCCTCCGCGGCCTGCTCTTCGATCAGATGGTCGATGCCGCCAAGGAACGGAATCGCCCCGAACCGCCCCTCAAGATAGCCCTTCTCGATCCGCAGATCCTTTCGAACCTTGAAATCGGCCAGCGAATAAAGGTGCGTGGCTCCCTCCGGATCCTTCTCGGCGAACCAGATACCGTCTCGGCGCATCAGGTCCAAGTCCAAGAGCGTGGATTCGTGCGTGGTGAAGATGAGTTGGCTCTTCGCGCTACCTTCGGCCTTCAGGAAGAACTCGATGAACTTCCTAGCCAGCATCGGATGCATGCTGCGTTCGAGTTCGTCGATGACGAACACGCCGCCTTGCCTTGTGAGTCGATAGAGGGCCGGCAGGAGATCGAGCAATCGCTGGGATCCGTCGGATTCCTCCTGCAGCGGAAGCCGGGCTCGGTGTCCCTTCTGCTGATCGTGCAGTGCCAGAATCCTGTGGTACTTCACGGCGTCCTTTCCTGCGGGCTCGAAGAACATCTTCCCGCCATCCTCGCCGGAAAGGACCATCGCGTCCCCCGGCACCAACCGCTCGATTATTCTTGCGATAACTCGTGGAGGCAGATTGGAGTTCTCAGACTTCAGTAGCTCGGTGTCCACATCGACGCCCGCGATGCCGGTGTTCGCATCCCTAAGAAAGCGCCCGGCGAACTCGGCAAAACTCTGGTCCGAAGCAATCATCTTGGCGAGCGAGGAAGAAGACGTGCTGGGTTCGACGATCGTCAGCGTCGAGGCGAACCACCGGACTGCGCGTTCAAAGAAAACGCCTTGGGCCTCCGGATCGTCCAGATTGGCAACCTCGGTCAAAAACAACTGATTGGGGCGAGCGGCGACCTCCGCCAGGGCCTTGATCTTCGGGGAGTGCCTGACGCCCTTAATCGGCGGTCCCAATTCGACCGTGACCTCGCCGTCCTTGGTCGTAATGCGCGAGAAAACGCTGTGCTCCTTCTTTCCCTCGTAAACGCCAAACCACTCCTCCCACACACGCTCGGCGTCGTAGCACAGACCATAGCGAAAGACCTCGCCTTCCTGGACAAACTGCACCTCAAAGGAAGTCGGCTTGGCCGGAGACTCGTCGTCCAGGAGGAATGTCTGGCAGGGAAGCGACTTGCCCGGCGCGGTCCCCTGGAGAACCAGACGTCTCAGAAGCGCAAGGGCTCGAACGAGGTTCGACTTGCCGGCTCCATTTGCCCCGTAGAGCGAAACCACGCGCAGGGCATGTTCTCCCGCGCCGGGGACTTCGCAGCAGTGGGGGGATTCCTCCGTAGGCCTCAGACGCTTGGAGGCTAGGAGATTGAGCGTCTGCTCCTCCCGGAAGGAGCGATAGTTGGCCACAGAAAAGGAGAGCAGCATATCACGCCTCAATTCGTGACGTTGTCACAGAAAGATAGCAAGATCAATGTCCATCCTGGCGAGAAACAACCGTCTACTGTGATTCTATCACAAATAATGGGCAATAGACAGGTCCTTTCTACCGCTAACGTGGGGGGTGATCTCGCGACCATGGCCGATTGTCGCCGACCGACTCGCCTCCTACAAAGCCCCATTTCTCTCCAACACCGCCCTCAAATACCGCCCCGTGTGATTGTCCGCCAACGCGGCGATATCCTCCGGCGTGCCGGTGGCGACGACGTGGCCGCCGCCGGCGCCGCCTTCGGGCCCGAGATCGATCACCCAGTCGGCGGTCTTGATCACGTCCAGATGGTGCTCGATCACGATGACCGTGTTGCCCAGGTCGACCAGACGCGACAGCACGGCCAGGAGCTTCTTGATGTCATCGACGTGCAGGCCCGTGGTGGGCTCGTCGAGGATGTAGACCGTCTTGCCGGTATCGACGCGGCCGAGTTCCGTGGCGAGCTTCACCCGCTGGGCCTCGCCGCCGGAGAGCGTCGTGGACGGCTGCCCCAGGGTCAGGTAGCCCAGGCCGACCTCGTGCAGGCTTTCGAGTCCTCGGGCGATAACCGGGAAGTTCTCGAAGAAGCCCACCGCGTCGTCCACCCGCATGTCGAGCACATCGGCGATTGACTTGTCGCGGTAGCGGATCTGGAGCGTCTGGTGGTTGAAGCGTTTGCCGTGGCACTCGGGGCAGGCGACGTACAGGTCGGGCAGGAAGTTCATCTCGATCTTGATCTGGCCCTGGCCTTGGCACTCGGGACACCGGCCGCCCTTGACGTTGAAGCTGAACCGCCCGACCTTGTAGCCGCGCTGTTTCGCCCCCCGGGTGTTGGCGAACACTTTGCGGATTTCGTCGAACACGCCGACGTAGGTGGCCGGATTGCTCCGCGGCGTGCGGCCGATCGGCGATTGGTCGATCTGGACCACTTTGTCGATCCGGCTCGCGCCGCGAAGGCCGCCATGAGGACCCGGTCTGGGACCGATGCCGCCCAGTCGCCGGACCAGCGCCCGGGAAAGCGTCTCGTTCAATAGGGAACTTTTGCCGGAGCCGCTCACGCCGGTGACGCAAACGAGCGTGCCCAACGGGAAGCGAACGGTGACGCTCTTGAGGTTGTTGGTGGTGACGTCCTGGAGCGTGATCGCCCGGGTTTTGGACGCCCGGCGTCGCCGCCGGGGGACTTCGATCTTGTCTTGGCCGGAGAGATAGCGTCCGGTGGGCGACTCGGGAACTCGGGTGACCTCGTCGGGCGTACCCTGGGCGACGATTTGCCCGCCGTGGAGCCCGGCCCCGGGCCCCATGTCCACGAGCCAGTCGGCCCGGCGGATGATCGTCTCGTCATGCTCGACGACCAGCACCGTATTGCCGCGGTCCTGGAGATCGCGCAGGGCGTCGATGAGCCGGTTATTGTCGCGGGGATGCAGTCCGATCGAGGGCTCGTCGAGGATGTAGCAGACGCCGACCAGGCCCGAGCCCAGGCCGGTCGCCAGCCGCACCCGCTGCAACTCGCCGCCGCTGAGCGTGTCGGCCGGACGGTCGAGCGTCAGGTATTCGACGCCGACGTTGTCGAGGAACCGCAGCCGCGAGGCGATCTCGGTCAGGATCGGCCGCGCGATCGGGGCGTCGGCGGCGTCGAATCGCAGCCGGTCGAAGAACTCGCGTGCCTCGCTCACCGTCATCGCGGTGATTTCGTGGATGGCATTTCCGCCGACCCGAACGCTTCGGGCCTCGGGCCGCAGACGCGAGCCCCCGCAATCCGCGCATCGCACGGCGCCGCGGAACGCCGCCAGCCGCTTCTGGTTCGACTCGCTCGTGGTCGTAACGAACTCTTTTTCGAGCATCACCAGCACGCCGGAGAACCCTTTGCCGTCGCCTCGGAGCAACCGGTCGACCACCGCCGCCGGAAGCTTCTCGATCGGCGTGTTCCAGCGGAACCCGGCCGACGACATGAACTCGTCGAGCGCCGCCTTGTGCTTCCGCTGGGCGGCAGCGGCGGCTCCCTTCCACGGCGCGATCGCCCCGCCGGACAGCGACAGCGTGCGGTCGGGCAGGACCAACTCCGGATCGGACTCCT
>JAPLNP010000361.1 GCA_026401055.1 Planctomycetia bacterium
CGGTGTTCGTCCCGGTGCCTTGGCCGGGCGGCAAGTCGATGCCCCGCGTGGGCCGCGGCCCGAACGTGAGCGGCGCGAGCGATTCGCGGTAGAACGCGAGGTTGTCGAAGTAGAGCGTGCGGTCGTCCTTGTTCGTGCCGCCGGTGATCTCGATGCCCTCCAGCGTCCCGCCGCCATCGAGCAGGGCGATTTCCTCCGGCGAAAGCCGCCGGTGCATCAGCCACCACTCCACCCAGCGAACGTTGCCAAGCGGCACGTGCATCGCCTGGCCGCTCTTGCTTCGCAACAGCAGAGCAACGTTGACCTTCGGCGTGGCGGGATCGGGCACCCAGTCCCAGTTGTTGCCGTGGACCCAGAAGTTCACGCTGTCGATCGGCGCGGGAAACGCGATCGGCTTGGGCGGCCGCGCGACGACGGTCGGCCGCGTGCCTTGGGCGCGATACACGAGCTTGCCGACGCCCTCGCCCCAGAGTTGTTGCTCGCGCGACCGGGCGAAACTTGCGACGCTATCCTTCCGCTCAACGCTCCAGCCGTCCAGGTTCTCGAAATCGACCAGCGGCGGGCGCGTGTCCTCGATCCGGTTGGCCCAGACCATTTCGTAAGGCCGCCGGCCGACCTGCTCCGCGGCGTCTTGGGCGAAGAGAACCGTGCCGAGGCTCGACAGAAGCAGAATCGACGGCATGACGGGGTGTTTCATGAGCATGGTCTCCGGCGGGAAAACGTCTTACATCCGATCCAACTGCCAGTACAGATCGTCCAGCAACAGCGGCTTGGACAGCACGGCGGCGGCGCCGGCCGCAAGGGCGCGGTCGTGGTCTTCGATCCGCGGAAAGTCCAGAATCGCGAGGATCGCGGCCGGTCGAAGTTCCGCCGAGAGACGCTCGATTTGGACCACTTCGTCCGGCCCGCAGTCCGTGCCGTCGAACACCGCTGAGCGGACGCCGTCGACGCGGATCGGTTCGCCTGGGCGCAGCCAGACGGTCGAGTAGCCCTGGCGGCGGCAGGCCGTCGCGAGCCAGTCGTGCATCTCGAACCGCCGGACGCACAGGGCGATCAGACCCTGGCGCCGCGGCGCGGGGTCGACGCTTTGGGCCAAGAGCCGCTCCTCGTCGGTGGCGGTCGCCGGCAGCGCCCATGCCGAGCCCCGCCCATCGAGCAACCGCCCCAACTCCCGATCGCACTGCGGCAGCCACTGGTGCCAGTAGAGGCGGATGGTCGCCGGCCAGGGCTCGCCGGTACGCGACTCCCCTTCGCACCAACTGCCCAGAAGCCCGAGCACCCGCGCCAGCGGCACCAGGCGTCGCAGTCGATCGACGGCCTCGGGAGCGAACTGGCCCGGCTGGGCCTGGGCGACGACGATCACGTCCGGCGCAACCCGGCCTTCTTCGAGCACGCCGACCGCCGCCTCGATGTCCGCCGCCCGGGCGACGTCTCCCACCCGCTCCAGCGCCGCGTCCGCCTCGCGGAATTCGCGCCGCCGCGTGTCGCCAACAAGCAGGATCGTGGGCCGGAGCATGGGGGTGGGGTTGAGGGTTGAAGGTTGAGGGTCGAAGGTGCCGAGATGCACGAGGAGGACCGTTTCCTGTGAGTGTACCGCCTGCCGTCTACCGCCAACCGTCTACCGCCTCACGGCAGATTCGTTTCGGTCTCGACGATGAGCCGATGGGCCGTCGGGGCATCCGGGGCGTCCCGAAGCGCTTCGAGAAAGCCGGGCACGGTAATCACGCGGCTCAACCGGGCCAGCGTCCGCAGGTGCCCCCGATCGTCCGTCGAACAAACCAAAAAGAAAACGTCGGTCAGGCTGCCGTGGCTCCCGCCGAACGAAATGCCCGCCGCCGTCCGACCCAACGTGATCAACGGCTGGCCGAGGATCGCCGACATCGGCCGCCGGGGGTGCAACAGCGCGACGCCGTTTTCCAGCGCGGTCGGGTGCATCTCCTCGCGGGAACGGACCGCTTCGGCCATCTTTTCCGGGTCCCACAGCCAGCCGGTCCGCGCGCCCAGCTCGACCATCGAACGGATGACCGAGCCCGCGGTTCGCGCGGCCAGCGGGATGGCGATGGCCTCGATGGGCATGAGTTCGCCGATCAGGATTTCCCGCTCTTCTTGCGTGGCCGAGCGATCGAGCACCTCCTCGACCTCGACCAACTCTCCCTCGTCCGACACTCCGATCCGCCGCTCCATCCAGTGATGGACCTCCGCCCGAGAAAATCGCCACTCGCCGGCGACCTTCCTCCCCGGCAGTTGCCCGCGGTCGGCAAGCCGGCTCACCTGCTGCGGCGTCAGGTGCAGATGGCACGCCAGCGTCTGGATCGTAAAATCGGTGTGAGGCATGGAGTTGGAGGTTGGAGGTTGGAGATTGGAGATTGGAGGTTGGAGGTCGGCGAGTCGCGCCTTCGGCAGCATCGACGCCAGCCGACTGCGTCGGCGGGGTCCGTCGCGCGTGAAAGCCACAGTCAAAACCGTCTGGCCACCGCAACCGCGGGCTTCCGCCTCGCGGCTACTGCCCCGCAAGAATCAAACCGTCTACCGTCTACCGTCTACCGTCTACCGTCTACCGTCTACCGTCTACCGTCTACCGTCTACCGTCTACCGTCCCATCCCTCCATCTTGCCGGATCCGCAACGGCTTGTCCAGTCCGCCGGGCCGATTGCGGCCGGCACCCTTTGCGCCGACGCTAGGCAGCCTTATAATCCGGATCGTCCTGCAGGCACGTTTTTCGACGAAGGAGACCTCCCATGGCACTCGGCTTTGGCATTATCGGTTGCGGCATGATCGCGAACTTCCACACCCGGGCGATCGGCGACGTCCGGGGGGCGAAGCTGGCGGCCTGCTTCGACACGGTTCCGGCGGCGGCCGATCGGTTGGCCCAATCGACCGGTTGCCGGGCGTATTACGACCTGGACGCGATGCTGGCCGATCCGGCGGTCGACGTGGTCACCGTCGGCACGCCCAGCGGCGCCCACATGGAGCCCGCCGTGGCCGCCGCCCGGGCCGGCAAGCACGTCATCGTCGAGAAGCCGCTGGAGATCACCTTGCGGCGCTGCGACAAGATCATCGAGGAGTGCGAGAAGGCCGGCGTGGTCCTCTCGACGATCTTCCCCTCGCGGTTCCACGCCTCGAGCGTCGAACTGAAGCAGGCGATCGACCAGGGCCGGTTCGGCCGCCTGGTCGCCGGCGACGCCTACGTCAAATGGTATCGCACCCAGCAATACTACGACAGCGGCGCGTGGCGGGGCACCTGGGAACTCGACGGCGGCGGCGCCCTGATGAACCAGGCCATCCACAGCGTCGACCTGCTGTTGGCGTTGATGGGCCCGGTGGCCGAAGTCCGGGCGCAAACCGCCTTGCTCGCCCACCAGCGCATCGCCGTCGAGGACCACGCCGTGGCGACGTTGCGGTTCGCCAACGGGGCCCTGGGCGTCATCGAGGCAAGCACGGCTTGCTACCCCGGCCATCTCCCACGAATCGAGTTCCACGGCACCACCGGCTCGGGGGTGATGGATGAAGAGGACTTCGTCAAGTGGGATTTCGCCCGGCCTGCGAAGCGCGACGCCGCGATCCGTGAAAAAATGGCCCAACGCAAAAGCGGCGGAGGCGGCGCCGCCGATCCGAAAGCCATCGGCCACCACGGCCACGCGCGGCAGTTCCAAGACGTGCTCGCGGCCATGAAGAAGGGCACGAAACCACGGATTGACGGCCCCGAGGGACGCCGCTCGGTGGAAATCATCCTGGCCGTCTACAAGGCGGCCGAAACAGGCCGGGCCGTGAAACTCCCCTTGCCGGCTGACCCCCTGTTGAAAGTGCGCAAAAACGGAATGCCGACCGCTTAGCAGCCTGACGAAAAAGTAGTCGGGTGCCATGCTCACACTTGTGTGAGCATGTGAATTCCCGGGAAAACATGCCCACGGCAAGCGTGGGCATGGCACCCAAAACGTAAATTTCCACTTTTTCAACGGGCTGCTAGGGCGAGGAGACCAAGCGGAGGCGCTCCCATGATCGAGCTGTCCTATCCCGGCGACCTGACCGATCCCGACGAATTGGCCCAACGGCTTTCCACGACCGGTCTGAGCCGCGACGCATGCGAG
>JAPLNP010000406.1 GCA_026401055.1 Planctomycetia bacterium
CACGGTGATCGGACCGGTGTATACCGGCGACGACGGGAAAGTGGGAACCGTCCGGTCCAGCGTGTACCGGATGACCGCACCGGGCACCTCGGTCGCCAGCGTCAGCGTGAACGGCTCGACGAACGTTCCGCCGGTCCGCGAGAATGTCAGCATCCCGGACAACGTCGGCACGGCGACCGGGTTGGCTCTTCGGGGAGTCGGAATGGCGAAGTAGCCTTCCGGGCCGTCCGGGTTCGAGCTCGATAGCCCGTAGGAAACGTCGATCCCCTGCGCCGGAAACTCCGGGGCGTACTCGTGCGCGATGGTCACGCCGTCGGGCAGCACCAGGGCGAGGTACTCGCCGTCGCCGTCGAGCTTGAAGTTCGTGTGCAGCGGCGAGGTCGGAACGACGCGGTCCTTCTCCGACGCGAAGACCACCAGATAGCCGTCCGCCGCGAGCGTGACCGCCGGAAACCGCCACTTCGTCAGCGCGTTGTCGTCATCGGTAAGATACCAGCCGTCGAGGTTGATTGGGGCAACCGTCGGGTTGTGGATCTCGATCCAATCGGAGTGATCGCCGTTGTCGTCGGTCAAGCCGGTCTCGTTGACCGTCAAGAACTCGGTGATCAGAAGCGGCCCGGCGGCCAACAGCATCCTTGGCTCCAACGGCTCGTGGAGGAGCCGTCTCGCGGCCGGCCGCCGCTTGTGCCCCGAACCACGTACCCCGACGGTTGCGTCGGTCCCGACGCGGACGCTGGAAGCTGCTTTCTTCGCAACGAATGCCGGGAACACGATACCCTCCGATCGAAGGCATTGGGACCCCAAGGTCAACGCGGCCCAAGTCGCTTCCACATGCATGATCTTCGCTGGGAGGCCGTATGTCAAGCTTATTTGACGATTGTCAGCGCGTGGAACGCCCCCCAGTCGGTCCAGACGCGTGGCACGGCCGCCTTCGGCTGTGTCGTACTCGGCTGGCGGACGCCGGGCGCGGTGATAGAATGCAGTCGTCGTGACCCAAGCCACCACGCAATCCCCTCCACGATCGCGCCGACGTGGGTTTTCCCCCGCGAACTCCGTGGCGCCCATGCAATGCCGCTGCCACCCTGGCCACAACGCGGACTGCACGTGATTGCCAAGCCGATCGGGCCGATCTGCAATCTCCGCTGCGCCTATTGCTTCTACCTTGGCAAGGAGTCGCTTTATCCGGCGGGCGAGTCCTGGCGGATGTCCGACGAGACGCTCGACGCCTACGTCCGGCAGTACCTCGACGCGCAGCCGCCGTCGGTCGACGAGGTCGACTTTGCCTTTCAGGGCGGCGAGCCGACGCTCATGGGGCTCGATTTCTTCCGCCGCGTCGTCGAGCTGCAAGCCGTACACGCCCGGCCGGGAGTGCGGATCCACAATTCGCTTCAAACCAACGGCGTGCTGCTGGATGACGCCTGGTGCGAGTTCCTCGCGGAGCACCGGTTTCTCGTCGGCCTTTCGCTCGACGGGCCGGCCGAGATGCACGACAAGTTCCGCGTCGATCGCGCCGGCGAGGGGACGTTCGAACGGGTGACGGCGGCGATGCGGCGCCTCCTGCGGCACGGCGTCGAGTTCAACACGCTGACCTGCATCCACCAGCACAACGCCAACCACCCGCTGCGGGTGTACCGGTTCCTGCGCGACCACGGCGTGCGGTTCATGCAGTTCATTCCGGTTGTCGAACGGGAAACTGACGACCAGGGCAAGGTCTGGATCAACAACCGGAGCGTCCTGCCCGTCGAGTTCGGCCGGTTTCTGATCGAGGTGTTCGACGAGTGGTTCCGGCGGGACGTCGGCCGGGTGTTCGTCCGGGACTTCGACGCGGCGCTGGGGGCGTGGACGGACCGTGGCAGGAGCCCGTGCGTTTATGCCGAAGAGTGCGGCCGCGCGCTGGCGCTGGAGCACAACGGCGACCTGTACGCCTGCGATCATTTCGTCGACCCGGAGCATCGGCTGGGCAATATCCACGAGACGCCGATTCGCGAGTTGGCCGACGCGGCCGACCAGCGGCAGTTTGGGCGGGACAAGTCGGCCCGGCTGCCCGACGATTGCCGCCGGTGCCCCTACCGCTTTGCCTGCCAAGGGGGCTGCCCCAAAGACCGGACGATGACCACCCTGGGTGGCCAGCCGGGTTTGAGTTTCCTGTGCGAGGGATTTAGGATGTTCTTCGGCCTCGTCGCCGGGGCGATGGAGGCGATGGCCGCGGAAGTCCGCGCGGGCCGGCCGGCCGCGAATGTGGCCAAGCGCGCTGATGCCGTGGGTGATGCCCCGGGCGATGACGCCGGGCAGCCGGTCCGCCGCAACGCGCCGTGCCCGTGCGGGTCGGGGAAGAAATTCAAGAATTGCTGTATGCGTCGAGGAGCGTAAGCGCGGGGGTGGCACGCCCTGGGGAACGAAGGGCGTGGTGAATCGGCAAACCACGCCCTTCGTTCCTCAGGGCGTGCCACCCCATTGCGAGGAGGAACCGCCATGAGCGCATCTTCACGGCTGAAACTCAGCCGGCGCGGCGTTTTGAAGGCCGGTCTCGGCTCGGCGGCGCTGGCGAACCTGGTGCATTGCGGCCTGGCGGCGGACGCCAAGCGTCCCCGGCCGAACGTCCTGTTCCTGATGGGCGACCAGCACCGGGGCGATTGCCTCGGGGCTGACGGCAACGTGTCGTTCATCGACGAGCAGATCGAGTTGACTTCGGAACAAACCGCGCATAGAGTTCCTTGGCAGGATGCGTGATACTCCCGGCACCCGCACCAGTGAGGGACGAGCTCATGCCAAGCGGTACATTCCGCCGGCGGCTCGCGGCGACTGTCATCTTTCTCGCGGCCGTCGGGCTGGACGGACGCGGCGGGAGCGACGTGATGGCCCAAGTTCAGAATCCATTCCCCCGGCGCCTCGACGTCCCGCCGCTGCCCAAGGACCTCGCCTGGCTCAACACCGCCAGGCCGCTTTCGCTCGATGAACTGCGGGGCAAGTTCGTCCTGATCGACTTCTGGACGTACTGCTGCATCAACTGCATGCACATCCTGCCGGAATTGAAGAAGCTCGAAGAGGCCTACCCCAAAGACCTCGTGGTCATCGGCGTTCATTCGGCCAAGTTTGAAACCGAGAAGGACGCCAAGAACATCACCGAAGCGATCCTGCGGTACGAAATCCGCCATCCGGTCGTTGTTGATTCGCGGTTGGAGGTTTGGAAGCTCTTTGAAGCCCAATCGTGGCCGACCGTCGTCCTGATCGATCCCGAAGGCAAGGCCGTCTGGGGCCAAAGCGGCGAGATCACGATGGAACAGGTCCGCGACGTGCTCAGCAAGGCGATCCCCTACTACCGCCGGCTCGGACTGCTCAACGAGAAGCCGCTCGAATTTCAACTCGAGGCGGCCAAAGTCCAGGTCACGCCGCTTCGCTTTCCGAGCAAGGTGCTCGCCGACGAAGCGGGCGGCCGGCTGTTCATCGCCGACAGCAACCACAATCGGATCGCCGTCGCCCGGCTCGACGGCACGCTCGTGGAGACGATCGGCTCGGGCGCGATCGGCCGGGCCGACGGCGATTTCGCCACTGCCGAGTTCAACAAGCCGCAAGGCATGGCACTGGTGGGCGAAACACTTTACGTGGCCGACACGGAAAACCACCTCATCCGCGCCGTCGATCTGGCCAAACGCGAGGTCAAAACGCTCGCGGGCACCGGAGGGCAGAACCGCAAGCCGGCCGAGACGTTGCGCCCGTCCATCGGCCGGCGAACGGCGCTGAACAGCCCTTGGGCGTTGTGGGTCCACGGCGAGCGACTCTACGTCGCGATGGCCGGAGCGCACCAGATTTGGCGGATGACGCTCGACGGCGAATCGATCGGTCCCTATGCGGGCAACGGCCGCGAGGACATCGTCGACGGGCCGCTTCTGCCCGAGCGGCTGTATTCGCTGGGGTCCTCGTCGTTTGCCCAGCCCAGCGGACTGGCCTCGGACGGCGTCTGGCTCTTCGTGGCCGATAGCGAGGGTAGCTCCATCCGCGCCGTGCCCCTGGACGGCAAGGGATCGGTGCGAACGGTGGTGGGCACCTCGGAGCTTGCCAACGCCCGACTGTTCACGTTCGGCGACGTCGACGGGCCGCCGGGCCGGGCAAGGCTGCAACATCCGCTGGGCATCGTCTACTACCGCGACCGACTGTACGTGGCCGACACGTACAACAACAAGATCAAGGTGATCGACCCGGCGTCGGGCGAGGTCAAGCCCCTTGTCGGCACGGGCATCTCGGGCGCCGAGGACGATCCGCCCAGTTTCAACGAGCCAGCGGGCATTTCGGCCGCTGCGGGCAGGCTGTTTGTGGCGGATACCAACAGCCACCTGATCCGGGTGATCGACCTGGATCACGAGAATCGGGTGTCCACGCTCTCGATCGGGGGCTTGAATCCGCCGGCGGGGGGTAACCGCAGATGAGCGCAGATAGACGCGGATGAGAAGCGGTTGAAACCAGGCCTTCTTGCACCGTCATTTCATTTCTATCTTATCTAAATTACTATTCTAACCTATTTTATCTGCGTTGATCTGCGTCCATCTGCGGCTCTCTTCTTCCTTCAGCCGCTCTCTCCCGACTTTTTCGGTGTTCTGCCGGCGGGTCGCTTGCAGAGCCGGAGGAGGCTGGTACATTGGACAGTATTACGAATTACGGTTTCGTAACACACGCCCGCCGTACCAAGGACAATGCCCCCGCGGTCTCGCATCTCTGGAGAACGACCCGTGTTTCGCGCCGCACGCCGATTTGGATTCCTGCCGGTCCTGGCACTGCTCATTTTGCCCAAGCTCGCCCTGGCGGCAGACCCCGATTGGGGTGCGTTGCCCTTGACCGCGCACGGCACGTTGCAGGGGGTCACCGCGACCGGCGCCCCGACGTTTTCGCCCGTGTCGCTGCCCATCAAGATGATTGGCGTCGTGATCAACAACTATGACGAGATGCTCGACAACACGGCCAATTTCATCCCGTTCACCGGCGAGAACTACTACGACCTCGGCGGCCAGTGGCAGGTTTTCTTCCAGTCGATCGATCCGGCCGATCCGGCCGGCAGTTGCATGTACATGGCCCAGAACTACGGCACCGTGCCCGAGCACGAAGACGACGCCTTCAGCTACTCGAACGAGGAGTGGAACTCGGAAACTGCCCGGCTCAATTGGCTCGTCGATCCGAATGATCCCGATCCCGAGAACCCCGCGCTGCCCCTGGTCCAACTGCGCGAGGGCTGCCTCGTCGAGGTTCACGTTCGCGCCGGGCGGCATTACGCCGGGAAGTTCAACGTGAACGAGGACCACAACAACGCGCCGGCCTACGACTTCGACATTGTGGTCCTCGATCCCGACTACGGATTGCCCGACCCGGTTGCCATCACCATGGACGACATCATGGACTCCGGAGGCACGTTTCTCTTCGGCGCCAGTCCCCGGTCGGGCGCCGAGGCGTATCAGGGCCGCCTGGTCGCGCTCGAAGGCGTCACGATCACCGACAGCGAGAACTGGTCGCGCAACGGCGAGGTGACCGTCAGCGACGGCTCGCGCGATTTCCTCGTGCATTTGGGCTACGACGACGCCTTTGACACGGCGGCGCTGCCCGTCGGGACGATCGACGTCACGGGCGTTTTCGACCAGGAGAAGTTTGGGTCGCCACTTACCGATGGCTACCGGATGTGGGCGACCCGGCCCGACGCCTTTGCTCCGCACGGGCCTCAGATTCCCGGCGACGCCAACGCGGACGGGGTGGTGGACGACGCGGACGCCTCGGTGTTGGGCATCCACTGGCAAACGCCCTCGGGGGCAAGCTGGTTCGACGGCGACTTCAATGGCGACGGCCGGGTCAGCGACGCCGACGCGGCGATCCTGGCGAGCCACTGGCACGAGGGCATCGTCGCGGATGCCGCGGTGCCCGAGCCGGCCGCGAGCGTGCTCTTGGCGATCGGAGTCCTGGTGCTGACGGCGGCGTCCGCCCAGCGTTGGAGATGCCTCCCGCGGGGATGAGCCGATGAAACACGTCGCCACAGATCGTCCACGTGGATTTACGCTGATCGAGCTGCTCGTGGTCATCGCGATCATCGGGCTTCTCGTCGGGCTGTTGTTGCCGGCGGTGCAGGCGGCGCGGGAGGCCGCGCGGCGGATCGAGTGCGCGAATCATCTGAGGCAAATCGGTCTGGCCTTGCACAACTACCACGCGGCGCTGCGCTCGTTTCCGCCGGCCAATTACACGCTCAACGAGGGCGTGTGCTACGCCGACCAGGTCGTGGCCCACGGCGGCAAGCCCGAGACGGGCGCGAATTGGGCCATCGCGATCCTGCCCTACGTCGAACAAGCGTCGCTCTACGAGGCGTACGATTTCGATCGGTTCAACGAGGCAGAAGAGAACCGCCGCGTCCGCGAGACGTCGGTGCCGGCCTACGTCTGCCCGGCGGATCTCAACACCGGCGAGCCGGCGGTTCCCGCCACGGGCCCGGCCGGCCGCTACGCGCTGGACGTCCCGTTCATGCCCGGCTCGTATCGCGCGGTCTCCGGCCGCAGCGACGGCGAGAACTTCCTCGATTCGGCCGAGTATCTGCACTATCCGCGGAGCTGGTTCGGGCCGCTTCACACGGTCGGCATCCGCGGCCTGACGCCGGAGACGATCGACAATATCCGCGACGGCGCCTCCTCGACGCTCCTGGTCGGCGAGTCCACCACTCGCACCCAGCCGCAATACCGCACGTTCTGGGCCTATTCCTACGCCCATTTCTCGGTCTCCTCGGCCGTCGCCCAACCGCGGACCCTCTGGGGCGACTTCGATCGGTGCAAGGCCGCCGACGGCCAGGGCCATTCCAGCCCCTGCAAACGCGGCTGGGGGGCCATGCACGCCGACGGGCTGAACTTCGTCTTGTGCGACGGCTCCGTCCGCTTCCTCGGCACCGACATCGACCCGGAACTCTTCGCCGCCATGGCCACCATCGACGGCGCCGAGCCCGCGCGGACGCCTGAATGATTCAGAAAAAAAGCCACCCCCTGCTTGGGCAGCACCGTGAGATGATACTGGCTCGCCATGGCGCGTCAAGAAAGCGTCACGCCCGGGCAGAAAAACAGCTTGGCGGACTGGTCCGGGCCCGTTTCCGGAACGAGTCTCCCTTTTGCGCCGAGTCTTCCGGCGTTGCGGCGACCCCCCCCTTAACAATTCCGCAGGCGCCTGGTATCGTTGTAAGTTCGGACTTGCGCTGACGGAGCCATGGACTCCCAGAGGAAGAACCAAGATTCTAGGAGGCGGCTCCGTCGCCGAAGCGGGGACTGACCCCCAGATGGTCGGTGACGGAGTCGCCTCCTGCAATCAATCCCAAGCGGAGGACGAGGACGACATGAATTTGACGGAGGCAAAGTGCAAGGATTTCGCGCTGGTCAAAGAGATGCTCCAGACGTGCGAGATTATCCGTCGGTTCGATTTCGCCCAAGCGGACGAGGTAGCCCGGGTGATCCAAGAGACGGGCAGACTCTTTCTGACCGGCGAGGGGTCGAGTCGGATTTTTCCCGCCAAGAGCATGATGTGTGAGTTGATGCGGATGGGCGCCCCCTTGGCCGTGGCTACCGACGGGGCGCGCCAGGCCCATGAATACAATCTCGCCGACTACGCCGTGTTTGCCGCCAGCAACAGCGGCCAGACCAAGGAGGTCATCTCGCTGTTCGCAAAGCTCGTCGACGAAGGGCACCCGAAGCGTTTCGGCCTGACGGCCAACACCGGCACGCGGTTGGAGGCGGCCGCGAACCGGTGCTACGTGCTCTCGTGCGGCAAAGAGGAGGCGGTCGCCGCCACGAAAAGCGTCGTCGAACAGGCGTTGTTCTATCGCTCGCTGCTTCGGCCCTTCGCGCCGGGCGAGTGCCCGATGGTGAAGAACCAGCGGCAAGCCGCCGATGCCGCCCGGGCGACGCTCGAAATGAGGCTCGACCCGGCGATTGTCGAGACGATCGCCGGCGCGTCGGCCGTCTATTTTGCCGGCCGCAACGACGGCGTGGCGGAGGAACTGACGCTCAAGACGAACGAGATCACCCGGAAGAAGAGCGACTATCTCGAAGGCACCTACGCGGTGCACGGGATCGAGGAAGTGATGGAGGCCGGCGACGTGGTGCTCGTGGTCGATCCCTTCCCGGCCGAGGTCGAGAAGTTCAAGGAGACGCTCGCGGGCGGCGTGGGCATGAGCGTGATTGCGATCGCCGCCGAGGAGACGATTTTCCCGACGATCAAGATCCCGACGGTCGAGGGCTACGACGCGGTGCTCGAACTGCTTGCGGGCTGGAACGTGTTGGTGAGCGTCGGCGTGGCCAACGGCGTGAACCTGGACAAGCCGGCGCGAGCGCGGAAAATCGGCAACGAGTTCGTCGGTTAGCCCGGCCGCCCGCGGCCGGGTGAATAAGCCGCCCGCGGCCGGGGCAGGTTCACCGCCGAGGGCGGCGGCGCCACATGAGGACAGAAGGATGGCACGAGGCATCGTTTACTATCGTCGCGGCCCGCTGGGGGTCACTACCTCGCCGAACGTCGCCAACGCGTTCACCGAGTGGCGCGGCGATCGCGAGTGTTGGATGTTCGTCGCGGCGCACGACGACGACATCATTGCCGGGGCGGGCATGTTCGTCCAGGCCGCGATCGCCGAGGGCGCCGAGGTCCACGCGATCATCACCACCGACGGCCGGATGGGCTACTGCGTCCCGCAACAGCGGGTCACGATCTCCAAGATTCGCCGCCAGGAATGCGAAACGTCGTTTGGAATTCTCGGGCTGCCGGTCGAGCGGATCCATTTCCTGGAGTTTCCCGACTGCGATCTGAGCACGTATCAGGGCCGGAAGCTCTCGACCCAGGGCGGCCCGACGGAAATCGGCGGCGCCAGCGGCCTGCAAAACGCCTATTCGTTTTTCCTGCGCAAGGTGCGGCCGACGCGCGTCATCCTGCCGACGATCAGCGACCTGCACCCCGACCACCGGATCGTCAACACCGAGATGCTCATCAGCCTGTTTCATGCCCAGGGCAAGATTTGGCCCGAGCTGGGCGAGCCGATCGAGGAGGTGCCCAGGGTCTACGAGTACGCGACCTACTGCGACTTCCCCGAGCCGCCGCAGATCCGCATCGCCGTGCCCGACGAAATACTCGAAACCAAGCTCCGCGGCATCCGCGCGTATGAGAGCCAGATGCAGATCGACCTCTTGATCGAGGCGCATCGCAAGGGCGGCGCGGCCGAATATCTCCGCGAGGTCAACTTCAGCTTCTACGCGCCCCAGCAGTACGAGCCCCTGTTCGGAGTCCAGCGGTGATGCCCGGGCGGATCTGCTACCTCGGCGACGACGACCTGGGTCAGGCGGCGATCTACCTGGCCGGGATCATGACGCATTTTGGGCTGGGTTTCGACCACGTGCCCAGCACCGAGAAGCCGCCCGTGGGATTCGACGCAAAGCCGTATTCGCTTTACGTCATCAGCGATTACCCGGCCGCGAACTTCGCCTCCGGGCAGCTCGAGCGGCTGGCCGATCGCGTCGCCGACGGAGCGGGCCTGGCCATGTTCGGCGGCTGGGAGAGTTTTCACGGGCGATTGGGCCA